>NZ_JIAF01000004.1:0-332698 GCF_000688375.1 Prevotella sp. HUN102 | reverse complement strand
ATAGCCTGTCAGCATCACGGTAAATAGAAAGAATGCAAGTTCCTTTCTGATAGGAGTGATTATTTTGCGAAATAGTCCGATTAATTTAGCCTTCATCGTCTGTTTTTATTTTCTTTGAGAGGTGTGTAGTCGTATTACGTGCTGCAAATTTACATATTTTTTATGCAATATTCTTATAAATGCAACATTCTTTCTTTTTACCTGACTGATAATTTTCGGGAAAAAATGCAATGTTTTTAGTTTTTTTCTTTAACTTTGCAGTCGATTTGCTTTTCAAGGGCAATGTATCGGGATGTAGCGCAGTTGGTAGCGCACTACGTTCGGGACGTAGGGGTCGGGCGTTCGAGTCGCCTCATCCCGACTTATAGGAACAAAAGGAGCTGATATTCAGTTCCTTTTGCTTTGTCGGGGGTGTTGAAGTCGGCGAAAAATCGGCGAACCCCTGTGTTTGAGATACACCCTAGACTAAAAGCAACTACAGCCTATCTCGTTCCTTGTGGATGATATTTGCAAAGAATACTGTTAAGGATGCTGCCAGACTATGCATGGCTAAATGGTGCAATAAGGTCGAAGAAGCTGGATTTCACTCTTTCAATGTGATTGCTACAACTTTCTATGAACACTATGAGGACATATTGAACTTCTATTAAAACGAATCCTCTAATGCGAGTGAACCTTCAAAGCTAAAATTAAACAGTTTAGAGCAAACCTCAGAGAGGGGCAGACAAGAGATTCTTTCTATTCAGAATATTAAAGCTATATGCATAATCTCCACCTTTTTCCTACTTTTTGTGTGGCGCAATATTTTTAATTATCTTGATTGATTGGAATATCAGGGGATTCAATTTCTCCTCCCAATTCTTTATAATATTGATATGTCTTGATAATGTTATTTATCTCTTCAGAGGATATGGTTCTCGTTGTATATTCTTCAAGGTTAGCAACCTTCATTTTAACTTTACTCCCGATTTTTAATGAGTCTAATAAATCTACAGCATAAGCTGATTTCATAAAAAATCTTTAGTTAATGTTTATACTAATAGATTATGAGCCAAAGATACTAAATTTATTTTAAATAACGTAATAAAATATATGTTACGCAATAAAAACCTCTTGACAGATGAAATGTCAAGAGGCTCAGGTGTTCATTTAAAAGCGATAGGATTTTAGAATCTTACAAGACTCAACCTATTTATAATATCATCGAACTTTTGCTGAATTAGGTCTTTCTGCTTTGGACTGGCTTTTGCTAATCCGTTTTTGTACTTGCGCATTAGCGAGGGATTAATGCCAATACTCTTGGCAAGTTCTGAAACATTAATAAACGGAAAGGCAAGGAAGAAAGCAGACATATCATAGTGGTACTCTATTTCATTTCCATCCACATTATACCATACGGGATATTCTCCTGTTCTCTCTTTCATATATTCAGCCTGTTCCTGAACGAAATTGCTGAATTCGTCTTTTGCTTCCTGCTCTGTCATTCCACTTGCAAAGAGTGGAAGGTCATTGGCTGCATAGATGCTATAACCGCCATCTTCGCCTTTTTCTATAATTGCAACAATTTTCTTCATATCTTTTTAATTTACCTCTTATCAAAGACGTTCACTTAAAACCCACTCCCGAAGGAGTGGGAAGCTTTCATAGAAGCTCTTTAGTCTTTCAACCCGGCAGCTTTCAACATAGCATTCAAAGTTCCTTTCGGAATTTCCTGTGTCTTATGCCGACCTACTGGAATTGAGTAAGGGAAGTCAGGATGCACATATTTGTAGTGCCTTTTTCCTCCCTTGATTGTCCAGCCATGCTGTTCAATCAACTTGTAAAATTCAGAATACTTCATAGATCGCTTGTTTTAAATGAACAATGCAAAGGTAACGATTTTGTTCCAAGTCTCCAAATATTTTTGGAACAAAAACGTTCTATTGTCTATTTTAAAACATTTAAATAGCCGTACCGGATGATTTTTTGTTCTCAATTTGAAGTAGAGTTTTTCGTTTTCTGTCAGGAAAGGAATGCTTCGGAGAATCGTGCCTGTCTGTACCGTTCCCTGTTTTGCAAAGATAATTCAGTTTTGGAGAGTTATTAATCTCACATTGAATACATCATCAAATCTTGAAAAGTAAATATTATCTCTCTTTTGTTAAAGTATTAAAAAAAAACAATATTTATTTTAGTCTTATCCTTTTTTTGCATAACTTTGTCGCATCTTTACAAACTAAATTTTAAAACTGAAAAAATATTCTTATTATGATACGATTTCTCATAGATTTCATACTTGATTTATTACTAACTTCCGTAGCCTTATTCTTTATGGCTATTATTGTTGAGTTAGTGTTTCCACCTCATACTATTGTTTGGAGTGAAATTTTTAGTATAGATAATTGTATTTTAGCTATTCTTATATCAGTTGGAACTTATTCATTTTATAAGCCCACAAGGAGAAAACAATGAGAAATCTTCTTTGATTATGTACATCTGCTTTGCTAATCATTGGCTTTTCAAACAGCGAGCCTGCTGGTAGTACACTACGTTCGGGACATAGTGAACGGGCGTTTGACAGATCTCGTACCGATAATAAAAAGGCGCATCAAGGAAACTTGATGCGCCTTTTTGCCTTTGAATGCAGAGGCGAAAACAGTTCTGTTCGGAAGAATCTGAAAGGAGATGAAGTGTTTGACAGAAATTTACAACGCAGCTTTCAGTCCTCTGATGACTGCCGACGTGAAGCCTGCGTGCTCCATTTCGTTCAGTCCTCTGATGGTAAGTCCTCCCGGGGTGGTAACTCTGTCTATCATTGCTTCGGGATGCTCGCCGCTTTCCTGCAGCAACGCCACGGCACCCTTCAGCGTCTGGAGTACGATTTCCTTTGAGAGGTCGGCTTTGAAACCTATTTCCACGCCACCTTCCGATGCTGCACGAATATAGCGCAAAGCGTAGGCGATGCCACAGCTTGCGAGCGTTGTGCCGGCAGCGAAGTGAGTTTCGTCCGTAATGAGGCTTTGTCCGAGGTCGTCGAAAATCTCCTTGACGGTACTTGTCTGGTCGGATGAGGCTCCGATGGGCGCAATGAGCGTCATAGATTCCTTCAGGGCAATGGAAATATTGGGCATTACCTGAAACAGGGAAAGGCCGTCGCCGCCCATCCAGTCGATAATCTGCGCACTCTTGACGGACGCAGCCATATTGATGAGCATTTGTTTCTCCGGATTGAACACGGGCTTGATTTCCTTCAGCACCTCTTCCACCAGCCAAGGCTTTACGACTATGGCGATAATGTCGGCATCCATCGCCGCGGCAACGTTGCTTGTAGTAATGCTTGCACCCATTTCGGCAAAGCGGTGCAGCTTGTCTTCGTGTGGATTCGCCACGGTTATGTCTTCAGGTGCGAATATACTTCCTTTCAACAGACCCTCGGCAAATGCGCCACCCATTGAGCCTGCTCCGATAACTGATATTTTCATACGTTATTCCTGTACTGTCCGGTTATGTTATTATTGCGCTTTGGGTATGATGAGCATAAGGAGGATATAGAGAATTATGCCCGGAAATGCAGCACTGAAGAGTGTCAGCGCAGTGTAGACAACACGCACGATGGTCGGGTCTATCTCTAAATACTCTGCAATACCGCCACAAACGCCGGCAATCTTCACATCATTGCGCGACAATAATAGTCTTCTCTTAGGATCAAAACTCATAATCTGTATTTCTTTTATTGTTGATTGATGGTCTGTTCTCTGTTCAGAGCCATACCGTTTTCGCTGTCCTTTCTCGTGGATACGGAAATAGGAAGGCAATGGAGTGGGGAGCAGCGGCGAGGCTCTCTGCTCTTTTGGCTGCCTCTGCGTTACCCTTGCCGACGGTTTACTCGCTGTCCGTTATGTCTCCTATTTCCGGAATGATGTAGGAGAGCGAGATGATGATTTCTTCTCTCGTGCAACCTTCCTTCGTTGCGAGGAAGATGGTGTCGTCGCCGGCTATCGAACCCAGTATCTCGGGAATGTCGCTGTTGTCCAAATCGTAGGCAATTGCGCTCGCATAGCCCGGCCGTGTCTTCATAACTGCCAGTTGTCCGGAGAAACGGATAGACAGATAGCCGCTGCGCTGAAGCATATCCGAAGCTCTTCTCGGGGCACTTATTCGCTTGTACATCGTCTCGTTGGGCAATACATAAACGTATTTGCCATTCATCGATGCAGCCTTTGCCACTTTGAGTTGTTTCAAGTCGCGGCTGAGCGTAGCCTGTGTGAGCTTGAAACCTTCTTTTTCCAAGGCTTTGAGCACTTCTTCCTGCGAGCTTAGTTCCATACTGGAGATAAGCATTTTCAGGGTCTCGAGCCTGTTTGTCTTAACTTTCATAAGTTGAATAATTATACTATTGGTAATGCAAATCTATACAAATTTTTGATTGTTTGCAAATAAAATCAGTTTAAATATTTAGAAATGATATTAATTTTGTGGAATGCCCGTGTGCCGGTTGTAGGCAATCCGTGGGTTGATGGCAATGCAATAGAAAAAGGATGCAAACCCAAAGAGTCTGCATCCTTTCGTTCTTTTATTCCTAAAATGAGGTGCTTCTGTGCTTAATCTCTGCTGCTGCCGAAGAAACGCAGCAAGTAGAGGAAGAGGTTGATGAAGTCCAGGTAGAGACTGAGCGAACCGAGAAGTGCTATCTTCTGTGCCGATTCGCCTGCATCGGGTGCCATCATCAACTGACGCTTGATGGTCTGCGCATCCCAAGCCGTAAGGCCGGTAAACACAAGCACGCCGATTGCGCTGACAATGTAGTCCATTGTGCCGCTCTTGAGGAACAGATTTACCAGACTTGCAATGATAAGCCCGATCAGTGCCATCATCAGGATACCGCCCATCTTTGTCAGATCCTTCTTTGTTGTGCTGCCCACGATGGCCATTGCGCCGAAGGTGCCGGCAGTAATGAAGAAGGTCTTTGCAATGGAGGCGATGGAATATGCGAGGAAAATCCATCCCATCGTGATTCCGTTTATTACGGAAAAGGCTATGAACCAGCCCGTAGCGGCAGTAAGGGACAGCTTGTAGATGCGCGAGGACAGATAGAACACGATGCCCAATTCTGCCAGACAGGCAATGAGCAGTGGCGCAGAACTTGTATAGAGCATTGATGCCATTGAAGCAGATGTGCTTACTCCGTAGGCCACGATGCCCGTAATGGCCAGTGCCATCGTCATCCATACATATACCTTGCGCATAAGCATAGGAAATGCGTGTGCTAGTTCCAACTCGCGGCTGCGGTCGTTGGTGAAGTTTGAATAGTTGTTGAAATCCATAATTTTCTTATTTTGTTGTTTGTCTTTATGCTTGTTGTGTGCCTTCTTTCGGAATTACACATTATTATATATGCGCATCTTGCTCAATCAGGCACTTGTTCCGATAGCATTTTAAATGCAAATCGTATGCCATATTATGTTTTGCAAATATAGCAGAATGCGCTGATACAACCAAATTTAGCAATCCTTTTTTGCATCTTTTGGTTTTATTAAGTAGGTGTTCAAAATCATTTGCTGCAATATTTACGCCTTTTTCCATACAATCTCCGACTCTCTTGTCAGCCTATGGCAATGAGTTCTATCTCGAAAATCAGCGTAGAACCACCGGGGATTCCTGGTTGCGAGAACTTTCCGTAGCCCATTTCCGCCGGCAGATAAATCTCCCATACATCGCCGTTGTGCATTTGCTGAAGTGCTGTCTGCCATCCCTCGATGAGTTCGTTCAGCCGGATTGCCAGTGGCGTGCCGCCTCTGCTGCTGTCGAATTTCTTTCCGTTGATGGTTCTGCCGGTGTAGTGGACCGTGATGATGCTGCGCCGTGAAGGCGAAGCACCCTCTCCGCTGCCCGATTTTATTACCTTATAATATATGCCTTTCGGGAGTGGCAGCACGCCATCCTCCTTTGCCTTTTCTACCAACCATTCAAGGTTTTTCTTTACATACGCTTGTTTTGCCATAACTTTTTCGTTTTTTGCAATTTATTCTAAAGCTCTTTGTGTGTCTTGATTTCGCAGAATGGGAATAGCTTGGAGTGGTGCGCGCGTTGGCTCTTGGGCATTTCCGCTTGCCTCGCCTGTGGATATTCCGGTCGGTTCTGCTTACAGATTTGCTGCAAAGTTCCGAAAAATCCCCGAAATTTGCAAGGAATATGCTGAAAACGAGCCTCGGGAGGAATATGCTTGCTACGCTGCGATGATGTTTTGAGGAAGCATTTCAGAGCTTGTAATGTGTTGAATAATCCTTGTTTGTAAGTAGTTGGAAATCAAAGGGTAAACGTGCGGCTTCCAAACGTGCGAAGAATGCATTGCAATCTTCGCAAGAATGCAATGCAAACGTGCGAAGAATGGAACGCATTCTTCGCATACTTGCAATCTTCTCTGATTAGTCTCTCGTTTCCACATTATTTTCATCACTTATTTAGTGGAACTGATTGAGGGAAAAATATAGTAAATGCAACTTTTATAGCCTTATTCTTTGTCGTGTTCAGAAAAAAGCATTATCTTTGAAAGCGAATATTAGAAACAGATTTATCGCTGCTGTCTGCGGCAGTCGAACAGTATAACTGAAATAAACAATCGACCGTATGGCAAGGAGACTCTTGCGTTGCATCAAAATATCGACACAGAGACCTTTTAGCTGCGCTCTGTCGCGCTCTCTTTCCGTCTCCGGGGGGGGGCTTGCGTCGGCTTCCCGAGAGGCTTTAGAGGCTGTTTCTGAACACGGTTTAATTGAGGTCGTAAACTTAGGCTCTGCTCACATTTCTCAAACTTATGGAATGTGGGCAGAGCCTGTCTGTTTTGGCTGTTGCCGAAACACATCGAAGTGCTGTTGTTCATAGTTAGAGAATTAACTTAATATATTTATTAACAATTTAATTTTAAAATGTATGAAAAAGAAAAATTTACTCTTCGTTTTCGTCGCCTTGTTGGTGGCGATGCTCGTCTTTCCTTCTGTAGCGATGGCGCAAGGCAAGGAAGCCTATGTTGTGGCAGACGGCTCAACCTTGACTTTCTATTATGATATGCAGAAAGCCTCGCGCACGGGGAAAGTGTATGGGATAGATGAAACCGTAAAAATCGAAGATGATCCCATTCCATATCCTGCTTGGGTTGTAGTCGATAATGGCTTCAATAGCGTAACTACTTTGGCGGTGTTCGACGCATCGTTTAAAGATTATCGTCCGAAGTCCACTGCTTTTTGGTTTGTTGGCTGTAAAAAACTGGAGAAGATAGAAAGTATAGAGAATCTCAATACTTCAGAAGTAACCGATATGAATTTTATGTTTGGTGGTTGCAAATCTCTGATCTCGCTTGATCTTTCTCGCTTCGACACAAAGAATGTTACAGATCTGAATTGTATGTTCTACAATTGCGACGCTCTAACCTCGCTTAATGTTTCTAACTTTGACACGAAGAATGTTACAGATATGTCCGGTATGTTCTATGGCTGTTCGTCTCTGACTTCACTCGATGTTTCTAACTTTGACACAAAGAATGTTGCAATTATGGAAGGAATGTTTGGTTTTTGTTCGGAACTTACCACCATCTATTGTAATGATACGTGGAAATGCGAAAAATCAGACCAAATGTTCAAAGCCAGCAAAAAACTCGTGGGAGCAGTAGCGTATAACGAAGATGAAACAGATGTTTCTATGGCTAACCCCGATACTGGTTATTTCACACGCAAGACTGCCGATGGAATTGCCGTAGTGGCGGCAGAAAATGCAACGGAAGTGAAGGATATTTATACTTTGGACGGCAGACGTCAGAACGAAATGCAGCGGGGACTGAACATCGTGCGTATGGCAGACGGTACTGTGCGCAAGATAATTCGCAGATAAAAAGCCTCTCGCCACAAGATTTTTAAATAAAACATAAAAAAGGATACTTAAAAAGAGTCGCCTCTGAGCATAGCTTTCGGGGGCGACTTGTTTTATATTCTCTTTTTAGATTTTGTTTCGCTCTTATATATTATATAATGTGTAAGACCAAATAACATTGATTTATATCAATCAATATGCGTAAAAATCACATTTTTTGAAAAAATAATCTTGATTTGTTTGGTGCGTATTGAAGTTTTGCGTATCTTTGCAATCGCTTTTCAGAAATGAGCCTTTCAGCAGTTTCAGTTGAGCGCATTAAGAAAGAGTTCTTTGAATAGATTTACATAATACAGAGTAGTAGTACAAGAAGCGTCCGCTTTTTTAGCGGACGGGTATAAGAAACGAACCTTATCAATTCCGGTGTGTGTGCCCTGTGGTCTTGTGGTTCTGTGTCCTTGCGAAATTTCATATTTCCCATCACACATTTCCCATTTCCCATTACACATCACACCGAACATATCGAACAGGTACTTTTGGACTTGATACTTTCATTATAGGATAGGCATTCTGGAACAGAGACAGCTCGGCGCATCCTTCCCGTTGTTTTCACTTCGGTAGGATTCCGCCGGTACACATATTTTTACAGTGGAGAGTTTGATCCTGGCTCAGGATGAACGCTAGCTACAGGCTTAACACATGCAAGTCGAGGGGAAACGGCGTTGGGTGCTTGCATCCTTCGGACGTCGACCGGCGCACGGGTGAGTAACGCGTATCCAACCTGCCCCGGCCTGCGGGATAACCCGTCGAAAGACGGACTAATACCGCATGGGGTTCCCTGAGGGCATCTGACGGGAACTAAAGATTGATCGGACCGGGATGGGGATGCGTCTGATTAGCTCGTTGGCGGGGTAACGGCCCACCAAGGCAACGATCAGTAGGGGTTCTGAGAGGAAGGTCCCCCACATAGGAACTGAGACACGGTCCTAACTCCTACGGGAGGCAGCAGTGAGGAATATTGGTCAATGGGCGGGAGCCTGAACCAGCCAAGTAGCGTGCAGGAAGACGGCCCTATGGGTTGTAAACTGCTTTTATGCGGGGATAAAGTGGGCCACGCGTGGCTTATTGCAGGTACCGCATGAATAAGGACCGGCTAATTCCGTGCCAGCAGCCGCGGTAATACGGAAGGTCCGGGCGTTATCCGGATTTATTGGGTTTAAAGGGAGTGTAGGCGGCCTGTCAAGCGTGTTGTGAAATGCGGATGCTCAACATCCGCACTGCAGCGCGAACTGGCTGGCTTGAGTGCACGCAACGTAGGCGGAATTCATGGTGTAGCGGTGAAATGCTTAGATATCATGAGGAACTCCGATCGCGAAGGCAGCTTACGGGAGTGCGACTGACGCTAAAGCTCGAAGGTGCGGGTATCGAACAGGATTAGATACCCTGGTAGTCCGCACGGTAAACGATGGATGCCCGCTGTCGGTGTTTTGCTCCGGCGGCCAAGCGAAAGCGTTAAGCATCCCACCTGGGGAGTACGCCGGCAACGGTGAAACTCAAAGGAATTGACGGGGGCCCGCACAAGCGGAGGAACATGTGGTTTAATTCGATGATACGCGAGGAACCTTACCCGGGCTTGAATTGCAGATGAAGGATCCAGAGATGGTGACGCCCCTCGGGGCATCTGTGAAGGTGCTGCATGGTTGTCGTCAGCTCGTGCCGTGAGGTGTCGGCTTAAGTGCCATAACGAGCGCAACCCCTCTCCCCAGTTGCCATCGGGTTATGCCGGGCACTCTGGGGACACTGCCGCCGCAAGGTGCGAGGAAGGTGGGGATGACGTCAAATCAGCACGGCCCTTACGTCCGGGGCTACACACGTGTTACAATGGCCGGTACAGAAAGTCGGTGGCGCGCGAGCTCCATCCAATCCTCAAAGCCGGTCCCAGTTCGGACTGGGGTCTGCAACCCGACCCCACGAAGCTGGATTCGCTAGTAATCGCGCATCAGCCATGGCGCGGTGAATACGTTCCCGGGCCTTGTACACACCGCCCGTCAAGCCATGAAAGCCGGGGGTGCCTGAAGTCCGTAACCGTCCAGGAGCGGCCTAGGGCAAAACTGGTGATTGGGGCTAAGTCGTAACAAGGTAGCCGTACCGGAAGGTGCGGCTGGAACACCTCCTTTCTGGAGAGGGTGCCTTTTCCGGGGAAGTTTTCCTGTTCGGAAGTTGCGTTTGGTATTCATTGGTGGGTTCATTTCCCTTCTTGTGCTGCGCCTCGCTCTGTATTGACTCTGGAGATCCGGGTTCTAGGCCCGCCGTCCGAGGTTCGAGCCCTCCGTCTTCACTTCCGTTCCCCGCGCCTCTGGCGTTTGCGGGAATGCACGATCTTTGACATATTGACACAAGCAAACTGTAAAGTAAAGACGAAAGTGCGCGCTCCTTTGTGGAGTGTGTGCGCAAATGATTTCTAGATACAGCTGAAAGTATGAGCTACTCGCTCCTTTTTTGGAGCCGAGTCGAGCAGAAAGTATATAAGGGCGGATGGCGGATGCCTAGGCTCACGGAGGCGATGAAGGACGTGATAAGCTGCGACAAGCCCGGGGTAGGTGCAAATGACCTTTGATCCCGGGATTTCCGAATGGGACAACCCGGCATCCTGGAGGGATGCCATCCCGGCTGCTGCCGGGAGGCCAACGCAGGGAACTGAAACATCTTAGTACCTGCAGGAAAAGAAAATAATTCAATGATTCCCCCAGTAGTGGCGAGCGAACGGGGAGCAGCCCAAACCCGCGGCGTGGCGACGCGCTGCGGGGGTTGTAGGACCGCGGGGTCGCATCCCGGAGGCGAGAGGAAGATTCTGGAAAGAATCCCGGTACAAGGTGACAGGCCTGTACTCGAAGCCCGAGGGAGCGTAGCGGTATCCTGAGTAGCGCGGGACACGTGAAATCCTGTGTGAATCCGCCGGGACCATCCGGCAAGGCTAAATACTCCCGTGAGACCGATAGTGTACGAGTACCGTGAGGGAAAGGTGAAAAGCACCCCGGCGAGGGGAGTGAAACAGTTCCTGAAACCATCCGCCTACAAGCGGTCGGAGCACGCCCTGCGTGTGACGGCGTGCCTTTTGCATAATGAACCTACGAGTTACCATGTCTGGCGAGGTTGAGGGGCTCAGCCCCGTAGCCGCAGTGAAAGCGAGCCTGAAGAGGGCGTTTAGTCAGATGGGGTAGACGCGAAACCAAGTGATCTACACTTGCCCAGGTTGAAGTCCCGGTAACACGGGATGGAGGACCGAACGGATAAGCGTTGAAAAGCTTCCCGATGAGGTGAGTGTAGGAGTGAAAGGCCAATCAAACTTGGAGATAGCTCGTACTCCCCGAAAGGCATTTAGGTGCCGCGTGCGATGTTCTCCGTGAGAGGTAGAGCGACCGATAGGTCGAGAGGGCTTCACCGCCTATCGAGACCTGACGAACTCCGAATGCTCACGGACTGGAGTCGCGCAGTAAGGGGGCGGGTGCTAAGGTCCGTCCCCGAGAGGAGAAGAATCCTGACCGCCGTCTAAGGTCCCGAAATTCCGTGCTGAGTTAGTCTAACGAAGTCTGGTCCCGGTGACAGCTAGGATGTTGGCTTGGAAGCAGCCATTCATTCAAAGAGTGCGTAACAGCTCACTAGTCGAGGGTCCGGGCGTGGATAATAATCGGGTATAAGCCGGATACCGAAGACGCGGGATAGCATTGTATATAAAAAGTATCGGTAGGGGAGCATTCCATGTGCGCCGAATGGTGCGGGTGACCTATCCTGGAGCGCATGGAAAAGCAAATGTAGGTATAAGTAACGACAAGGGGGGTGAGATTCCCCCCCGCCGCAAGACCGAGGTTTCCCGGGCGATGCCAATCAGCCCGGGGTCAGTCGGGTCCTAAGTCTCAGCCGAACGGCGATGGCGATGGCAGACACGGTTAACATTCCGTGACTTGCGTGTTCAGCGACGTGGAGACGGAGCAGTGACACTCTCGCGCCCTGACGGAATAGGGCGTTGAAGGGCGTAGTCCGTGAGGGGTGCAGGCAAATCCGCATCCCGAGACGAACCCCGACAGTACGGAGCCTCCCCCGGGAGGGTCCGACAGCAGAGGTAACCATACTCCCGAGAAAATCCGCTAAGCTCATGTTCACGCAACCCGTACCGCAAACGGACACACGTGGTCGGGTAGAACATACTCAGGCGTTGAGAGATTCATGGTTAAGGAACTAGGCAAACTGACCCCGTAACTTCGGGATAAGGGGTCCTCCCTGTTAGCTCAGGGAGGCGCAGAGAATAGGTCCAGGCAACTGTTTAACAAAAACACAGGGCTGTGCAAACTCGAGAGATGACGTATACAGCCTGACACCTGCCCGGTGCCGGAAGGTTAAGAGGAGAGCTCAGGAGCGATCCGAAGGCTTGAATTGAAGCCCCGGTAAACGGCGGCCGTAACTATAACGGTCCTAAGGTAGCGAAATTCCTTGTCGGGTAAGTTCCGACCTGCACGAATGGTGTAATGATCTGGACGCTGTCTCAACCATGAGCTCAGTGAAATTGTAGTATCGGTGAAGATGCCGATTACCCGCGATGGGACGAAAAGACCCCGTGAACCTTTACTACAGCTTAGCACTGACCTCGGTCATCCGATGTGTAGGATAGGCCGGAGGCTTCGAAGCGGGTGCGCCAGCATCGGTGGAGCCATCCTTGAAATACGGCCCTTTGGCTGTCTGAGGTCTAACGCGCGATTTGTGCGGACACTGCTTGGCGGGTAGTTTGACTGGGGTGGTCGCCTCCAAAAGCGTAACGGAGGCTTCCAAAGGTGCCCTCGGGCCGATTGGTAACCGGCCTTACAGAGTGCAATGGCATAAGGGCGCTTGACTGGGAGGCAGACATGCCGAGCAGGCAGGAAACTGGGGCATAGTGATCCGGTGCAAGTGTATGGAAACTGCATCGCTCAAAGGATAAAAGGTACTCCGGGGATAACAGGCTGATCCCCCCCAAGAGCTCATATCGACGGGGTGGTTTGGCACCTCGATGTCGGCTCGTCACATCCTGGGGCTGGAGAAGGTCCCAAGGGTTGGGCTGTTCGCCCATTAAAGTGGCACGCGAGCTGGGTTCAGAACGTCGTGAGACAGTTCGGTCTCTATCTATCGTGGGCGTTGGAGTTTTGCGTGGTGCCGCCACTAGTACGAGAGGACCGTGGTGGACAGACCTCCGGTTTGCCGGTTGTGCCGCCAGGTGCACCGCCGGGTATCTGAGTCTGGTATGGATAAGCGCTGAAAGCATCTAAGTGCGAAGCCTTCCGCAAGATTAGAGCTCCTATTTGAGGGTCGTCATAGACGATGACGTTGATAGGGCGCAGGTGTAAAGACGGCGACGTCAAAGCCGAGCGCTACTAATTGCCCGAAGCTTTCGCTTGTTGGTTTATGCTTTGAGCTGTATTCCGGTTCGGGTTTCCCCGTGTGGTCCGGAAGTGAGAGAGGATTCTTTGCGGCGTCTTTCCTTTGTTTTGCTTGTGGCGATAGTCGCCCTTACGGTTCCTCCCCAGAGTGAGCGGGGATGGTGGTCCGATAAAACTTATCAGGTGGTTATTGCGCCGGGGTTCCACCTCTTCCCATTCCGAACAGAGAAGTTAAGCCCGGCTGCGCCGATGGTACTGCGATGCAATGCGGGAGAGTAGGTGGCCGCCTTCTTTTAGGAGTCTCTTGAGCGAAAGTTCGGGGGACTCTTTTTTTGTTTGTATGTGTGCCGTTCCTGTTCCGCTTCCTCCACCCGTATGCCGTTCCTGTTCCGTGGAGTGCTGCCGGATTGGGGAAGCGGCATTTGATGGAAGAAGGCTCGGCGTGGTGGAAAGCACGGATGGAAATCCTGTGTTCGGCCAGTAGCTGATGTTGTTTTTATGGAATTTTTCTTCTTGACTTATTCTGAAATTCAGATTTTCAGTTTTTTTTTGTTCTAGGAAGTTATTACATATGAAAAAACATTTGCGTAATGCAATCATTTTGATGTTGTTTCTGACAGCAAGTCTGGCGTCAGCACAGCCATTTACAGAGGAGATAGTCTTTTCTCAAAACGGATATGCGAATGAAGAAGAAATAACCCATATACAGGGAAAATATTGTAGCTTAGTAGTTGATACTATTGGTGAAGGAACCTTTGTCTCCAGATATTATGCGTCTACAAAATCGTTGAACATATACTTTCATAATTTCCTCACGGTAGAGTCGGCAGTGAATATCAGGGAAATTGCATTTTATACGAAAACGAACAAGAGTCCGATATTAAAAAAAGGCCAGCAAGGTAAGATTGACGGAAAGAAAAAAATATGGAAAGGAGAGTCAAGGAAAGTTGTCTTCACGGTAGATGGGAGTGGAGGCGCAGTCCAGATTCAGAAAATACGGATTACATATTCTGAGAATCCTGCGATGCCTTCCACGGTTCCTCTTAGGGTAACAGATGCCGGTTATGCAACCATCTCCTCTGCATATCCACTGGATTTTGGAAACATTGACGGACTGAAGGCCTATTATGTTGTACGTCAGGATGGAAACTCGGCATATCTTTCCGAGATTGGAGGCGTAGTTGCTGGCAATACGGGTGTTCTGATAAAAGCCCCCAAGGGAAACTATAATATAAACGTGGCTGGGACTTCCGGAGAAATTCCAACAGGAAACCTATTGCAGCCTACTGCTGGTCGAGATATCAAGGCAGATGGCACACAATATGTACTATCAATGGTAAATGGAGTGGTCGGATTTCGCAAGGTAAGGATCAATGATTCGCTGAGAGACAATACTGCGTATATCAGTCTTGACGCTGGGAGCAGTACCAGAAACTTCATTGTCCTCCGCCCCGAAGAGAACACGACATTCATAGATATAGTCAATGATTTGGAGAGCTTTACCGAAACACCAGTCTATAATCTTTCAGGACAAAGAGTAAGCAGGGAGTATAAAGGAATCGTTATCAGAAATGGAAGAAAGAGTGTCCAAAGGTAAGATGTGTGATATATATCGGATGATTGGAATGAAGGCGAATAATTATACTGCGCCGGTCATTAGTATCGTGAGTGTGTGGGGCGAGCCGTTATTGGGTTCCTTGTCGGGAGATTCTTTGCCGATTACGGATGAAACAACGGTCGGAGGAAACGAAGGGCTGGCGAAGGAAGAGGAACTTGGAGGATGGACATTAGATTAAGTCTGTCTGTTGAGGATACCATCTGCATTCAAAGAGAAAAACACAGTAGCAACAGATTCCTTCTTTCCAATTAATATTTGAATTTCTGATAAGTCTGAACCCAAAGGGAGCAAAACTGTGGCTGAACATATTTATAAGAATGTTACTCCGTAGCTCTAATCGAATAACGAAATCTCTCTTCTGATTGAAAGAATATAGCGCAAGTCCTGTTTCTCAACAAATCTTGCGCCTAAAAATTAACGAGTAATAAAATCTTTTCAGTTATGGGGCAGTAGTGGTAATTTAACGTGAGTTCGACGAATTATAAGTCTTTGTAAATTTGGTGATTAGTGAAATTTGTTGTAACTTTATAGTGTTGAAATACAAAGAATTACAAACAAAAATAGCTATGTTCACCGAAGACAAAGTTACGGAAATATTTTGTATTTCGGATAAACTGCTGCTCAGAAAGAGGGCTATCATAGAAACGGTAAATGATGAGCTCAAGAACATTGCACAGGTAGAGCACTCCAGGCATCGGTCCTTTGACAATTTTATCGTCAATTTATTGGGGGCCATCGCTGCCTATTGCCTGTTTCCAAAGAAGCCGTGTATCAATGTACAAAGGACATTGGACACACAGCTTGCTTTATTCTGAATTCGTCGAACTCACGTTAATTTATTCATTTCACAGCGATGAAAGGTCATCGGAAATCTAAATGTTAGCGATGACTAAAGTATAAGTCGTGCCTCACGGAAGTATATTTCGTCGTAATCTATATATACCGCTCTCAAAGATTGAACAGCCATCGGAAGAAAGCACCTTCCTATGTCAAATGAAAATGCCGCACTCCACAGATGTGGAATGCGGCTTTGTTGTAATATCAATCGTCCCAAGGAGTGTAGCCAGTGTTGCCCCAGTTGTCAGAGGAAAGGTTGCCCTGCTTGGCACCGATATCATCATCCTCGATTTCCTCTTCCGTATCCACTCCTACGCTCCACCATTCATCGCCCATCAGTGCATCGCCCTTTATGGCGACTATTGAAACTATGGGCTGCATATATTCTTTTTTCTTCATTGTCAGTATCTTTTTTATTTAATGATTACTTTCTTTCCGTTGTGGATATACACGCCTTTCACGGGATTCTCCACTCTCATACCGTTCAGGTTGTAGTAAGGCGCATTGTCGTCTGTCTCCTTCGCAGCGTTGATATTCTCAATGCCTGTTACGGCAGTCTCGTCGTCAAAACGGAATGAGAATTCCTTGGCCTGATTGGAGCCGTTGAGCTTCAGGTAGGCACTGAAGTAAGGCATCGTGTTGCCGGTTTCCTTTATCTTGAGGAACTTGCCTTTGCTATTGCTGAAAGCAAAGAGATGGTTGCTTGCATCGCTCTACACCTTGGTGTCTTCTACCACACCCACCATCTTGTAACCGGCAGCAGTATACATTCCTGAAAAATCATTAACCTCGTGGTGATCCTGATTCTCGATCATCTGACAGTAAGAATTTGCAGAAGCAGCATTCTACATCTGTGTCAATCAATGATGTCGGGAAGAATTCCGTACCGTGGTCATATCTTTTCTGCGAAACGAAAGAAGGATGAACTTCCTTGAACTAGTGTTGTAATTGTTGATAAGAGATGCATTTGATAGATTATCATACTGCACTTCGAATTGAAGACTACACTCACGCTAATGATTACTCTTAGAATTATAACAAAAAGGAAAAGAGCACGTGATTTTTCTGTTTGTATCGTAGTTGTTATAGTGCTTTTGCTGTAACGGAGTTGGTGTATTTGTCGTAACTCCGTTGCGATTGTCGTCGTAACGGAGTTATTCCCTTTAGTAGCATAGTCCTGTTATTTCCTTTTCCATTGCCATCTACTTTGCCTTGTAAGTGGACAAACGACAGGTACAGACTCTTTCAGTTTCAGGCGTAATAGACATTAGGCACACAGCTTAATTTATCCTAAATTCATCTAACTCACGTTATAAATATAAAAAGACAGAAAAGACAAACATATGATATTGTCGCTACGGACTCATTGCCTGTTGCTGGAATTGAATTTATAACCATTTGAGAAGCGTTCAGGAAGATGTTGATTACTTTCTAAGACGTACATATACGTCAGAATACATATACAGCAGTTTGTATTCTCGTGAAGATTCCAAATCGAAGTGCAAAAAAGAGTAGCCCTCGCCGAGAGATGCAGACGTTCTCGAAGCGTAGCGAGAGGTTGTCTGCATCTCTCGGCGAGGAAAAAGCAACAACCGGCAATACAAATTAAAAAAGGGAGACCGAAGTCTCCCCAAGATTAACTAACTTTGTATTGTAAATGTATCATCAATTAATCTCGGAGCAAAGGTCGCAAATTTTCGCCTTACTTCAAAAGAAAACCGCAAGAAAAGAAATTGCCGCCATCGTCGGCATCAGTCAGGCAACACTCTCACGTGAAATCAAACGCAACAGCACGCCCTCGGGAAAGTATATCTGGACGAAGGCGCACGACATGGCCATGCAGCGCAGGAGGCGAACGGTGAGCAACTCCAGACTCTCCGACGAATTGGTCTGGAGAATCAAGGAATATATCGTTAATGACCAATGGTCTCCAAGACAAATATCAGGGTATCTGCGTGTGAATGAGGGGATAAGGGTGTCCCATCAGTCCATCTACAACATCATCCACAATGACCCGACAGGGAAACTTGCCGGGCACACAAGACATCAGATGAAATACAGGCATCACCCCAAGGGTGGGCATCTTCCTGTCAAGGACAGGGTGAGCATCCATGAGAGAAGCAAGGAAGTGGACGGGAAGAGATTTGGAGACTTTGAGATGGACCTGAACGTCGACCCTGCCCAAAGGGCCATACTCACACTGGTGGAGAAATCCACCAATATGTTGCTTATGCAGAAACTGCCATTTGGGAAGCAGTCGAAACCTCTGGCAAAAGCAGTCAGGAGACTGCTGCTGCCATACAAGGACAGACTGAAGACCATTACCACTGACAACGGACCTGAGTTTGCCGCACATAAGGATATCACGAAATGGTTGGGCGTGCCTGTGTACTTTGCAGATCCATATTGTCCATGGCAAAAGGGAGCCATTGAGAATACAAACAAGTTAATCAGACAATATATACCTAAAAAGGATTCCTTTGAGAACTATACGGACAAGAGGATTATGGCCATACAGAAGATATTGAATGAAAGACCAAGGGAAAAACTAAACTTTTCCACACCAAAGTGCGAGTTCTTCAAACATGTGTTGTAATTTTGCACTTGCTGGTTGACTCTACACTCGCCAATTTCTCCTAAAGCTGAGGCATTATTCTATGCGCATTGTATTGGCTTTGATGCAAAGATCCTTGATTACTTCGCCGCCTGCTATCAATCCGGCAGTAGCTGGAACCCACGCATTCGAAGCGGGAGTGAGCCGTTTTGTGTGGGCAATGCCGGTCGGTTCTTCGGCTGGCTGTGTATCCTGTTCGTAAGAGGAAGAGGGATGGAGGCTTGTGAGTGGCTCTTCCGGACTATATACCACCTTGACGTTGCGCACATTGGTCTTGCGAAGTTTCTTTCGCAGCACCTTTGCAAGAGGGTCGTTGATGGTCTTGAACAGGTCGGTTACGCAGAATTGCGTGGCATCCAGTTTGAAAGCTGCACCCATACTGCTGATAAAAGGGACGTTGAGATTGTGGCAACGTGTGATGATGTCTATTTTAGCCACCACGGTATCAATGCAGTCCACCACATAATCGTAGGTGGAGAAATCGAATTGTGAGGCTGTTTCGGGAAGATAGAACGTCTGGAACTTGCGTACTTTGCAATCGGGATTGATGTCCTTGATTCTTGCTTCGGCAATGTCTACTTTCGGTTTGCTGAGTGAACTGTGCGTTGCGATAATCTGCCGGTTGATATTGGATAGTGCAACAAGGTCGTCGTCCACAATATCTATGCTGCCCACGCCACTTCGTGCCAACACTTCCACTACATAGCCACCAACGCCACCAACACCAAACACGATTACGTGGCTGTTTTTCAATGTCTCGAGGGCAGGGCTGCCCAATAAAAGTTCGGTTCTTGAAAATTGATTTTGCATAGGTAAGGGGTAAGTGGACAAGCTGACGAGTGAACAAGTAGACAAGCTGACGAGCTGACAAGTGAACAAGTAGACAAGTTTACAAATAGCCCAGTTTTTAAGTTTAGAAGTTTTTTAAAAATTACGAGTTCAGAAGTAAATTCATTTACATTCTTACTTATTTTGTGCTGCACCTCCCGGTCAGACCAACTTGATTGCCAATGGTTCTATCGTGATAAGATGACGCTTGTAGAGGTCGCCGACAGCTTTCTTGTAGACTTTCTTCGACACTTGAAAACGGCGTTTGATGTCTTCTGCATCGCTCTTGTCGCCAAGGTCGCACACGCCGTCGTTGTCCTTGAGATACTGCAACAGCGTTTCTGCAAAGTCTTCTGCGTGCTTGTATCCGACAGGCTGCAGCGTACAGTCTATTTTTCCGTCAGGGCGCACGGTTGCTATGTAGCCTTTCATACGGTCGCCTGTGTGAATATAGTGGAACACCTGATCATCATATATAAGCCCGGGATACTTGTTATCCACGATAACCTTGAATCCGAGGTCGGTCTTTTGCCAAATCAGCAAGTCCACTTCCTGACCGGTCTTGTAGCGGGGATAGTCCTCATCAAAATAATGTTCAATCTTTGCCGATGCAACCAGTCGATAGGTTTCTTCGTCGAGATGGATATGCACGATGTAGGAATCGCCTATCTGCATACGCTTCTTCTGTTCGCGGAACGGACAGAAGAGATCTTTGGTCAGTCCCCAATTGAGGAATGCACCGTATTCGTTTACCCACGCACATTCCAGATATGCAAAATCGCCAACCTGCGCAAAAGGCTTTTCCGTTGTTGCGATAGGACGTTCTTCCTGATCGAGATACACGAATACATTCACTTCGTCGCCGATGGAAATTCCTTCCGGGACATATTTTTCCGGCATTAGAATCTCGCCTTCGCGACCACCGTCAAGGTAAAGACCGAACGGATCGCCATTGCCTTCGCGCAATGCTACTTTAAGTACAGTTAGGGTGTTGTAGGCACCTATCTTTATTTTCGACATATTGGTTATAATGAGATATTTTATTGTGGAGAGGTTTACTGGTTCTCGGCTTTCTGTTCGTTCTGAATCAGTCCGTCTTTCAGGTGTATCGTCCTGTCTGTCAGCGTTGCCAGCGTTTCATCGTGTGTTACGATAACGAAGGTCTGACCGAACTTGTCTCTCAACTCGAAGAAGAGCTTGTGCAACTCCTCCTTATTCTTGGAATCGAGACTGCCAGAAGGTTCGTCGGCAAGAATCACGGCAGGATTATTGATCAGGGCACGTGCCACGGCAACGCGCTGTTTCTCGCCGCCCGACAGTTCATTAGGCTTGTGGTCGGCACGGTCGCTGAGTCCCATAAATTCCAGCAATTCTTCAGCCCGGGCTTTTGCCTCCTTCGTTTTTATTCCGGCGATGTTAGCCGGAATCATAATGTTCTCAATCGCCGTGAATTCCGGAAGAAGCTGATGGAACTGAAAAACGAAACCGAGATGACGGTTGCGAAACTCGCTGAGCTTGTTTCTTGAGAGTTTTCCGGTATCAATGCCATCAACGATTACCGAACCGCTGTCTGCCTTATCCAATGTTCCGAGAATCTGGAGCAATGTGGTTTTGCCTGCACCTGACGGCCCGACGATGCTGACAACTTCGCCTTTATTGATATGCAGGTCGATACCCTTGAGCACCTGAAGCGATCCGAAGCTCTTTGTTATACCTTTGATATCTATCATAATTTATCTGAATTTACTGTGAAACCAACTGAGGAACACCTCGTAGGCACTCCGTTCCTCGGTGTGCTGCGACTGTGCGAATGTCATTCCGTCCATACGGTCGCCGTACTGGTCGGGGAATATCATCATAATGGTCTTGCCCTTGAAGAATCGGTTTACCTCCTGTGGCAGACGTTCCATTGCCGATTTATACGAAATGGTGCCTTTGCGTGCAGTAATCAATACGAAAAGATGGTCCTCGTTTACCTGCGCGGCAAGTTTCGGCACTTCATTCCAATGCTCCATTTCCTTATATTCCGCCCTTACTTTGGGATGCCGGTTGCGCACATAGCCGTTGAGCAGTTGCAGCGTGTCCTGTCTGCCGTGGAAAACAATGCGGCATTCAAGATTGGCTGCCAGTCGTGAGAGGCGTTCCAGCCAACGGTAGAAACCCGGTTCAAATTCTGCGCGCGAAGGAACTGCCACCTGAATCCTTCGGATGGTGTTCAAAGGCTGCGTGATGCGCGTGATGATGATTTGCCGGCTCAGTCCGTTGTAAAGGCTCTGCGTAAATTCTCCCCAGAATCCCTTGGTCAGTTCCTGACGGCCGTGCAGTCCCATAATGATTTCCGATGCCTGAAACTCCTTGAAGGCGTGCTTGATTCCATTGGCAATATTGGCAGCAATTCGCACTTGAGTCTCCAAAGGCACGTCGGCAGCACTGGCGTGTTGCTGAAGATGGTCCAGCAGTCTTCTGCCTTCCTCCTGATTGGCTGCTATGTTCACATCGTCGTAGACAACGTTCAGTGCTACTATTTCGCGCTTCAGTTTCCTGTTGCGCATCAGCATTGCCAATGAGAGAAGGCTGTCGGCATATTCGGGATATTTCACCGGTATGAGAATCTTCTCGTCGCTGTCGGTCTTTACCATTTCCGGCTCTTCCTTCTTCATCAGTCGTATGCGCTGTGCTGCGTTTTCGGTTACGAGCGTTGAGATGATGCACGTGAAGAGAATCATCATCACGATACCGTTGAGCACAACATCGTCGAAGAGGTATTGCCCCGGCGCAACCTCCAGTTTCAGTCCCACCATTACCATTGCAATGGCACCGGCAGCGTGCGCACTCGTGAGTCCGAAAATCATATCCGACATAACTCTTGGCAGCCGCAGCAGAAAGCCCATCAAGTAAGCCGCGATCCCCTTGCCGAACGTACCGAAAAAGACAATGCAGAGCACCACCCAGAGGATGTGCGTGCCTTCAAAAAGCAGGCGCACATTGATGAGCATTCCCACACCGATAAGGAAATACGGGATGAACAATGCGTTGCCCGTAAATTCTATCCGACTCATCAGAGGGGAGAATCTCGGAATGAAACGGTTCAGAATCAAGCCCGAGAAGAATGCCCCGAAAATGCCTTCAAGGCCTATTGCATCGGAGAGGGCAGCCGAAAGGAACAGCATTGCCAGCACAAAGATGAACTGCATCACGGCGTCTGAATACCGTCTGAGAAACCATCGCGTGATTCTGGGCAGCATCCAGATGAGCCCCGAGATGTAAAGGGCGAACTTCAGCAGAAACCACACCCAGAAAGCACCGCCGCTGCCACCTCCGAAGGAATTTACTATCATTGCCATCCCTATCAGGGAGAGCAGCAGCGAAATCATCGTTGCCCCAACGCTGAGCGTGGAACTGGGATGCTGCGTCAGCCCGTATCGCCCCACGATAGGATAGGCTATCAGCGTGTTCGACGACATTATGCAGCTCAGCAGCAATGCCGACATAGAGGAATGCCCCAACAGACAGACAGCCATAAAATAGGTAAGCACGAACGGCACGGCAAACGTAAGCACGCCAAACATAGATATTCTTACCTTGTTCTTCTTCAGTCCCTCCATATCCATTTCCAGTCCGGCAAGAAACATAATGTAATAGAGACCCACGCTGCCGAAAAGCTCGAAGGAGGCATCGCGCTTCAGGATGTTCAGCCCGTATTCGCCCACGAGCACGCCTGCCAGCACCATTCCGATGATGTGTGGAATGCGCAGACGTCCCATAATAATCGGCGACAGCAGAATCATCAGGAGCACAACGAAGAATATCAACGTTGGATCAGTAATTGGGAAATATTGTGCTAAATTGAACATTGATATCTCTTAAAGAACGTATTTTGATTATGCAAAGATAGCAAAAAGTTGTGGCTTGTGGGCTGAGAGCCGACAGTTTTTTATCTATCAGCCGAATTAATTTTATTCAGAATCATAAGAATGCAGGATTGCCGCGCTTTTATTTTCCTGAATATGCCAAGTAATTTCCTTGCATTCTTGTCCCTTTCATCCCCCGTTTCCTTGTCCCTTGTTTCCTCGTCTCTTTGTCTCCTTGTTCTCTCTTTCCCCTCGTTCATTTTCAAATGACCGAAGATTGGATTCCATTCTTCGCACGATTGCAATGCGTTTTTGCGAAGATTGCACCGCATTCTTCGCACGATTGGAAAGAGATAAATTGTCCATTGATTATCAAGTGTTTACATCGCAAGTGAAGCTTGCGTGTTATACGTCTTTGGGTTGCAGCCCAATGAAAAACAGAGGCAGGTGCAAATTCCCATTATCAGTATTTTGGAAAATTAATTCATCCAATCGTTTTTTTTTGTAATTTTGCAGCATAAATCTTTTAATAAAGCAAAGACAACTTATGAAAGTAGCAATAGTTGGAGCCAGCGGAGCAGTAGGACAGGAGTTCCTCCGCATTCTGGAAGAGAGAAATTTCCCGATGGACGAACTTGTTCTGTTCGGTTCAAGCCGTTCGGCTGGCAGTAAATATGTATTCAGGGGTAAGGAATTAGAAGTTAAACTACTTCAGCATAACGATGATTTCAAAGACATTGATATAGCATTTACAAGCGCGGGAGGCGGCACTTCGGCAGAGTTTGCTGAAACCATAACTAAGTACGGCTGTGTGATGATCGACAATTCCAGCCAGTTCCGAATGGACAAGGATGTGCCGTTGGTGGTGCCGGAAATCAATGCGGAGGATGCGTTGAACCGTCCGCGCGGCATCATTGCAAATCCAAACTGCACGACTATTATGATGGTGGTGGTGCTCAATCCTATCGAGAAGCTGAGCCATATCCGTAAAATTCGCGTGAGCAGCTATCAGAGTGCGTCCGGTGCAGGTGCTGTGGCGATGGAGGAGTTGCAGCAGCAGTATAAGGAGTTGATAGAAGAGGGGGAGGTAAAGACTATCGAAAAGTTCCCTCATCAGTTGGCTTACAACGTGATTCCTCAAATCGACAAGATGACCGAAACCGACTATACGAAAGAGGAAATGAAGATGTTCTACGAAACGCAGAAGATTATGCACTCCGACGTGCGTACAAGTGCCACCTGTGTGCGTGTTTCATCGCTCCGCAGTCATTCCGAATCCGTGTGGTTTGAAACAGAGAGGCCTTTGGCTGTAGGAGATATCCGCAAGGCACTCGAAGCAGCTCCGGGCGTAACGCTTGTAGACGATCCGCATAACTATGTTTATCCTATGCCGCTCGAGAGTTCCGGACACGACAACATTTATGTTGGCCGTGTAAGAAAAGACTTGGCCGACGATAACGGCAACACACTTTGGCTCACCGGCGACCAGATTCGCAAGGGTGCTGCGCTGAACGCTGTTCAGATTGCGGAATATCTCATTAAGGTGGGGAATGTAAAGTAAGGAAGTGAGCGAGAGGACGAGTTTACAAGTAGATGAATGAACAAGGAAAGAAGTTTTAATGGTGAAGGAGTGAACAAAGAGAATAGTTAATCTATAAATTTCTTTGTTCTGAAAAATTGCCGAATGGCGAGCAAGTTAAGAAATCTCCTTGCTTTCTCGTCTTTTTATCCTCTCTTTCCCTTATCATTCAAATTCCTTGTTCTCCTGTCTTCTCGTCCCTTTTCTCCTTGACAGATTATTCCTCGTCTTCCGGATCAGCCCATACAATCTGTACACCCGAAGCAAAGTCCTGTGTGCTTTTACGGGTGTGAGGGTCGCGACGGCTGGCTGGCAGAAACTTGCACTTCACGCCTTTCACGTTTTTCTTGATGTCGAAATCCTTGCGATTTTCCACCGGGTCGCTCTCAACCGTGAGGTGGAAACGCCCCAACCCATCGAGCACCACCGTGTTGCCGAGGCTCAGGCTGTAACTGATTTCGTCTACAAGTGCCATAATGATGCCCGTAACCTCGCCACGTGTGAAGGTGGTATTCTCCTGAATGGATGCCGCGAGGTCTTCCGTTGTCGTAACCCCACTGCTCACTACTCGTGCGTGCCACTTCCCACCACGATTCTCTTCCTTGAATTTACTCTGTTGCAGTCTGATACTGATTGCCATATAATTGAAGTTTTTATATTTCTTCTGCAAATATACGTATTTATATGAAATATAAAAAGCATTATATAGATTATTTACTTTTGCGATTTAATTTAAATCATACATATTCTTTTCCTTTTTAAAGGTTTGGAGAAAATAATATATAAATATATGAGTTCGGGGTTATCCCGAACTCAAAGGTATAAGACATCAGGTAAAGGTCTATATAAAAAATGTGCAAGCTCCATATTTTTATTATCTCCGTATTTGCTAAAAATAAAGAACAAAAATGGAGCTTACACAATTATAAATTTCGGGACTTATTCCAGAGCAAATCTTTCTATAAACTTTGCTCGCTCGTCGCTAATATTATACAATTTCCTATAACGCATAACTATTTTTTCAGATGATTGAGGCAAACGCCCATTTTCCAATAACTCTATATAAGCAAGCGCATACTCCTCTTCGTCGGACGACAAAACAGACTTTTCCACTGAGTTTCTCAATTCTTTAGCACGCTCAGAAGAAATACCTAAACGTTCACGGAACTTCTCTAAATACTTTTCTTCATTAGAATCAATAATGCCATCATCCTCCAAGCAAGATTTTATCTCATTCAATAATTTCTGCTCATTGTCTGTCAATGAAGAAACGGCTTTCAGTGCTGTCGTGGGTAAAGAAATATTTGAATCTGAAACCAAATATTTCTTTGATCGGAATTTTACGCTAATTCGCCATTCTGTTTCTGTTTCTTCTTTTAATTGCTTCTCAATATCAGATTCTTTAGAACCCGATATTTTCATCTTCAATACTTTGAGTTTTCCTCTGATTTCATTTTTCTCAGAACTTGACGTAAAACGGCTGTCTTTAGTAGATAAACTTTCACTATACTCTAAAGTGTTTCCCTGTATACGGCTCTGTGCTAAACGTTGCCATTTGGGTTGATTCTGATACCATACGATATCATTGGGGACAAAAGGCAAATCCATAGGGTCATACATATACCTTACTTCGTACTGATCGGCAGAGGTTGAATTAAAGTTTTTTACAGAAGAGTCTTTTTTCTCAAATTCTCCCTTAACAAACCAAGCTTTCCCCTCTATATTAAGAGAGTCCTGAGAAGAATTCATTTCTTCCACCTTTTTACCCTTCACAGAGGTTATGGTTATTTCTTCTGCACCTAAACATTGCAGTATATAACAGAACTCCTGCACTTTATCAAGGAAAAGAAATTCTTCCGCCTGTTCAAATGGAACGTAAACCTCCGGATTGAAAGGGTGTCCCATATACAATTCGTTTGTTAAAGGCAAGCCATCATAGAACTTGATGCAGGAAGGTATATTGGAATTTCTAAACACTTTGATATCAGTATCAAAGCAGCCACCTATCTTCCTGTCAGGAACTATCAGGATATACTTTCTATCTTTATATTCTGTGTATGTAGTATAATTATCCCAATCATCTTTTAATTTATCTCATTGCCGTCCACTAAAAATCGCTAAGCGTTCTTTGAAATATTTGAAATATAGTTAGTTACAGAGATTTTCAAGGTGCGACGATTTGATTTTGTATCTTTGCAGTCCAAACAGATGACTGCATATGAATAAGCCCCAATACGTTTTCTCCCAATTGGTCGCTTTTATGGATTCAGACAAGTTTCGTCACATCGTTGATAAGTATGGCGGTAACCGCTATGTGAAGCACTTCACATGTTGGAACCAGCTCCTTACACTCATGTTTGGCCAGTTGAGCAATCGTGAGAGCATGCGAGACTTGATTGTCGCCATAGAGGCACATTACCAGAAGTGCTATCATCTCGGACTTGGCAAGCACGTGACCAGAAGTAATCTGGCTAAAGCCAATACAAATCGTGCCTGTCGCATCTTCGAGCAGTATGCCTACTACCTTGTGAGTAAGGCCAGGCGCAAACGGGCTGCGAATATCTTCAAACTTGACGGTAATGTCTATGCTTTCGATTCCACGACCATCTCGCTATGCCTGAATGTGTTTTGGTGTGCCAAGTTCCGCAAGCATAAGGGCGGTATCAAGATACATACCCTATATGACCTGGAGACTCAGATTCCCGCCTTCTTTCATATCACCACAGCATCAGTGCATGGCTCCAAGGCGATGGGGGAAATCCCCATTGAGACTGGTGCTTACCACATCTTTGACCCTGGCTACAACAACTTCAATGAGCTCTATCGCATACATCGTGCAGAGTCGTTCTTCGTTGTCAGGGCCAAGACCAATTTGCAGTACAAGTGCATCAAGTGGAGACGCAGGCTGCCCGGGGAATAATGACAGATGCTGAGATAGAGCTGACCATCTATGGCAGTCAGAAAGGCTATCCAGAACATCTTAGGCTTGTACGATTCTTCGATGAGGAGCAAGGCCGTGAGTTCATGTTCCTGACTAACGCAATGGAACTGACCGCACTGCAGGTTTCCGGACCTCTACAAGAATCGTTGGCAGATAGAGCTTTTCTTCAAGTGGCTCAAGCAGCACCTCAAAATCAAGAAATTTTGGGGAACAACTGAGAATGCTGTCAGAATACAGATTTACTCCGCCATCTGTGCCTACTGCCTCGTTGCCATTGTGCAATATGATATGCGATTGGATAGAAGCACTTATGAGGTGCTGCAAATCCTCAGCATGTCACTTACAGACACAACAAATCTCAGAGATCTCTTCGACAAAACTATATTCAAAAATGACAAAGACCGAAGTGGTTCAGGTAAACCTAATTTATTTAATTTTTAAACTCGTCCATTTTTAGTGGACACTAGTGAATAACATTATTAAGCAACTCGTATAAACTGATAGACGTAGACATAGTATTTTATTTTATATTTTTTCCACTTTCAAATATGCAGGATTCAATGCTCCCATCTTCTTCAAATCAACACCATAGTTGTTTTTGAAAAGGGTGTTTACCTTTTCGCTTTCCTGCTGATTGGTAATAGGATTGGGCAGCATTGTTGCAAGCTGAACACTCATACCGGGTTCTATTACCATTCCGGCAGAGTGCTTTGTCATTTTCACGGTGATTTTCAATAATGCCATAATAATGGATTTAAAGTTTATAAGATTCTGAGGTACGAATAAAAGGAAAAGGGAACATAGCCCACTTTAGCTCTATTCATCCGGTAAGGTTTTGGAAATAATCATAGGGTCTGAATGAAGTAAAAACAGGCCATACTCTCATATAAGAATGGGAGCACAGAACCTGCCTAAACTCGATTATGGACACCCCTGTTGAAATTTTCCAGATTTAACCAGGTCGATAACCTCGTTTGCAAGTTTTGCTCATACGGAACAGACGGAAGAATATCCATCTGCTCATATTTGCAAAATTAAGATATATTGGGCACATATCAAAATATTTTATCATATTTTTTTGAAACATTGGTTATGTTCTGTTGTTTGCGAAAGGAGTTGTCTGCTTAAAGACAATCTTCATCAATTCTGTCTTGCAAAGAAAACAAAAAAAGGAGAATTGCAACTTATTTTTTTGAATGTAATTTTGTGGATGCAGAATTTTATACCACTTTTAGTAATATAATACGAAAAGTGAAGAGTGGTGGAGTGAGAAGGAGTTTGAAATTGGGTTGATACGGAAACAGATTGTAGATTGACAGACGAAAAACTTCAGGTATAGGTTCGTATAAATATGCGTATATGCGAGTTCTTTGTTTGTTTTGTAAATAATTGAAATTCAGTATTTTATAAACGTGCTGCGTTTGTGCGAAGATTGCAATGCAAATGACGATATATTGCAAACACTTGTAAATCAACCGTTTACCAAACATAGAGTTTTTATTCGGAAACAAGCCACATGTAAATATTTTTCTCAACACTCAAACTCTGTGGATACGAGTACAGAACAAGGGCAAAACCTTCACGGGGAATAGGCAGACAACGGACGAAACAAGGAATAATTGCGACGAACACAGGCTATTTTTTGGCAATTCGCAGTTTTTTTCGTAACTTTGACGCTTAAAATAAAGACTCCGATCAACCTATGGACGACGACAAAATAAAAGACCCTAACGAAGAAGAAAAGTTGGACGACATCAACGAATATGCTGAAAACGTGATAGCCGACGAGGAAGAAACGGATTCAGAAGCACATTCCGACTACAAACCTGCCGACAGATTCGACGCCTCGGCAGTGCGACATCTTTCGGGAATGTATAAGAACTGGTTTTTAGACTATGCCAGCTACGTGATTCTCGAACGTGCCGTGCCGCATATCGAGGACGGACTGAAGCCCGTGCAGCGGCGCATTCTCCATTCTATGAAAAGAATGGACGACGGACGCTACAACAAAGTGGCGAACATCGTGGGGCATACGATGCAGTTCCATCCTCACGGCGATGCTTCCATAGCCGACGCGCTCGTGCAGATGGGGCAGAAGGACCTGCTGATAGACACGCAGGGAAACTGGGGCAATATCCTCACAGGCGACCGTGCCGCCGCACCGCGCTATATTGAGTCGCGACTGTCGAAGTTTGCACTTGAAACGGTCTTCAACCCCAAGACCACCGAATGGCAGTTGTCATACGATGGCAGAAACAAGGAACCGGTTACGCTGCCCGTAAAGTTCCCGCTGCTGCTTGCTCAGGGAGGCGAAGGCATTGCCGTAGGATTGTCGTCGAAGATTCTGCCCCACAATATGAACGAGATTTGCGAGGCAGCCATCAAATATCTCAAGGGCGAGGAGTTCCAGTTGTATCCCGATTTTCCTACGGGCGGCAGCATAGATATTTCAAAATACAACGACGGGCAGCGCGGCGGCACGGTGAAGGTGCGTGCCAAGGTGGAGAAAGTAGACAGCAAGACGCTCGTCATTCGCGAAATCCCATTCTCAAAAACTGCAAGCACCTTACAGGAATCTATAACGAGAGCCGTTGAGAAAGGGAAACTGAAAATCAGAAAAGTGGAGGATATGACGGCATCGGAGGTTGAAATCCTCCTGCATCTCACTCCGGGAACATCGAGCGACAAGACGATGGACGCACTCTATGCGTTCACGGACTGCGAAATCAACATTTCGCCAAACTGTTGTGTGATTGCCGACCAGAAGCCGCAGTTCCTCACTGTTTCCGATGTGCTCCGCCATTCGGCAGAACACACGAAAGCACTGCTCCGGAAAGAGTTGGAGATTCGCAAGGGAGAGCTGGAGGAACAGCTTTTCTACAATTCCCTTGAACGAATCTTCATAGAGGAACGCATCTATAAGGAAAAGAAATTCGAGACTTCAAAGAATATGGACGAGGTTGTTGAGTTCGTTGATTCCAAACTTGAGCCTCACAAGCCCACGTTTATCCGCGAAGTTACGCGTCAGGACATTATCCGTCTGCTGGAAATAAAGATGCAGCGTATCCTGAAGTTTAATAAGGACAAGGCCGACGAACTGATTCAGAAAATCAAGGCAGAGATTGCCGAGATAGAAAAAGACCTCAGCCAGATGGTTCGCGTAACGATAGAATGGTTCACGCACCTGAAGGAGAAATACGGAAAGGACTTCCCACGCAGAACGGAGATAAAGAGTTTCGACACCATCATCGCTGCAAAGGTGGTGGATGCCAATGAAAAACTCTACATCGACCGTCAGGGCGGCTTCATCGGAACGGGACTCAAGAAGGCTGAGTTCGTGCAGAACTGTTCGGATCTCGACGATGTGATTATCTTCTACAAGGACGGAAAATACAAGGTTACGAAGATTGCCGACAAGGTGTTCGTGGGCAAGAACATCCTTCACTTGCAAGTGTTCAAGAAAAACGACAAGCGCACCATCTACAACACCGTCTACCGCGACGGAAAGGACGGGCATTACTTCATCAAGCGATTCAACATCACCACCCTGACACGCGACAGGGACTACGACGTTACGCAGGGTAAGCCGGGTTCGCGCATCGTTTACTTCACAGCCAATCCTAACGGAGAGGCCGAAATCATCAAGATTACGCTCGAAGTAGCCCCGGAGAAGAAGCGGCAGAACATATTTATGGAGCGCAACTTCTCGCAAGTGCTCATCAAGGGACGAAGTTCCAAAGGCAATATCCTCACGAAGGAGCCTATTCATCGCATATCCCTGAAGAGCCACGGCCGTTCTACGCTCGGTGGCCGCAAGGTTTGGTTTGATCCGGACGTGAATCGCATCAATTATGAGGAACAAGGCCGTCTGTTGGGCGAGTTCAACGACAAGGACAGCATCCTCATCATCCTCGACAACGGCGAATACTACACCTCAAACTTCGACCCCTCCAACCACTACGAGGACAATATATGGCGAATTGAGAAGTACGATGCCGACAAGGTTTGGACAGCCGTGGTCTACGATGCCGACAATCAGGGCTATCCATACCTGAAACGTTTCCAGATGGAGAACTCGAAGCGGCATCAGAACGTGATGGGCGACAATGCCAACTCAAAGCTCGTGATACTTACCGATCAAGTTTATCCACGAATAGAAGTAACCTATGGAGGCGACGACGCTGCACGTGGCTCGGAAGAAATAGACGCTGAGCAGTTTGTCGGCGTGAAAGGATTCAAGGCTAAAGGCAAACGTCTCACCACTTGGAAGGTGGACAGGATTGAAGAACTCGAACCAATCCGTTTCCCTGAACCTGAAAATGCAGAGGACGACGACGAGGAGGGAACTGCCGACAATCCTGAAACGGGAGGGGAAAACCTCGACCCGGATGCGGGAAAGAGTCAACAGCAGGTAATAGACGAAATGACCGGACAACTAAATCTCTTCCCTGATGAATAGACGGTGGACAAATTCAACGGCCGGCGAGTGGACAAAGAAAAGAGTTGATACGCCGGAAAGAAGAAAAGAGAACAAGCGGACGAAAATCTTTGCCTGCCTGTTCTCTTGTGCTTTTCTGTCAGTCCTTGTCCAGCAAGCCTATGCACAGGACACTCTGCGAACCGGAAAAGTGATAACGAATGCGCAGATGGTGGGCATCGGAAGCATCAATCAGCTCGACACCTACCTTTCCCCCGGCGAATACAGGGGCAGCGAACTTCGATACGTCTCGCACTCGGTGCGCGAGAACGGCTCTAAGATTTCCCGCGAACTGATACATCAGGCGCATCTCTCGCTCACGCGCAACCGTGCAGAGAACAACAGAGAGATCGGGGGACTTTACAACTTCCAGTACAACGTGCAGTACGAACTGGGAGAATGGCAACTGGGCAACGGAAGACTGATGCTGAAAGCCGGTGGTGGCGCGGATGCAAACATCGGCTTCCTTTACAACACCCGAAACGGCAACAATCCGGCGCAGGCTTACGTGAACCTGAACCTCGCACCCAATGCAACGGCTGCCTATCGGTTCAGACTGTGGAACCGTCCTTTCCAAATCAGATACGAAATGCAGCTCCCTCTCGTGGGGTTAATGTATGCGCCAAACTTCGGACAAAGCTATTACGAGATTTTCTCAAAAGGAGACTACGACCACAACATAGTACCGACAACCATCGGCTCTGCGCCATCACTCCGCCAGATGCTTACCTTCGACTTCAGGATCAGGCACACAACCGTGCGCTTGGGCTATCTCGGCGACTTCCAACAGGCAAAAGTGAACGGTCTGAAATACCATACTTGGAGCAATCTCTTCGTTGTGGGCATCGTAAGAAAGTTTTCTATCACTAAGATTCTTCCATAATGGGCAGTAAAATCAAGCACGGAATAAATCATATTCTGACGGCAGTAGCAGCACTATTGGCCGTATTCAACCTCGGTTCCTGCGTAACCAACGACGAATACGCCGACAATCCACAGGGCAATTTCGAGGCTCTCTGGGAGATTCTCGACGAACACTATTGCTTTTTCGAGCAGAAAGATGTGGACTGGAATGAGGTACGCGAACGCTATGCCAAGCAGTTCAACGGCTCGATGACCGAAAGTCAGCAGTTTGAAGTAATGGCAAAGATGCTTTCTGAACTGAAAGACGGGCACGTGAATCTCTATACCTCTTTTAATACGGCGCGCTATTGGGCGTGGAAGGACAACTACAAGCAGAACTTTTCCGACTCTTTGGAACGCAAATACCTGAAAACGGATTATCTCATTGCGAGCGGTATGGGCTATACCATCTTCGACGACAACATCGGTTATCTGCGCTGCGCCAGTTTCCAGAACGGAATAGGCGCGGGAAACCTCGACGACATTCTCCTCTATTTCCAACCCTGCAAGGCTATCATCATAGATATAAGGAACAATGGCGGTGGCTCGCTGAACAATGCCGAGGAGCTTGCCGCCCGGTTCACGAACGAAAATCTGCTCGTTGGCTATATGCAGCACAAGAACGGCAAAGGGCACAACGACTTTTCGGCTATGAAAGAACAGATATTGAAGCCGGGAAAGGGTGTGCGTTGGCAGAAACCGGTCGTGGTTCTCACGAACAGGAGCGTCTATTCGGCAGCCAATGAATTTGTGAAATATATGAAGTGCTGCCCCAATGTCAAGACAGTCGGCGACCGTACCGGTGGTGGTTCCGGCCTGCCCTTCTCAAGCGAGCTTCCCAATGGTTGGAGCATCCGTTTCTCGGCGTGCCCTATGTACGACAGAAACAAGGTGCTGACGGAGTTCGGCATCGAACCAGACCATAAAATCGACCTTACCGATACAGATTTCCTACGTGGCAAAGACACTATTATAGAGTTTGCACGCACGTTGATAAACCAATAAATATCTTTGTCCTCTGTCCTCTTGTTCCCTTTTCGGCTTACCCATAATCCTATGTATTCTTATTCAAGAAAACGGTATATGCACCATTGCTTTTCAATCGTGCGAAAAACGGCTTCCGTTTGTGCGATAAATGCAATCCATTTGTGCGAAGATTGCCGTGTAATCTTCGCACAAACAAAGTTAATTTATAAAATACTGAATATCAATTATTTACAAAATAAGAAAATAAATTGCATATACGTATGTTTATACGGATGGAAAAGCGACCTGCCCTATTACAGACAAGAGTAATAATAGAATACCACACAACAAAAAAGACAGAGACATCATTTAATAAAAGCAAAAATATTATTTTATAGAATACAAACATTTTCAATTTGAAATCATCTAAAATCCATTATCCTCAAAATAGTATTATTCGTAACTATATAACGCAAAAACAATCTATTTATTTAAAATAACCGCATTTTTGATTAAACTTTTCACTTATCCCAAAATATTTCTGCATATAATTTGCAAGAATATAAAATTTATTATTAAATTTGCATCCATCTGAATTTAATATCTATTTTCAGCAAAGCAAAGCATACCAAAGCTATAAACTCTGCATACAAATCTCTCGGAAAGAGAAAACCTAAATAATATAGAGATTAATAGTTAACTAAATCAAAATGTCATGAAAAGAATTACCTATTTTTGTGCTTGCTTGATTGCCGTTTGCTCTGCAATGCCTGCTTTGGCGCAGACAAAACTGGAGAAACAACTGGCTCACAAGCACGAGATTCAGAAAAGGATTTCAAAACATCAGGCAGACCGTACAGTGGATTATTCGTTATTCAACCAGATGATAACGAAGAAAAACGCCACAATGCCAGCTTCGCTTCCTGTACTGATACCGTCAGTACAGAAATCTCCTATCCTAACAGCAGTAAAGGCCGAGCTTTGGGGCAGCTACGTGGATGAGGATTACGGCAAGATGGTTTCTTTCACACCGTCTGCCACCATAAGTTTCACAACTCTTAAAGATGAATTGGGCTTTGACACGAAGTTCAATGGCGGCAGTGCGCTCATAGGCAACAAATACTATGGTATGAAAGTGTCAGAATTGGCAGGTTTCAAGATGATGGACCTCTATGAATACAACACCGATACCTGGGAACTTGCTACGGACGAACCGAAAATGATATTCGATAAGTATCTCTTGGCTACGGAAACAGCAAAGGATCCCGCATCGGCAAAGGTGTTCGGACAGTTCTTCACCGAGGATATGAAAGCTCTGGAGTGGGGATTCATCGACTATGCAGCACAGACTCGTACCGCTATCAAGGCCAGTACAAACCGTTATGTGGCACTGGGCTATGGCAAGGACGGCTTTGCATACGGTGTAGCTACGGACGGAAACTTATATAAGATTGACACCAATAATGGTAGTGAAGCACTTGTTGGTGCAACCGGTGTTACCGTTATGACAGCCAATAATCAATATTATGAGCAGACTGGAGAGATAGATCCCGCATCAGGAGAATTTTATTGGGCGGCAACAGACGCCAATATGGTTTCAAGGCTTTACATCGTAAACCTTTCAACTGGTGCTGCAACAGAAGTCGGTGCGCTTCCAAACGCTATTGTAGGTATGGCTATCCCTGCTGCTGAAGCTGCCGAGGGTGCGCCTGCGAAGGTAACAAACGTCGTTTATGACTTTGCGAACGGCTCATTGAGTGGCAAGGTTAAGTTCACTGCTCCTACCTTGACCTATGGCGGCAATCCATTGTCGGCGACAGCTCTGACTTATACCGTTTATGCAAACGATCAAAAAGTGGCTGAAGGCACGGTAATGCCGGGAGCAAATGCCGAAGCCAACGTTACCGTTCCCAAAGACGGAATGTACAACTTCAAGATTGTTGCAGCCAATGCTGAAGGCGAAGGTGCGAAGTACTTAGAGAATCAGTGGATTGGACACGATGAAATGGCAGCTCCGGGAAATCTTACAATGACAAGAAGCGGCAATGGAAATTCGCACATAAAGCTCACTTGGACGGCCTCAACAGAGGCTCTGCACAATGGTTACGTAGGCAGCGTTACCTACAATGTGTACAGAATGCAGAACGGGCAACTCACTAAAGTCAGTCCAAAGCAGACTGCCCTGACCTTTGAAGAAGATATTCCGGCAGGCGAATTTAGCAATTATTACTACATCGTGCAGACCGTGAACGGTAATGTTGAAGGTAAAAACGACAATACTGAAGAGTTCTATTTCGGCAAGGCTTACGAACCTAATTATAATGAAACGTTCGATACCGAGGCAAGCTCTAATCCTTACATCAAAATCAACAGAGTTTCTGGCAGCTACAATCCTTGGGAATGGGATGCTGACAAACATTATATGAAGTGCAGCAGCAGCCTTAAGGGTAAAAGCGACAGTTGGCTGATATCTCCTCCTATCCATTTGAAGGAAGGTTATACATACTTCGTGAAATACGACGTTACCACTCCTGCCGGTTTCGAGGAGAAACTGGAAGTGAAATGGGGAATGGAAGCAAATGACAACGAAAATCTCCTCACGAAGGAACTGATGCCCGTAACCACTTACACAGGTAAGACGAACACCGTAACAAGCTACGAGAAAGAAATCGTTGCCGACGCTGACGGCAATTATAACTTCGGTTTCCACTCTGTGTCAGAAGCAGGTTCTTTCTTTGTAGCTGTCGATAACTTCAGAGTAGAATACGGTCCATTGCCAACCGCACCGGATTCCGTTACCAACCTGACGGGAGAAACTGAACCGAGTGGTTTGGATCAGGCTTCCATCACTTTCACGGCTCCTACAAAGAACCGCAAGGGGGAGACCATCACGACACTCGAAAAGGTTGTCGTAATGTGTGGCGAACGTACCGTTGCCACCGTTTCTCCAGTTGCTCCGGGACAGGTATGCACCGTTCAGGATACAGAAGCTGAACACGGAGAAAACACTTATGCCATCTATGCTTACAATGAAAACGGCGTTGGACAGAAGAGCGTCATTACCATCAAGGTGGGACAGGACAAGCCGGGGCCGATTGCTAACATTGCATCTACCGACCAATTAAATTCCATCAAGTTGTCTTGGGATGCTCCGAAGGCAGCAGAAGGTGGAGTGCTCAATCCTGCCGGCATTTGGTACACGGTATATGAGGTTAAATCCGCTTCAGAAATCGAAGAAATCGGTCAGACCGAAAAGGGCGTTACAGAATTTACGATAGAGGATTTCAAGACCTACGAGGGTAAACAATATATCGCCTACTGGGCAGTAACATCCAAAAATGCTTCCGGAAGCGGCGATATGAGAATCAAGTCGATGCTCGTTGGCAAGCCTTATCAGATGCCTCATCACAGAAGTTTCGTTGATGGTTCGGACGAAGGCCTGTTTATGGCAGCTGTTCCAACAGAAAACAATGAATCTTGGACAATGCTGAAGGGCGAAGCATCTGACGGCGACAACGGTTGCCTGTACTTCAATCCTGCACAGGCCGGCAGTTCAATGATTATGTTGGGCAAAGTAAGCCTCCGTGGTGCAGTCAAGCCACAGCTTATCTTCGACTATAAGTGTGCACCAAATGCAAAGCGCAAGATGGTAATCGTGGCACAACCAATGAACGGCAGTGCACAGCGATTGGATATCAAGGACTTCAGCACTATCACAAATGCTGAAAATTGGACAAGAGCCACTATCGATATTCCGAAAGAACTGACGAAAGTGAACTACATCAGTTTCACAATCCTCGGTGAAGCAACGGCTGCTCAGCCTGAAAATCCTATCTATGTAGACAATATTCACTTCGTTGATCCACTTCCGGTAGACGCATCCGTTGAACTGATGGCTCCGAAGACCGTAAACAAGGGACACAAGATGAGTTTCAAGGCGAAAGTAACCAACTTAGGCAAGAACACACTCGATGCAAACACCATCGTCAGGATTTCTGTAAATGGCAACGAAATCGAGCAGATTGCACTTACAAAGTCGCTCAACACGATGAACTATGAGCTGCTTCCGGTTTCCTATCAGACCTCTCTGAACGACGCAGGTACGCAACTCGACGTAAAAGCAGAAGTCGTTGCAGCAGGCGATATAGAAAAGAAGAACAACGTCAGTGAGGCAGCCGTCAAGTTTGCCGAGGCAAATATGCCTAAACCTACCAACGTTACCTCTACGGGCAACAACCAACCGTTAATCTCGCTTGGGAAGAGCCACAGATTGCCACTCCTACCGTAACGGAAGACTTTGAAAGCTATGACCCGTGGGCGACAACTATGGGAGAATGGACCTTCATCGATGCCGACAAGGGCTACAACGTGTCTCTCGACGGAACAAACTTTGCATTCCCACACAACAGAGAGCAGTTCGCCTTCATCGTGGCTAAGCCTAACGACTATCCTTACTTCAAGTTCAAGAACCACGTACCGGCACACTCCGGAGAAAAGTTTGCAATGTCGTTTATGCAGGTTGCCGATCTTTCAAAGCCGGTTCCAATGAACGCCGACAACTGGATGATAAGCCCAGCATTGCCGGGTAAGGCGCAAACTATCAGTTTCTGGGTAAAGAACACAGGTTCTTATGCCGAAACATTCGAGGTTCGTTACTCTAAGGACGTTGATCCTACGGACATCAAGAAATTCGCAAAGATTGGCGATACTCATATAGTCAATACCGGACAGTGGACGGAAGTAACGGTAGACCTGCCAGAAGGTGCCCGTTTCTTCGCCATCCGTCAGAACAGTCCGAACAAAACCACCACAATGTTTATGATCGACGACATTACTTTCATAAAGGGTAATACACCGATTTCATACAACATTTACCGCGACGGAATCCTCATCGGCAATACGGAAGACGTGAAATTCAGCGACCAGCCTAAGGCAGACGGCTCGCACAAGTACAGCGTTACGGCGGTATATGCCGGTGGAATGGAGTCTGAACCGGTAGACGTGAACGTGGTTACAGACGTCCGTGGTATCGAAACATCCGATGCAGTTTCTTACAATGTCTACACGCTTGACGGCGTTCAGGTATTGAAGAATGCTGCAAACCTCAACAGTTTGAAGCGCGGCGTCTACATCATCAACGGCAAGAAGGTTATAATCAATAAATAAACAGCAGCGGCAAGGTGGGCTGAAATGCTCACTTTGCCCAGCTATCACAACATCAAACAGATGAATACTATGTATAATACAATACGAAAAGCTGCTTGTCTGGCAATGGTTCTTGCCCTGTCAGCTCCGGGATATGCAGCTCCAAGAAGCAAGTCTGCCATTATGTTGGCGGCACAACGCACCCTGAAGGCAAATTTCACAACACACAAGGCACGCGCATTGGTGGGCAAAAAACTCGAGGTTCTGAAAGAAACCGAGGCCTTGACCATTGTGGGTGTTCCCAATGCAGGCTACGCCATTGTCAGCAACGACGACCTCGTACCCGAAATCATAGGCTATTCGGAAACTCCGTTCACAGAAAACAGCACCAACGAAAACTTCAAGTGGTATCTTCAGGCTGCTGAAAGCGCGGTGAGAACCATCGTTTCAAGAAATCAGGAACTGAAAGTCATCAAGCCGAATCCCAACAAATATCAGCAGAAAGTGGAAGGATTCGTTACCACACGATGGGGACAGCAGGCTCCTTACAACAATCTCTGCCCTACTGCCGCAAAGAGTGGCAGCACACCGGGACAGAACTATGGCGCAGACGACAACAGGGCCGTAACCGGCTGCGTTGCCACAGCAATGGCACAGATTCTCTATTACAACAAATTCCCCGATACAGGACGCGGCTCCAAGACGCTGACCGTGAAGCAACCCGACGGTTCCAACAAGGATTTCTCCGTAGACTTCACACAGAGCCACTACAAATGGAACGATATGCGCACCGTATATAAGAGAGGTGCATACAGCGACGAAGAGGCAACGGCAGTAGCAACACTGATGCGCGACTGTGGTTTTGCTGCCAATATGAGCTATGCCGCCGACGTTTCCGGTGCCGTAATCGGTTCTGCATACACAGGATTGAAGGAACACTTCGGTTATCCGGAAACGATGAAGCTCCTCTATCGTATGGACTACATCGGCAAAGACGCCGAATGGATGGATATGATTTTCAACGAAATCAACTCCCGTCGTGCCATCTTCGTGGGGGCAAGCGACAAGAAACCCACCAACGGCGGCCACGCCTTCGTACTCTGCGGCTACAACGAGGAAGGAAAAGTATATATAAACTGGGGGTGGAACGGCGAAGACAACGGTTACTACGACTTCAATCTCCTGAATCCGGGCAGCTATCAGTTCTCTGAAAGCCAGAGTATGATTATCGGCATTGCCCCCAACCGTCCGGCAAGAGACAAGAACGAAACCATTACCGTTACCGCTCCGGGCAATCTTCAGGCACAGATGGCAAGCGTGAACATCGAAACGCTCCAGAATCTTACCGTAAAGGGTGCGCTCAACTCATCAGACATCAAGTATTTGCGCAGCCTTACCGGCCGCAATGAGCAAGGCGAATCCACCAACGGCGCACTTGAAACCCTCGACTTGAAGGATGCCGGCATCGTTGCAGGTGGCGACCCATACCTCGTTGATGGTGCAAACAGCCTCACAACTGCCAACAACGAGATTCCCGAACGTGCCTTCTTCGGATGCCAGAGCCTCAAAAAACTGGTTCTTCCTACATCCGTTACCAAGATTGGCGACGGTGCTTTCGGCAGACTCAACAGCTTGCAGGAAATCATTATTCCTGAAGGAACCGACAAGGAATACACCCTGAAGGACAACATCATCTATTCCAAGGACGGAACGGAACTCATCGAAGTGCTGCCACTCGTGGCTAAAAAGTTCACGGTAGACGCCAAAGTCAAGAAGATTCATCCTTATGCCATCTCCGGCTGCCAGCGCATTACCGACGTTACCATCCCTGCAACCGTTGAATCCATCGGACATAACGCATTCGAAGGCAGCTATGCTTTCAACAGCATCCGTGTCTATGGCAAGAATCCTTGTGCATTGGGCGAACAGGTGTTTGCCGACATCAACAAGTCCATTACCAAACTCTACGTGCCTTTCCACACGGAAGACACCTACAAGGCTGCCGAACAATGGAAGGAGTTCTTCGTGGACTACGACAACATCATCCCATTCGGAACCGATATCTACGTGAGCACTGCCACACGCGTCTATGGCGAAGAGAATCCTGAGTTCGGCTATCGCTTCGAGGGCGACGACTTCGTGGGCGACCCTCTCCTCTCCTGCGCTGCTGATGCAACGGCAGAAGTAGGCGAATACGACATCAACATCGCCCGCGGCACTATCCAGTCCGATATGTTGCAGCTCTTCAAGGGTACACTCGTCATAACAAAAGCCGAAGTTACACTTACCGTAGACAGTAAGCAGATCAATCTTGGCGACGCCTACACGCCAACCTATCAGTTGAGCGGACTCAAGAATGGCGAAACCACCTGCACGCTTACACAAGAGCCCACCTTCACTATTAAGGACAAGGACGGCAACGTAGTAACATCGTTCGCCACACCGGGTCTCTATACCGTCTATGCAAGCAACGCCGTAGCCAAGAACTACTCCTTCAGCTATGCAGCCGGAACCGTAACGGTAAATAAGAGTGCAACCGGCATCGCAGACGTGAAGGCAACGGAAGCTCAAGACAACGAACCATACTACACACTCGGTGGTATCCGCATTATGAAGCCCACGAAGGGTGGAGTCTACATCCACAAGGGTAAGAAGGTCATCATCAAGTAATGGATAAAAAAGGAACGAGGAAAACAGTTCACAAGTGATGCCTATATATTCAAGGTGCAACATTCCAATATGTTGCACCTTTTTTTATTCTATCTCCCTGCATATTTATTCAAGAAAGCGAAATACACACCATTGCATGCAAATCTTGCGAAGAATGGAATGCAATCTTCGGTTACTTACAAATCGCTTTAATTTGTATTAAATTTGAACGCATCAAAACAGGGATAGAAACTAACAAATTTGCAAGTATATTGTCTTGTAAATTGCAAAGAAAACAACAGAAAGGTAGAGTTGAAGTGGCAAGGAAATAAAGCAATTTCCTTATGAATACGATTGCTTACATTCATTTACTGATTTTGCATATAGGCAATTTTTGCATTACAAACCATATCCCTAAACAAGAAAAAGACTACCTCCTTCTATACAGAATGGAGGATGGTCTCTTTCAATTTATTCAAAAATCTATCAATTATTTCTATTATCTGTCTTCCTGAAACAATGGATCGTCCGGCATAAGCATAATAGGCTTCTGCTGTTCTGCCTTCAGAATGTTTTCAGGAACGTATTTCTTGTCTACCACGAGACGGAAGGAATATTCGTTGAACCAGTCGTTTGACATAATCAGACAGCCGTGATGGCCGTTGTCCGGTCCCCAGCTGTTCTCCACCTTCCACTTCTTCGGCTGACCGTTTTCATCGAGATCAACTGCTGTCAGCGTCATAGCGTGGGTGGAACCACTGTCGAATGTGGAGATGCGTTCAGCCTTGTTCATTGGGAACGATGTGCCGAAGAGCGTGCCGTAATCGTAGTTGTTCAAGTCGAGATAGCCACGTTTGCGGTCCAACTGCTTGCCCACATCGTAGCTGGAATACATCTTTGTGGAATCCTTCAGCGAGGCGATAGCCATCTTTGCGATGTCTTCCATCGGCAGGTTGATGTACTTCCAGTTCTGTCCGTCGTAGGTATGACGGTCGTATTCCACTTCGTAAGTCTTGTAGTATTCGCGGCGTGGGTCGTTCATTGCCATAATAAAGCTGCCTGTCAGCTTGCGACCTACCACTTCGTCACGGAAAGACTGCGGGGTATAAGTCTTAGGCTTGCCTATCTGCTTGCCATCCTTGTCCTTGAAAGCATATTCGAATGTCTTTACAGGCTCGCCCAGAGAGAGTACGAGAATGTTGTAGATGTCGCCCAACATTTCGGTCTTGCGTGCCTTGATAGCCGATGCCGACTTCTTGCCTGCCACCATCTTGCGGAGTTCCAGGCCGTATTCGCGCAGCTTAGATGAGATAATACGAGCCATACGGGAGGTATTTTCTGCCGAATAGGTCTCAGGCATTACCTCCATTGGCACCAGTCCATACTTGTCCACAAGGTCAGAAACACCACAGAAAGTACCACCGTCGCCAATCGGATTCTTGAAGAAGAACGACACGATAGGGGCTTCCATAGGCTTGTTGGCATTGTCGATAACGCCCTGAAGCATCAGGTTCGACTTCTCCAACTGGTCGTGGAAGCTGAGATATACGTGAGAAAACTCAACAGGCATACGGTCTTTGTGCTGACGGGCAAAGTTTGAACGCAGCACGTTCAAGCCAGAGAAGAGCCAGCAGCGACCCGAACTTTTCTGATTCTGAATGTTCTGTTTTGGAGTTTCAACACTGAAACGCGTATCAATGGCACCTGCATTCTTGAAATTCTTTGCGAGGTCATCGATAGAGTTTGTTGCAATAGCATTAGAGATGGCGCGATTGCTTGAAGATGAATGTCCGGCTGTTATCTTCTGCATCATCTGTGCATCAATGCCACCGCCTTTTGTTTGTGCCTGCGCAGCAAGTGCAAGACTCAACAGTCCACAGGCCATCCAAGTTCTTTTATTCATAAATTTATTCTATATTATATTTAAGTTTTTCTTTTCAGCAAGCCCCAAGCCCAGCTTCTTGCAGGCTATTCCGGTTAGCTTGATTTGGAAATTATCAGACCGTTTTTCTTAAATCTGCCCGATACGTATTCAAAAAATCTTCCCCAAAAGGGCGATTCGGCAATCCTCTCTCTGCTCAGCTTGCAAAATTCCGTGTTCCAAAAACCGATTGCTCCACCGTGGGAAACAACTCAATCTTCGATTATTCGAAAACCTGCTCATCAAGCACGCCTGCCAATTCGTGGTGGCGCATCAGATAGGTGTACGCGTATGAGCATTCTGGCACAATCTTTCTTCTGTTTCCTTTGGCATATTCAACTGCCGAAAGTGTGAGTGCTTCGGCAACTCCCTTGCCTTCGTGCCCCTTGAAAGTGTGTGTATGGTCGATAACGATTACTCTCTCTTTAAGCAAAAAAGTCAATTCGCCAACTTGCTCATTGTCTTCAAATGCCTGTACCATTCCTTTTTGGTCTGTTAATTTGAGTGTTGTTTTCATATGCTTTCATATTGTTAGGTTTACGCTGCAAAGATATATAAAATTTTGAATAACTTCCAAATGAAATCGGAATTTTAACGAAAGAATGGTTGCAATATGAAAGAAACGGACAAAATGGAGGCTTTTTACATCGTTTTTGCCGTCCTTTTGTCCGTTTCGGGAAGTTATTTTGCAGATTCCACCACTTCAAACTGCTCGTATTTTTTGTCGAGAATGAGAATAAAGAGTGGAATGCTGCTCCAAGTTTGCTTTTCTCCCTGCTTCAAAGTGTAGCGCAGTCGGAGCGTTTTGCCGCGTTTAGCAATTCCTGTTGGCACAAGTTCCGTTGCCCGATCAGTCTCCGGCAGCATCTTTGCGATGACAAACTGGCGCGAGAAATCAATCTTCGTAGGCTCTCCATCCTTTCCCATTACTGCCGATTCTCCGAAATAACGCTCAAAATCCGATCGTGAAGTAATCTTCAATGCCGTGGGGATTTCAGCATCATTGTTGAAGAAATAATTGTGCGCCACGCTATACTTAACCTGTGCTTCCCTGTTCCCCGTACAGGCAATGACGAGAAACACAACGGCAATCGCCACGAAATAAGTTTTCATTCTTGACTTTCCCATACCTTAATATAATAATGTATCTGTTCCAGTTTTTGCACTTGCAAATATAGGGAATAATTTGTTTTCAAGAGGAAAAAGCGACTCTCTATTAACTTTTTTACTCAAATTGAGCAAGATTTTCAACTTCATTGCGTTTTAATAAGTAGAAACTTTAAACAGAAGACAATGAAGAAAACCAAACTACTCACACTGATTCTATGCTGCATAGCAGCAGTCAGCTTAGTTTCCTGCAACAGCAAGGACGACCTGGCTCCCACCATTCAGCCTCCAACTGCCGAAGAAGTGAAAGTTGCTTACAACAGCATCAAAGGCAACTACACCGGAAAACTGGTTTATCCCAAGACGCTGTCGTCTTTCAAGTCTGCGCTTGACACGCTCGATACTTCGTGGAAAATCAGCAACGACAGCGTGCTCGTAATCAAGAACTTCCCAACAAAGGTGCTTGCAAGCAACATCACCGAACCCAACTTGAAGGAAGCGTTGGAGAAAGCTCCTGCACAAGACCTTGATTGCAGATTCGGTTTCTACACCGTAAACCCGTTAGTATTCCTCATCAATCCTAAAACGCAGAAGTACACGCTCAATTATGATGACAAGACACACGAAGTCTTGGTTGTATTCTATGTGAACAGCCTCAACTCTTACGGCAACTTCGCAAAAGAAAAGAAACTGCAAATGCAGATTGCCGAAGGAGGAATCTATGTTGATGGAACGCTGAGACACGTCCTCAACCAACCTATTCCAATACTCCTGAAAGAGGAAACGAAATCATAACATAAGAAAACGGGGAATATCAAGAGTGATATTCCCCACTTTGTTTATACACTTATCTTTCCATTCTTCCTCATTTGCTGGAAATAATAAAAGAAAGAATGTAAAGGCACTCAATTACAGCATTACCTTAGAAACCTTAGATCTTCCGTTCTCATAAGTTATTACTTTGATGCAAATGCCCTTTTCCTGCCCTGAGAGCTTCCTTCCCGACAGATCGTAATAGGTTATTGATTTCGGTTTTTCCGAACTTTCGGGCGTGCTGATACCAGTAACCACTCCGTGTTCTCCAGTCTTCAGGTTGTAGACAAGCCTATCCGATGTATGGCTCTCACCCTTTACACTATAAGTTGCTTCCACGGCAAGCGTTTCAGTATTGGCATCCAAGCCCTTGAAATATACATAACGCTTGTAGCCACTCTTGCTGATGGTGTTGTAATCATCGAATATGAACGGAATAACCGATAAGTCTTCATCGTTTCTCAATCGCGGATAAAGGCTCTTCTTAAAGGTGTAAGGTTCGCCGTTCACGAATATCCGGTAAGTCATAAAGTCGGCATCAAGCTTCGTTCCGTCCGTTCCTTCAGACGGCAGAATGAAGGTAAACTCCTGTTCGTCTGAAGAATATTTCTGAAATTCGGGAGCTTTCGGCGTAGCCGGCGATAACGGACTGAGCTTGAGCGTGAAAATCTTGTAGCTTCTAAGCAAGGTCTTGTTCAAATCTTCATCAATGGCTACGTTCGACATAAATATATTTCCGTCGTTCAGTCCTGTCAGCGTGGTCTTGTCGGCACTGATTTCCAACTCAAAACCTGCGTGGATATTGAAGCCGTCGTTGTCCTTCGGCGATGTGGCAAGCATCACTATCGGATCATCCGTCTTCAAGAGATTTGCCATCTGTCGTGATAGAAACTGAACGGTCTTGTTTTCTTTCAGCACACCTTTCATCCACGCATTAGGATATTTCGGATTCATTCCTTTAATATAGAAGTCTTCGCCTTCAAAATAGCCTTTTACCTTCACTTCGTGAGTGGCTTTGTCATCTTCTGAATCAGCATAGAAGAAGTTGTAGGAATCCAAACGGTTGTCCACATATTCCACAGGAGTATAGGCAAAATTGGCTCCGATGCCATAGGTTTGTGCCACGTCGTCGCCAAAGAAGAGTGAGAGATAGAGGTTCCCGTCAGCACAGGTTATTTTTCCCGTAGCCTTGTCAATGGCCATCTTGAAATTATCCCGTGCAATGATATGACCACCGTTGTCGGTAAGTTTCACGTAATAATATTTCTTCTGGTTGGGTCCCCATCCCACAATCATATTATTGCTGAAAGTAATCGTGTCTTTCTCGGCGTTGAGCTGTCCACGCATCAGCCCCTTGATGGTGTTGCGATAGACGGCATTGGGCACATAAACCTCTCCGTTTTCGCAGAAAGTAATTTTCACTTTATTATGATAATCGCCGATAAATCCCACAGCCTCATCGTGAGTGAGCAGATCCATATAATAGGTTTTAGTCTCGCCATCGGGAGCCGTCAGTATCAATCCTTCGGGAGTATCGGATTTTTCCCTCATCGGATTGCCCGACAGGTTTTCTGTTGATACGCGAACGGATGCGGCATTCGTTCCCAAACCCAAGCCAATGGTGGCAAGGAAGAGCAGTAAAGTCTTTTTCATAACTTTCATTTTTAGAATAAATATAAATTGTTCATTGTGATTAACTCCCTGCAAAGATATAGAATAAACTTCTAACCATACTTCAAAACAAAGAAAATAGAATGTCCGAAACAGCAAAATACCTACATCTAAGTATCGCCAAAGCAAGTCAGGCGAAAGGCTGAAAAGTGTAAAATGTTTTCAAAACGAAATATCGTCAAAATATCTCCATCGCAGAATTGCGTTGCAATCTTCGCATAAACGCAATTCATTCTTCGCAAGATTGCAACGCGTTTGTGCGAAGAATGCAATTCATTCTTCGTAAAATTGGGAATGGCTGTATTATCCTTTGATTTCCAGCAATTTATAAAAACGAAGATAGGTAGATTAATGTACAGGTATTATTTTATACTTATAAGACCAATATGTCCGATTTTTTGCCGAAAAGATGCCGAGCCGTCTCGAAATTACCCGGCGTCTTTTTCATTTTATTCGGTATGTGCGTGCGCAGACAGCCCATTCTCAAGCAACGGATAGCTCTTTCGTATTTCAGAAGAGTGAGGCTGCGGGGCGACGGATAAAGTTTTGCATAGTGTTCATTTCGTAAACTTTCACTATTTTTACTATCCATATTCCACTAAAAAACAGTAACTTTGTGCCAAATTTTCGAATAATAAGGATTAATAAAACATATTATGGCACAAGAGGATGTATTCAAAAAGATTGTAAGTCATTGTAAGGAATATGGCTTCGTCTTCCCAAGTAGTGATATTTATGACGGACTCGCAGCCGTTTATGACTATGGTCAGAACGGTGTGGAACTCAAGAATAACATCAAACAGTATTGGTGGCAGTCAATGGTATTGTTGCACAACAATATAGTTGGCATCGATTCATCAATATTTATGCATCCTACAATCTGGAAAGCCAGCGGCCACGTTGATGCTTTCAACGATCCTTTGATTGACAACCGCGATTCAAAGAAGCGTTACCGTGCCGACGTGCTGATTGAAGACCAACTCGGCAAGTACGAGGAAAAGATGGATAAGGAAGTGGCTAAGGCTGCGAAGAAATTCGGCGATGCTTTTGATGAGGCTAAGTTCCGTGAAACAAATCCGCGCGTTCTCGAGAACAAGAAGAAATACGACGAACTCCACGCTCGCTTTGCGGCAGCTATGGAGGCATCAGACCTCGAAGGATTGAAGCAGATTATTCTCGATGAAGGCATCGTAGACCCTATCAGCGGCACGAAGAACTGGACCGACGTGCGTCAGTTCAACCTGATGTTCTCCACCGAAATGGGCGCATCTGCCGAGTCTGCAAGCAAGATTTACCTCCGTCCTGAAACGGCACAGGGCATCTTCGTAAACTTCCTCAACGTGCAGAAGACCGGTCGTATGAAGCTGCCTTTCGGTATCGCGCAGATTGGAAAGGCTTTCCGTAACGAGATTGTTGCGCGCCAGTTCGTGTTCCGTATGCGCGAATTTGAGCAGATGGAAATGCAGTTCTTCTGCCAGCCGGGCACGGAAATGGAGTGGTTCAACTATTGGAAGAAGTACCGTTTGGCTTGGCATCAGGCTCTCGGTATGGGCAATGATAACTACCGCTACCACGACCACGAGAAATTGGCGCACTATGCGAACGCCGCTACCGATATTGAGTTCCACATGCCGTTTGGTTTCAAGGAAGTGGAAGGCATTCACTCGCGCACCGACTTCGACCTTTCGCAGCACGAGAAATACTCCGGCCGTCAGGTGAAATACTTCGATCCGGAGCGCAATGAGAGCTATACTCCGTTCGTTGTCGAGACCTCCATCGGTGTGGACCGTATGTTCCTTACCGTGATGTGCCACAGTTATATGGAAGAAGAGTTGGAAAACGGTTCAAGCCGTGTTGTATTGAAGCTCCCCGAACCATTGGCACCGGTCAAGTGTGCCGTTCTTCCATTGGTAAACAAGGACGGTCTCCCCGAAAAGGCACAGGAAATAGTGAACGATCTGAAGTTCCATTTCAACACAACCATCGAGGCAAAGGATTCCATCGGCAAGCGTTACCGCCGTCAGGATGCAATCGGTACTCCTTTCTGTGTAACAGTAGATGGCGATACACTGACCGACAACACCGTAACCCTGCGTTACCGCGACACAATGGTTCAGGAACGTGTGCCGGTTTCAAAGCTCCGTGAAATCATAGAAGACCGTGTTTCCATTACTTCTCTCCTGAAGAAGCTGGATAAATAATTTAGAAGTAAAAGGAAGTTGAGGGGAGTTTGAAGTCTCGAGATTCGGAAACAGCCGTGCAACTTGATGTTGTTGGGAATATTCCTTCCGTGATGCCGAGACAGTTTTTCTGTAAGTTCAACGAACGAAACAAGTCTACTTCAGTAAAACTGACCATCGACTTCCTCATCACTTCTGAAAACTATCAGTTATGTACACAATCAATAAAATCACAACCAACCTGCAACGGTTGTTCCTTTCAGGCACATTGATGCTTGGAATGATACTCAGTGCAGGCCTGTTCGCTTCCTGTTCGGAAGACGATGCAGCAACGGAAGAGTTCTCAGGCTGGCAGTCTAAGAACGACACATATTGGAAAAACCTCTACAATGAGACGCAACGGAAAATCGCAGCAGGCGATAATTCGTGGGAAATCATCCTGAATTATTCCTATCAGAACCAGCAAGGCAGCGACGGAAAGGCACCAGTCTATTCCCCCGACCAGTATGTCATCGTACATAAATTGGAGAACGGCACAGGCTCCGGCACGCCCTTATACACCGATACTGCATTCGTGCATTATCAGGGACGCTTGATTCCATCGGTAACCTACACCTCCGGACTTGTGTTCGACGCAAGCTGGGGAAGCGAAACCTACAATCCCCAGACTTCACGACCGAGAAAAATAACTCTTGGCGGCGTAGCTTCGGAAAGCAATCCCGTATCGGGCGACGGCTTTTCTACTGCGATACAGAAGATGCACATCGGCGATCACTGGACGGTTTACATCCCTTATCAGTTGGGTTATGGCGCATCGGCATTAGATAAGATTCCCGCTTATTCCAATCTGATATTTGATGTGCGTCTGCATTCTTATCGCCGGGCAGGCAAGAAAATGCCGAATTAAAGACATTTGTCCCTCCTCCCTGTCAGAATGGGGATTGCAATGTGCAGCGTGGATGCAGGTTGATGAATCAGAAAACATTGTTCCATTGCATATTCTTCCTTTATTTAGCGCAGTGATAAGGAGGAGAGACTTTTAAAAACTAAACACTTACGCACCCTTTTGCTTTGAAAGGGGACGGGATGGAGACACCCTATGTTATTCAGCAAGACTGTAACCGACGCACTTTTAGCGAAGATCAGAGGCAATGAGCCGATGACGACAGGTGAGAAGTTGAATCTCATCGTGCAATTGAGTATTCCGTCTATCCTCGCACAGGTAACATCTGTGCTGATGTTCTATATTGATGCGTCGATGGTAGGCTCGTTGGGAGCCGAGGCATCGGCATCCATCGGACTCGTTGAGCCGGCAACATGGCTCTTTGCCTCATTGGTGGCTGCCGGAGGTATGGGATTTTCGGTACAGGTGGCGCATTTTATCGGTGCCAACGACTTTGAAAAGGCACGCTCCGTGATGCGGCACGGCTATATTTTCGGCTTGGGCTTCAGCCTTGTTCTGATGGCCGTTGCCGGATTGATTGCCAGTCCACTCCCGCGTTGGCTGGGTGGCGGTGCAGACATTCAGCAGGACGCCTCCATCTATTTCCTTATTTTTTCCTTTGCAGTCCCTATTCATCTGATGGAATACCTTTCGTCGGCAATGCTGAAAGTGTCCGGCGATATGCGTCATCCGAGTTTCATAGCCGTGATGATGTGTGTCTTCGACGTCATTTTCAACTTCATTCTGATATTCCCGACGCGTATGATAAGCGTGTTTGGGTTGGAATTTGAAATGTTCGGATTCGGACTGGGTGTAAAAGGAGCAGCTATGGGAACGCTCTTGGCGTATGCCGCAGCAGCCATACCGTTGGTTTATTATGCCATTTTCAGGAGTCCCATCCTTGCTTGGAAGCTCGATACGAAGAAATTCGTGTGGGTGTGGGACTACATTGTCCACGCCGTGAAAATCGGTGCACCGATGGCTTTACAGTATCTGCTGATGAATGGTGCGCAGGTAATCTCTACAATGATTGTCGCACCACTCGGAAACTTTGCCATCGCCGCCAATTCGTTCGCCGTTACGGCTGAAAGTCTCTGCTATATGCCCGGCTATGGAATCGGCGAAGCTGCCACCACGCTGGTAGGACAGAGCGTGGGAGCTAAGCGAAAGGAACTCTGCCGCAGCTTTGCGCATATAACCATCATCCTCGGTATGGCAGTTATGGCACTGATGGGCGTTGTGATGTATATCTTTGCGCCCGAAATGATCGGAATGCTCTCGCCGGTAGAGGAAATCCGTGCGTTGGGCATTCAGGTGCTGCGCATCGAAGCCTTTGCCGAACCGTTCTTTGCCGCGTCCATCGTGGCTTACAGCGTTTGCGTGGGTGCCGGAGACACATTCAAGCCATCGCTCATCAATCTGGGTTCTATGTGGTGCGTGCGCCTTACCCTCGCTTGGTTGCTCTCAACACAGTACGGCTTGCCCGGCGTATGGTTTGCAATGGCGGTGGAACTGACCTTCCGCGGCATAATGTTCCTCATCAGAATCTATCGCGGCAGTTGGATGAAGAACATCGGAGAGCACCAGCCCGAGCCGGTGGAGGTATAGATTTTAGTATCAAATTATAAATTAAGAATAGACTATGAATTTGTTTTCATCCTTGCTGGATACGCTTAATTACTGGACCATCTTCCTCGGAATGTATATTGAGGGAACGGTTATCCCTTTCCCTTCTGAGCTGATTGTTGCACCGGCAGCCTACAATGCGGCGGCAGGCGACCTGAACGTGTTTTACGTTATCGCCATAGCCACACTCGGCGCAGTAGCAGGTTCGTCCACGAACTACGTCGCAGCCTATTACTTGGGACGTCCCGTGATGTATAAGTTTGCCAACAGCAAGTTCGGCCGTATGTGTCTGCTCAATCAGGAGAAGGTGGAAAAGGCCGAAAAATACTTCTACGACCACGGCGTTATAGCCACCCTCACGGGACGTTTGATACCCGGTATCCGACAGATAATCTCCATTCCGGCAGGTTTGGCAAAGATGAATTTCGGAAAGTTTCTGCTCTACACCACCATTGGCTCCGGTTTGTGGAACTGTGTTTTGGCAGGTCTCGGATGGTATCTCCATTCAGTTGTGCCGAAGGAACAGTTGGGCGTGAAGATAGAAGAATACAACGATTACATTAAATATGCCATTCTGGGCATCGTAGCTTTGGTGGTTCTCTATTTTATAATCAAGCATTTCATTCAGAAGAACAAATAGGAAACAAAATAGCAACTCCTTTTTCCAGATACCGGTGTCTGCGTTGCCGAAAGCATTCAATGCTTTTGCAGCGCAGACTTTTTATGTCCTTCTGTGTCGTTTACAGAGTGGATGGCAACCTTTTCAGCCATTGAAGTATTGCCTTTCTATGTTGCTTGTTTAGCAATCTGTAAGTAGCTGAAAATCAGTAGACAGAAATTCGCTTTCCATTCTTGCGAAGAATGCAGCGCAATCTTGCGAAGAATGCGTTGCGTTTTTGCGAAGATTGTTTTCCATTCTTCGGTTACTTGTAATACCATACTTTTGTTGCGTGCATCTGTCCGTTTATCCCCCGCCTGCCTATATATTAAGGTGGAAATGAATAAAACGAGGGGAAAAACGGAGAAAATTGTCTTTTTTTGAAAAAAAGTTGCTCAAAAGTTTGCAAACAACGTAATAACTATATATCTTTGCAGTGTACTATTAAAGCATTGCACTATAACATTATTAAAAATAAAACCTTTTAAACTTTCATATTATGAATATAATCATCACAGCAACAACGATTTCGGCAGCAAAAAGCAATTGATCGTTGCGAAAAACAACAAGTTATTTTAAACAAACATCAATAACAAGAATATATAAAAGGTTATGATAGAGATTAAGAATTTGGATTTCAATTATCCCGGAAGCAAGAAGAAAGTCTTCGAAGGCTTCAACCTCAAGTTCAGCGACAACCGTATCTACGGCTTGTTGGGAAAGAACGGAACAGGCAAGAGTACGATGCTCTACCTCATTTCAGGACTCCTCCGCCCGAAGAGAGGAACGGTAACGGTAAACGGAGTGGAGAGCAAGATGCGCCGTCCTGAAATGCTTCGCGAACTGTACATCGTGCCCGAGGAATATAATCTGCCCAATCTCACGCTGAGACAGTACGTCAGGATTCACAAGGATTTCTATCCACAGTTCAGCGAAGAGATTCTGGACAAGTGCCTCAACGAGTTTGAAATGCCCACAGACATCAACTTCAAGGAACTCTCTATGGGACAGAAGAAGAAGGTGTATATGAGTTTCGCAATGGCTTCGTGCTGCCAGCTCCTCCTGATGGACGAACCGACGAACGGACTCGACATTCCCTCAAAGGCACTTTTCAGAAAGGTGGTTGCCGGAAACCTTGCAGACGACTCATCTTTGATTATCTCCACGCATCAGGTTCACGATGTGGAGCAGCTTCTGGACCACGTGCTCATTCTCAACGGGTCGGAAGTGCTGGTGGATTCCTCCATAGAAGAGCTCACGGAGAAATATGAGTTCGGCTACCGCAATGCAGACGAAATGGACGAGTCGGTGCTCTACGCCGAACCCTCCTTGCAGGGAAATGCCGTCGTGGCGCGCCGAAAGGCAGACAGTGCTGCGACCACCGTCAATCTCGAACTGCTCTTCAATGCCGCAACGATGGGCAGACTCTAAATCCGGCCAGCTCCGGCGGAAGGAAACGCGCCCGAGGATTGAACAGGAGCAATAAGGAAACAGATTTAAAAACAAAGAATGCTCTCTTTTAAAGCCGCACCTTGCTGAAGCCATATAACAAGGACGCGCATCCCTCCCTTGGAACCAACGGTCGGCAGACCGGGTTCCATCGGACAGGGAAAAAGCGGCAGACAGAGGGAGAACAAAAAAAGAATAAAGCAATGAAACATATTTTATCTATGGCATTCAAGGTATGCCTGTCGGTTCTCATTAGTGGATTGGTATTCACGTCTTGCCTCAGAAAGAGGGCAGATTACGGAAAGACGATGACCAAGGAAGTGAAAGTATCGTCGTTTGAAAACATTGACGTGCAGGGCAATGTCAGCATAATCATACACCAGAGCGACACCTTCGCCGTAAAGATTACCGGATTGGAGAAGCTGCTGAGCAGAGTCAAGGTGGCCGTGAAGGACAATACGCTCTATGTGAGCGAAGATGAGTACAGGGGACTGGAAGACGTGAAGCTCATTTTCACGAACGATGGAGTCGGTACGAAGATAGATGTATATATGCCTTCGATTTCCGGACTGAAGCAGTATGGCAATTCGGACATTGAAATGAGCAATATGCAGAGCGACAGTCTGATGATGAGCATTATGGGCAACGCCGATATAGACGTGGAGAACCTGAAAGCGAAGTATCTGGGCTTCGCTATCACAGGCAACGCTTCGAGCGACTTTGAGGGGCTGACCGTGGAGAAAGGTGTTTTCGACATTACGGGCAATGCCGACCTTGATGCAAACTTCAAGGATGCAGGCGAGGTGGAAGTGAGCCTGAAGGGCAATTCCAGCGTGGAACTCACGGGCACGACACGCCTTGCCCCACGCACATCGAACAATGGGAACTCTTCTATCGAGGATAATACGGTAAGAACGAAGTAAGACTCCTCCTAAAGGAACTTACAACGGCAACATTCAGAAAAATAACAATTACATCCATACATTAAAAACAGACATCTTATGGAAAGTTTCGATTTAAAAAGATTTGGCCAAGTGTGCCGAAGACTGTATATAGTTCGCAGAAAAGACTATCTGAAGATCTTTTTCGCAGCATTGGCGTTCTTCCTTTTACTGACGATATTCAGCTGCGCTCCGTTCCATTGGGGCGAGATAGGCGAGGAATTGCTCGCGGCACAGTTCGTGTCGATGGCAGGATTGCTCGACAATTTCGCCAAATTGTTCCTCCTGCTCTGTGGCTCATTCTTCATCAGCGACTTGAAAAACAAGCAGGAAAGGATAGCCGAACTGACGCTTCCGGGAACGAATCTCGAGAAGTTCACGGCTCGCCTGTTGGGCTCAACGCTTGCTTTCGTGCTCGTTCTGTTGGGAGCCTTCGCTCTAGGCGACCTCTTGCAGCAGGCCTTCTGTATGCTCATCCACAAGGGAGCACACGTGTCGATGCTCAAAGTTATCTGCAATACCGGCTCCCTGTCTTTCCCCGCGCCTGTCCTGTTCAGGTTTCTGCTGATATCTTGGACCGTTAATGCGCTCTATGTACTGGGCGGCGCATTCTTCAACAAGGCGGCGTGGCTGAAGACCTCTATATTCCTCATCCTGTCCTTTACGCTCTTTGCTGTGGCTATGATGCTCTTCGCCTACTTCATCTACACCCAGACGAGCTATGAGTTCTATATGCCCGAAGGACATTTCTCTACGGCGTTGCTCGTGGGAATCAATCTGGCGATAATACTGCTGTCCTATTATTTCGCCTATCGCATCTACACGAGACTGCAGACTGTGAACAACAAGTGGTGGAACATTTAGACTTTTGCGCTTATGAATTTCAACAACAACAAGGCAATATACGAACAGATGGCCGACCGCCTCTGCGACGAGATTATTGCGGGAACATATAAGGCCGACGACCGGATACCCTCGGTGCGCGAATACGCCGTGATGCTGGAGGTAAACACGAACACGGCAGTGAAAGCCTACGAGCTTCTGGCGCGCGAGGAAATCATCTACAACAAGCGGGGACTGGGCTATTTCGTTTCTCCCGATGCCAAAAAGAACATCCTTTCGCAGCGGAAGAAGGAGTTTATGCACGATATGCTTCCCGAGCTGTTCCGACAGATGCGTCTGCTGGATATAGAGATAGAGGAAGTAGTGAAGGAATACGAGCGGGGGAAGGAGACGGAGTGACGAGTGGACAAGTGAACGAGGAGACGAGTAGACAAGTAAGTTACTTTCGTCTGTCCAAGAGTATAATGGTAAAGCGACGCTGCAATCATTTTAAGACGAGGGAACTTGCTTGTAAACTCGTTCTCTCGTCCCTCGTTTCTTTCTTTGCTAACTTTTTGATAAGTAATGACTTACAAAGTTTTTCTAAAAGAAGCCCTATCTATCCTCAAAAAAGTACGTACCTTTTGCTCAAAAAGTACGTACTTTTCACTGAGAAAGTACGTACTTTTTCATCGGAAAGTACGTACCTTTTTCCTCCCGCCTATTATTCCTTTCTGCGAATCCTTCATTTCCGAGTTCTGAAACGATAGAAAAAGAGGCGCGTGGAATGGGAAATGTGGAATGGGAAAAGGGAAATGGAAAAAGGGAAAAATGGAATGGGAAAAGGGAAATGTGAAATATAAGTTTGTCATTCGAGCTATTGTCCTTTAACTCCCTTTAACTCCTTTAACTCCTTTAACTCCTTTAACTCCTTTAACTCCCCATTCTCTTCCTTAACTCCCCCCAATAATCCACTTTCTCCTCAATTTTCTTGCAATTATAGATTTTTATTTATAACATTGCACTCGATTATGAAATAACATTCAAAACACAATAATTTTAAACACAGAAAAATGAAAAAGAGAACACTATTGGCAGCAATGCTGCTTGCTTCACTTTCTGTTGGAGCACAAACCCTCTCTTCCGGTATCGACAAGGCGAATATGGACACCAGCATTGATCCGGGAAAGGATTTCTACCGCTATGCGGCAGGTGGATGGATGAAAACGCATCCTCTTGATGCAGAACACACGGAGAACGGTGCATTCACCGACCTGCACGAACAGAATCAGCTCCGTATTCAGAACCTGATTCTCGAATACGCAAATAATCCACAGGAAAAGGGAACGCTCGGCCAGAAGCTCGGCAGTCTCTACAATATGATGATGGACAGCGTCCGTCTGAACAAGGAGGGATGGGCACCCATCAAGCCTACGCTCGACAAGATTGCAGCCATCAGAAACGTTCGCGAATACCAGATCGTAACCTCGCAGCTCGACCGTATGGGCGAAAGCACGATGATGTTCGGCATCGGCGTCGGAGCAGATATGCGCAATGCCGATATGAACATTGTTTCTGTCGGACAGGGCGGTCTCGGCCTTGGCACGCGCGACTACTATCTGAATAACGACGAGCAGACCGTGAAGATTCGCGAGGCCTACAAAAACTTTATGAAGCAGCTCTTCTCAATGGTGGGCAACGATCAGGCAACGGCTGAAAAGAAGATGCAGGCAGTGATGGCAATCGAAACACGTATTGCAAAGGCAAGCTACGATCAGGTGAAGCTGAGAGACATCAATGCCAACTATCACAAAATGAGCTACAATCAGCTCGTTAGCGAGTTCCCGGGCATCGACTGGGGCAACGTGTTCCTTCAGAACGGATTCCCAATGTTCAAGGAAGTGGACCTCGGACAGCCTGAGCCTATCCACGAAGTAGAGAAGATTCTCGCAGAAACATCTCTCGACGACCTGAAAGCCTATGCAGAAGTGAAGGTAATCTCTGGTGCAACAGGTCAGCTGAGCGACGATTTCCGTGCCGCAGCCTTCAAGTTGAGCAGCGTGATGAACGGTGTTCAGCAGGACCGTCCACGATGGAAGCGCGCCGTTGGCACGGTAAGTGGCGTGTTCGGCGAAGCAGTCGGCAAGCTCTACGTAGAGAAGTATTTCCCAGAGAGCAGCAAGCAGCGTATGGTTCAGTTGGTAAAGAACCTTCAGGAAGCACTCGGACAGAGCATTACCGAAAACGCTTGGATGAGCGCGGAGACCAAGGCGCAGGCACTCGACAAGCTCAACAACTTCATCGTGAAGATTGGCTATCCCGACAAGTGGAAGGATTACAGCGGACTTCAGATTGACGAGAAGCTCTCATTGTACGAGAATATGCAGCGCGTGAGCGAGTTTATGACAATGGACTATATCGGCCGAAAGGTAAACAAGCCCGTAGACAAGACAGAATGGGGTATGACTCCTCAGACTATCAATGCTTACTATAATCCTACAACGAACGAAATCTGCTTCCCTGCCGCCATCCTTCAGCCTCCATTCTTCGATCCGAATGCCGATGATGCCGTGAACTACGGTGGTATCGGTGCGGTAATCGGACACGAGATGAGCCACGGATTCGACGATCAGGGTTCACAGTTCGACAAGACTGGTAATCAGCGCGACTGGTGGACGGCTGCCGACAAGAAGAACTATGAACTTCGCACGAAGGTATTGGAAAACTACTTCGGCAAGCTGGAGATTCTCCCGGGCAAGTTCGTGAACGGAAAGCTCACATTGGGCGAGAACATCGGCGACAACGGCGGTCTGAACATCGCATTCCGTGCTTTGCAGAACAGTATGAAGAAGAACCCGCTGAAGGTTATGGACGGTTTCACACCCGAACAGCGTTTCTTCCTTTCTTGGGCTCGTGTATGGGCGTGCAATGTCCGTCCGGAGTATCTTGAGTATGTTATGACCGTAGACCCTCACTCTCCAAGCGAGGCTCGTGTGAATGCAGCTCTTCCTCATATCGACTCTTGGTACGATGCGTTCAAGATAAAGAAGGGTGCAAAGCTCTTTATTCCTAAGAAGCAGCGCGCGCAGATTTGGTAGGAAGAGTTGTCTGTTGACAAAGAGGCGAGTAAACAAGGAGACGAGTTTACAAGATTATCGGCTGTTCTTTAAGAATGGCGGATAACCAAAGTATAAGAACGACGATTGCCGAAGTATAAGAACGGCAATCGTCGTTTGGGCATATTGGGAGTTAAGGAAGTTTAAGGAGGTTAAGGGAATTAAAGGACAACTCTTCGATTTGGCAATATTCTTATCACTCTATTATTTCATTGCTCCAGCCCCTGAATCTTGTATAGAGGGATTTGAATTTAGGAGTTAAAAAATACTGCAACAAGGATATTTCTGAACAAAATTCCTTATTCCCTCGTCAGTTCGTCTCTTTGTTAGCCGACAAACTTGTCTCCTCGTAAACTTGTCCCCTTGTCTACTCATCCCTTTAAATACTACTTATGCTTCTTGTAGTAGTTGACTGCTGCCTCTACGTTGGTCTTTACTGCCTTTGACGAGAAAGTGGCACCAGTAACTCCGTCTACGGATGCAGTCTTTCCAACCTTCAGACCTGCATACTTAGGAAGCATCTTTGAGGTTATCATAGAGAAGTATTTGGGTGTTTCCCTATTCTTCAGCGCAACCACCTTTACCACTTTATTGTTCTTGATGTAGACTTCCAAAGGAGTAGTGCCCTTGAACCCACGAACGTTGGAAGCCAAGCTGGTAGTGTTTACAACATAGGTACCGTCTGCCTGCTTATACATCACCTTGTCTTGCTCCACGGAAGCGAAAGCAAGTCCTGTTGCCAACAAGGCAACTGCTGCACATACAGCTAACTGTTTCTTTATCATTATCCTTCTGTTTGTTATATTGTTACTGATTAGGCTGCAAAGGTAGCAAAAAGTATAATACGACGTTCGCAGTTTATGTTTTTTTAATACGAAAAACGGAGCAATCAGAAAGTCTGATAGCTCCGTCTGTTTTTGTTGTTCAGAATTTCGGCTACTTGAAATTTGCAACGAAATAGATACCTGCCGGGAACGAGTTCACACCCTCGAAGTTGTATTTCTTCGCTATTGAATTTCCGTTCAATGTGAAGATGGTAGTGTTGTTTACCTTATAGTCTGGTCCCCAACCTTTCAGGGATGCGAAATAAATCTCTTCCGTTTCCGGATCAATGGCCAGACTGTTGTAGAACATCTTTGAATCCGTGATGATCTTAGCCACTTCGCCAATTTCCGTTGTAGTGTTTGCAGCAAAGTCGTGCTTGAAGATTTTTGTAGAATTAGCGTAGTCGCTAGCATCGCAGAAGTAGATGTTTGTACCCTTTGCGGAGAAGCCTGCAATAGCACCCCAACCAGCAGTGATGTTCTGCTTGAGTGCGTGGGAATCCATCAGCTTATTGTCGCTTGCATTAATCTTTGCGATAGTGTTGGGGTTCAATGTTGAAACCCAAAGGTTGCCGTCCTGAGCCTTTACGATTCCTGAGACTGCACCTGCAACTTCGATGGTTGAAGCTACGGCTTTGCCCTCGATTACGAGAATCTGATTGCCATTTGTCTGTGCATACAGTTTGTTTCCGATAACAGCCATTGGTGAGTTTTTCGCCTGTTCAGTACCTTCGATGAGGCTGACAGCATTGTTTTTGTCAATGAGGTGGATTCCGTTATTGGCACGAACATAGATATTATTGCCGATAACTGCAACGTGTGTAGGCATTTTGCCATCCAGTTCCTTAGGAGACAGCACGCTGATTTTCTCCAGCGTCTTTGCATTGGCAATGGTAAGCAGTCCTTCGCCACCATTCTTTGCGCCGTTCTGCGAGATGATATACATCTTGTCGTTGGCAATGAAGAGATTCTGGCAAACATTTCCGAGCAAAGTTCCGTTTACTCTGTAATAGGCACTGTCTATCACTACTCCTTTCTTTCCGTCAATATAGGTCAGTGTACCGGTTTCATTGCCGAAGTTGCCTTCATTCAACAGGAAAGCACCCTCTCCGAAACGGCCCGTAACCGTGAGTTTCTGCTTTGTTGTGAGTGGAGTAGCGGCGGCATCATCCGTAACGGTCAGTTCCAATTCGTATGTACCGGTTTTTGCCTGCACAAATTTATAGGTTTTTCCACGTCCAACCTCTGTTCCGTTCACTTTCCAAACATAGTTGTTGGCTTCTTCGGTAGCCACGTTTTTCACGTCGGCAGCAAGTGTGAGTGTGTCGAACTGCATTACTTCTGTGCCGCCATTGCTGGTTGCAATGCCTGCTGATGGTGCCAAATCGTCGTCGTCGGAGCAAGAAGCCATACCGACACAAAGCGCGAATGCGCTGAAAAATAGAATCTTTTTCATTTGTCTGTCAATAGTTGTTTTTGAATATATTAAGATTTTAATGTTTGCAATCTGAGTTTTTAAACTGTTAGTGCAGCCGTAATTATTGCCGTTGATGCAAAGATAGGGAATAATTATAGATATTTCAAAGAATATATGAGATATTTTCCTGTCAGGCAATAAGCCCTGTGCATTACCGTCATATAAGAACATATAAGCCAGAGTCTTGTATAAATAAAAAAGTGTATAAAGAAGCCGGCGTATAAGATAGCTTGTTGAGAAGTGGATCTGTTATTCCTAAACGAAGGCGAATAGCTCGTAAGACATATATTGTGGGCAGAAAATGAAAGTAGGAAGAAAACGATTGCTTTCTTCCTACCTGATTTTAGAGAGACATTAACTTGCAAATGGCAACGGGCAAACAAAGTGCTGAAACAATAATCGTGCTTTTGCGGCGTTAGTATGAAAGTTATGCAGTGGACGGATAAAATACGGCAGGTAAAGATTCTCTTGGTCGTGGCGGCAATAATTATTGCCGTGGCGTCGTTGGTCGTATCCAGTATTCTTACCAAGGATCTGGCACGGGAGGAGAGGACGAGAATGGAGGTTTGGGCAGAGGCTATGAAGTCGTTGAGCCAAGCCGATGAGCATACCGATTTGTCTTTGGTGCTGAAGGTGTTGAACGAAAACAATACGATTCCGGTTATCGTTTTGGACAACGGAATGGAGGTAACGGATTTCCGAAATGTAAAAATCGGTGCAGAAACCTATGAAGACAGCCTGAAATATATATCGCAGATGGCAAAGCAGCTTCAGTCTTCGGGGCGCAGCATACGGATTACGCTCGCTTCGGGCAGCAGAGACTATATTGAGGTGTGCTATGACGATTCGCTGATGCTGAAGCGTCTGGCACTCTATCCTTACGTGCAGTTGGGCGTCGTGATGCTGTTTGTGGTTGTAGCCATCTTTGCGCTGCTCACATCCAAGCGGGCGGAGCAAAACAAAGTATGGGTGGGCTTGAGCAAGGAGACGGCGCATCAATTAGGAACTCCGATATCGTCGCTGATGGCGTGGACGACGATTCTGAAGGAAACCTATCCCGATGACGACCTTCTGCCCGAGATGGACAAGGACGTAAGGCGACTGCAGCTCATAGCCGACCGATTCTCGAAGATTGGTTCGCTTCCCGAGCCGGTTCCCTCAAGTCTGAATGAGGTGCTCGACCACGTTATAGACTATATGGACCGCAGAACTTCAAAGAAGATTCTGATGAAGAAGGAGTTTCCCGAGAATGACATCATCGTGAAGATGAACGCCTCGCTGTTTGAGTGGGTAATAGAAAATCTGTGCAAGAATGCCGTTGATGCTATGGGAGGCGAGGCAGGCGAGATTCGTTTACGGGTGGAGGAAACAGAAACGAAGGCTATCGTGGAGGTAAGCGACACGGGCAAGGGCATCAGAAAGAAAGATATCGGAAATGTGTTCCGTCCCGGATTCACCACGAAAAGCCGTGGTTGGGGACTGGGATTGAGTCTGGCAAAGCGCATTGTGGAGGAATATCACGACGGGAGAATATTCGTAAAGAGCACGGAGGTGGGAAAAGGCACCACGTTCAGAATAGAACTGAAGAAATAGCCGAATCTCTTTTGTGGTGCTTTTTCGCCTATTGCAATTCCGTTGTCGGAAATGAGCAAGAGCCGGAACGATGCTGAAAGCTGCTTGAAAATCTTGATATAACATTCATAATACCTTGGTATAATTATACAATTATACGAGATTAATATCAACTTATAAGTGATTGATATATAGTTATTTATGTTTTAACTGCTGTTTTTGCGAAGAATGCGCTCCATTCTTCGCAAAAACGCAGCTCAAACGTGCGAAGATTAGCGGACAATCTTCGCACGTTTGCGTTTCAATTATTTCTTGTTCATTTTACTGTATAATTATAAGCAGATGGGTAATAGAAATTGATGTCATACGAAAAGCGTCTGTTTGCAGTCGGTCTGTTGTTTTGTTTGTTTTTTTACACCTTAATTTATATATCTGTCAGGAGTGAAAAAGCAGAGGAAGCAGAGGAATACGGTTCGTCAAAAGAACCTTTATGTTATCTTAACAATTAGGGAGATATAACTTTTTTACTTTTAATTTGCTAATTATCAGAAAATTATTCGTAACTTTGCAACCCGATTATGGACTTGGAAACCCTTAAAATCGATTTGAAGGGGTTGGAAGAAGGCTTGACGAGCTTTGAGTTCAACCTTGATAATGCTTACTTTAAGGAAGTTAATGCTCCCGAGGTGAGTGAGGGAAACGTGCACGTATCGCTCGATATTGTTCGCACGGGAAATGACTTCTTCACGCTCACTTTCAGAGAAAAAGGGACGGTTGTTGTGCCGTGCGACCTTTGTCTCGATGCGATGGAGCAGGAGATTGAGACCGAACAGCGTCTCGATGCTAAGTTTGGAATTGAATACTCAGACGGAGACGATGAATGCGTAACGGTGGCCGAGAACGAAGGAATACTCGATGTTACGTGGCTCATCTATGAATTTATAGTGCTCGCAATCCCTATCAAGCATGTGCATGCACCTGGAAAATGCAACTCTGCTATGATACGAGCTCTCGAAGAGCACTCTGCCGCCCGAAGCGGTGAGGGAGAAGAGGCTGCTATGGATCCGCGCTGGGAAGCTCTATTAAAATTAAAAGAATAAAATATTAAAAGTTTAAAAGAATTATGGCACATCCTAAAAGAAGACAGTCAAAGACTCGTACACTCAAGAGAAGAACTCACGATAAGGCAGTAGCTCCTACATTGGCACTTTGCCCTAACTGTGGATCTTACTACGTTTATCACACTGTTTGCCCAACTTGCGGACAGTATCGTGGTAAGGTTGCTATCGTTAAGGAGACCGTAGAATAAATCAAATGGAGAAGATAAACGCAATCATTACCGGTATAGGCGGATACGTGCCCGACTATATCCTCAACAACGAGGAGTTGTCGCGTATGGTTGATACCAGTGATGAGTGGATTATGGAGCGTGTGGGTATCAAGGAACGCCGTATTCTTACGGAAGAAGGCCTCGGTACCAGCTATATGGCTCGCAAGGCGGCAAAGCAGTTGATACAGAAGACTGGCGTTGACCCTGATACGATCGATGCGCTTATCGTCACTACAACTACTCCAGATTATAAATTTCCTTCAACTGCTTCTATCGTTATCGGTAAACTGGGGTTGAAGAATGCGTTTGGTTTCGACTTTGAGGCAGCCTGCTGTGGATTTCTCTATTCCGTAGACGTTGCTGCCACAATGATTCAGAGTGGACGCTACAAGAAGATTATCGTCATCGGAGCAGACAAGATGTCGTCGCTCGTAGACTATACAGACCGTCAGACCTGCGTTCTCTTCGGAGACGGTGCCGGTGCTGTGCTGATAGAGGCTACTACGGAAGAGAATGTGGGCGTTCAGAACTCGTTCCTCCGTACCGACGGTGTCGGACTGCCGTTCCTTCACATGAAGGCGGGTGGATCTGTTTGTCCCGCATCCCACTTTACCGTAGACCGTGGTCTGCATTATCTCTATCAGGAAGGTCGCACGGTATTCCGCTATGCGGTAACGAGTATGGCGAACGACGTAGCTGAGATTATGAAGATGAACAACCTTACGCACGACGACGTGAACTGGGTTGTGCCTCACGAGGCAAATCTTCGCATCATTGAGGCTGTGGCAAAGCGTGCTGAGTTGCAACTCGAGAAGGTGCTTATCAACATCGAGCATTACGGCAACACAAGTGCCGCCACGATTCCTCTCGCTATGTGGGACTACGAAGCCAACCTGAAGAAGGGCGACAACGTAATCTTCACGGCATTTGGAGCAGGTTTCGTTCACGGTGCTTCATTCTGTAAATGGGCATACGACGGAGCTTCTGCGGTGGCAAAGAAATAAAACTCTAAGTATTAATCCTCATAACGCATCTTTCTTTGAAAATAAAGATAGGTGCGTTTTTTTACTTTAAAAACCATTACTTCCATATAACTTCCAGAGAAAAGAATGCATAAAGCCGGATTTGTAAACATCGTTGGTAATCCAAATGTTGGAAAGAGTACGCTGATGAATCAACTCGTTGGCGAGAAAATCAGTATTGCTACGTTTAAGGCACAGACCACTCGTCATCGTATTATGGGTATCGTGAATACTGATGATATGCAGATAGTGTTCTCCGACACTCCCGGCGTGCTGAAGCCGAACTATAAGATGCAGGAAATGATGCTTCATTTTTCCGAGTCTGCCTTGGCTGACGCCGATATTCTGCTCTACGTAACGGATGTTATTGAGAATCCGGAGAAAAACGCTGATTTTCTGGAAAAGGTGGCAAAGATGTCGATTCCGGTTATTCTGCTGATCAACAAAATCGACGAAAGCGACCAGAACGCACTCGTGCAGTTGGTGGAGAAGTGGCACGAACTGCTGCCGAAGGCCGAAATTCTCCCGATTTCAGCCAAGAACAAGTTCGGAACCGAAGTACTGATGAAACGCATTCAGGAACTTCTGCCCGAAAGTCCGGCTTATTTCGACAAAGACCAACTGACGGACAAGCCGGCAAAGTTCTTCGTTACCGAGATAATCCGCGAAAAGATTCTCCGGTATTACGACAAGGAAGTGCCTTATTCGGTGGAAGTGGTGGTGGAACGTTTCAAGGAGGATGACAGGCAGATACATATCGGTGTTGTAATCTATGTGGAACGGAGCAGTCAGAAAGGCATCATCATCGGCCATCAGGGGCAGGCTCTGAAGAAAGTTTCCACGGAAGCGCGAAAGAGTCTGGAGACATTCTTCGGCAAAAAGATATTCCTTGAAACCTTTGTAAAAGTTGATAAAGATTGGAGAAACTCACAGAAAGAACTTAGCAACTTCGGTTATAATCCAGAGTAATTTTCTTTTTGGGTGGTAAGGAGTAAGAGAAGTAAGAGAGGAGTTAAGGAAGTTAAAGGACAATAGTCTTTTTGATGTAGATTAGACGATTATAAAATTTAGAGCGTATGACATATAGCTTTGAGAATATTATCGCGTGGCAGAAGGCGCATGCTTTTGTCCTCCTTGTCTATAAAGTTACAAGATATTTCCCAGACTTTGAGCGTTATGGCTTGTCCTCTCAATTTCAGAGGGCAGCCGTGTCCATATCTGCAAATATTGCTGAAGGCTACAAGAAGCTGAGCAAGGCTGATAAACTCCGGTTCTTCAACATCTCTCAAGGGAGTTTGGAGGAATGTAGAAATTACATACTCCTTTCCCGCGATTTGGAATATTTATATGATGGCGAGACAGAACTTTTACAGGAATCCGTAGAGGAGACAAGTAGGTTCTTGAACTCCTATTGTAATGGTATAATAAATAATCATGCGATGAAGTAAAGGTCTTTAGGATATACGGAAGATGGTTTGTTGAAGGTGAAGGTATGTTTATGGAGAAGCAGGTATTGTCCTCTGTCTCCTCTTAACTTCCTTAACTTCTTTGATCCCCTCTCTTCCTTTAACTCCCTTAACTTCCTTAACTTCTTTAACTTCATAAAGTGATATGGCAAATTTAGTAGCTATTGTAGGACGCCCGAATGTGGGTAAATCTACGCTTTTTAATCGTCTGACCCAAAGCCGTCGCGCTATTGTGAGCGACACGGCAGGTACGACACGCGACCGACAGTATGGCAAGTGCCAGTGGAATGGCCGCGAATTTTCAGTAGTCGATACCGGAGGATGGGTTGTTAATTCCGATGATATTTTCGAGGACGCCATCCGCCGTCAGGTATTGGTGGCAACGGAAGAAGCCGACTTCGTGCTTTTCCTTGTCGATAATGATACCGGCATCACGGATTGGGATGAAGACGTGGCGCAGATTCTGCGTCGTTCAAAGCTCCCCGTAATCCTTGTGGCAAACAAGGTAGATAATAGTGGCGAGTATTATCAGGCAGCCGAATTTTATCGTCTCGGTTTGGGCGACCCAGTATGTATCAGTGCGCAGACAGGTGGTGGAACAGGCGACCTGCTCGACCTGCTTCTCGAGCGTATGCAAGACCTTCCCGAGGAAGAACTGGAGGAAGAAATCCCGCGTTTTGCCGTTGTGGGCCGTCCTAATGCCGGTAAGTCGAGTCTCATCAACGCCTTTATCGGCGAGGACCGAAACATCGTTACCGAGATAGCAGGCACAACGCGCGATAGTATCTACACACGTTATACGAAGTTCGGTTTCGACTTCTATCTTGTCGATACGGCAGGTATCCGCCGCAAGAACAAGGTAACGGAAGACCTTGAGTTCTATTCCGTGATGCGTTCCATCCGCAGCATCGAGAACTCCGACGTATGTATCCTGATGATTGACGCCACACGTGGTATCGAGGCACAGGATATGAACATCTTCCAGTTGATTCAGCGCAACAACAAGAGCCTCGTTGTGGTGGTAAACAAGTGGGATTTGGTTGAAGACAAAGACCAGAAGGTTATCAAGACCTTCGAAGAAGCCATCCGTAAGCGTATGGCACCGTTTGTAGACTTCCCCATTATTTTCGCTTCAGCACTCACAAAGCAGCGCATCTTCAAGGTACTTGAGATAGCCAAACAGGTATATACGAACCGTAAGATGCACATCGGCACTACCAAGCTGAACGAAGTGATGCTCCCTATTATCGAAGCAACGCCCCCTCCATCTGTAAAGGGTAAGTACATAAAGATTAAGTATTGCTCGCAGTTGCCCAACACCCAGATTCCGTCTTTCGTGTTTTATGCCAACCTGCCGCAATACATCCGTGAGCAGTATCGCCGTTTCCTCGAGAATCAGATTCGTGCACACTGGGATTTGAATGGTTGTCCCATCAATGTTTTCATCCGTCAGAAGTAACCTGGGAGCAATCGTCGTGAAGCATATATTATACGTAATCTTGTCAATCGCAATGCTTGTGTCCTGTAACGGAAAGGATGCTGAGCTCGATCAGGGCACATTGGCAGCAAATGCAGCCAAACTCTATTATCAGGATTTGATATCCGGGAAGACAGAACACTTTCTGGAAGGAGTGAATATGCCCGACCGTATTCCCGAAGACTACAAGAAGCAAATGCTGTCGAACTACAAGCAGTTTATGGACAAACAGAAGGAAGCGCACAAGGGCGTTGATTCCATCACTATCAGCAACACGCAGCTCTCCGAAAAAGACAGTACTGCAAGCGTGTTCCTCGTTCTCCACTTCGCCGATTCCACCTCCGAACAGGTAATTGTGCCGATGCTGAAGAAAAAAGGAATATGGTATATGCGATAACCGATGTTCCGATGAGGAACCGAATATAAATGCAAGCCACACATTCATCTGTGAGTGTGTGGCTTGCTTTGTTTTGAGAGAGTTATGGATTTGAGAATAATCTGAACTGGGAAAACTATGAATGATTTTTACAAAAGCCCTTTCATAGCTTCAATATTTCGGAGCAAGAATTTATTTTTTTCAAATACGCGAATTATGAGCGTTTTTGTAACTTACTGATTAATAGTGTATTATTCTCTCACTCCCAATAAAGCCAATGCCTTGTAGGATGAAAAGTTCTCATAATGAGCAATAAATATGATGAAATGAACATTTTAAAAGCGTTAAATCTCGTAAGTTTTCGTTCCATTCTTGCGAAGATTGTCGTGCATTCTTCGCAAAGTTGCATTGCGTTCTTCGTACGATTGCAAAATGGTCTTCGGAGAAACGAATAGCAATCATTAAAAATCAAGGTCATAAGTCTCAAAATACTCCCTTCTAATTCCTATATTGAAAATTTTCAGAAGCCGATTTTTGGTAAAGGGAATTTACAAAAGGAACAGGGGCAAACAAGTTGCTAAGAGAGCAAGACCACGAGAAAACCACTTTCTATATTGAAGAAATGGCACGCAGTTAAGGCTGCAATTATATGATGGGAAGATAAGATTTGCTTGTAAGTATCTTGGTTAGTGGAATCGTTCAGCTATGCCAAAGCGAAGTATAGATATACAATTCACGCCAATGTTTCCTGAGAGGCATTGGCGTGAATTGGCTGTTAAGGGGGCAAGATAGGTGTGTGTAGGCGATGAGCGTTTGGCTCTAGCCTTCCATTTCGGCAGCCTTCACTTTCTTGAACAGGTCGGAAGCGAATACGAGGTCGTTGAGTTTCTTGTTGTTCGACGAAATTACGGAGTCCTTGTTGCCCTGCCATTCCTTTCGTCCGTCGCTGATGAAGATGATGTTTTCTCCGATTCCCATTACCGAGTTCATATCGTGCGTGTTGATGATGGTGGTAATGTTGAATTCCTTTGTGATGTCTGAGAGCAGTTGGTCGATGACGAGCGAAGTCTTGGGGTCGAGTCCGGAGTTCGGCTCGTCGCAGAAAAGATACTTGGGATTCATCACTACGGCACGCGCAATCGCCACACGCTTCTGCATACCACCGGATATTTCGCCCGGATATTTGTCTTCAGCACCCTTGAGGTTCACTCTTTCCAGACATTTCATAGCCTGTTTCTGTCGCTCGTTGAGCGTCATATTCGAGAACATATCAAGAGGGAACCGAACGTTTTCAAGTACGGTAAGCGAGTCGAAGAGGGCTGAACCCTGAAAAATCATTCCCATTTCACGGCGCATCAGAATTTTTTCCTTCTTGCTCATATTCACAAAATTACGCTCATCGTAGAGCACTTCGCCACTTGTCGGGTCGAGAAGTCCTACGAGATTCTGCATCAGCACGGTCTTTCCCGCACCGCTTTGTCCGATGATGAGATTGGTTTTGCCGTCTTCAAAAACGGTGTTGATGTCGTGGAGAACTTCTTTTTCTCCGAAAGATTTATAGAGATGTTTTACTTCGATCATGTTTATTGTTAGGAGTGAAAGGGAGTTAAAGGAGTGAAGGGGAGTTAAGACAAATGTACGATTGGGACATTTGTGCGGTAATTCCGTTAGTTCCTGATGGAATGGTTATTGGGATATGGGCGCTCAACTCAGCATCTGCGTCAGGAACACGTCGCTGAACAATATCAATACGCTTGAGCTGACCACGGCATCGGTCGATGATTTGCCCACTTCTACGGAACCACCCTTCACGGTATAGCCGAAATAGGACGATACGCTCGCGATGATGAAGGCGAAGAACAGCCCCTTGATGATGCTCATATACATAAACCACGGATTGAAGGAGTGCTGAATGCCCGATGTCAGGTCGGCAGGCGTGATGATATGTCCCAGATAAGCCGTGGCATACGCACCGACAACGCCCGTGGCTGCCGAGAAGATAACGAGGAACGGCATAATCGTGATAAGCCCGATAATCTTTGGTAGGATGAGGTAGCTTGCGGAATTGATGCCCATAATCTCCAAAGCGTCTATCTGTTGCGTTACGCGCATAGTGCCAAGTTCGGATGCAATGTTTGAGCCTACCTTTCCGGAGAGAATCAGACACATAATGCTCGATGAAAATTCGAGCAGCATAATCTCTCGCGTAACGTAGCCCGACACCCAGTGCGGCATCCAAGGGCTCTGCACATTCAGCTTGATCTGAATGCAGATGACGGCTCCTATGAAGAAAGAGATGAGGAGAACGATGCCGATGGAATCGACACCCAACTGCGACATTTCCTTAACGTATCGCTTCAGGAACATACGAAAACGCTCCGGTCGGCTGAAAGTGCGTCCCATCAGGAGCAGATACTTGCCGAAAGTGGACAGCCAATTGAGTATAAGCATTTTGAAATCTTTATTAATTGTAGATGCAAAAGTAACCAAAATCCACTAAAAAACTGCAATATATTCAATAGTTTTAGCATATCTCCACGTTATTAGCGTTTATTTTACTACTTTTGCAGCATTGGAAAGAGTTGGAGGGTTGATGAGATAAACAAGGCGACAATTCGGCAGGGATGCGGGTTGGTAAGTTGGCAAGGATACGTGAGGACAGGGACAAGAGGGAGAAGACCGATTGCGGACTGCCCAGTTTGCCACTCCCGGCAAGCAGCCTTGCAACCCAACGCTCGCAGCGTCAGCCTCCATTAAAAATCATCAAGCAATGTCTGAAACAGAAAACATAACAGTTGCTCCCGAAGAAGAGAAGAGCAGTGTTCTTCGTACTGAAGGCCTCGTGAAGCGATACGGAAAGCGCACGGTGGCGAATGGCGTGAGCATCAACGTGCGTCAGGGCGAAATCGTAGGTTTGCTGGGACCCAATGGTGCCGGCAAGACCACCTCTTTCTATATGACCACGGGACTTGTGGTGCCGAACGACGGCCACGTGTTCATCGATGATCAGGAAATCACGAACTATCCGGTCTATAAGCGTGCGAAAGCCGGCATAGGTTATCTGCCTCAGGAAGCGAGTGTTTTCCGGAAGATGAGCGTTGAGGACAATATTATGAGTGTGCTCGAAATGACGAAACTCAATGCGCGGGAACGTGTGGAGAAGATGGAAAGCCTTATCCGCGAGTTCCGTCTGGAGAAGGTGCGCAAGAATCTCGGCGACCGTCTTTCCGGAGGAGAACGCCGCCGCTGCGAGATAGCCCGTTGCCTTGCCATCGACCCTAAGTTCATTATGCTCGATGAGCCGTTTGCCGGCGTGGACCCTATTGCCGTTGAGGACATTCAGCACATCGTATGGAGGCTGAAATTCCGCAACATCGGTATTCTCATTACCGACCACAACGTACACGAGACGCTGAACATCACCGACCGTGCCTACCTGCTTTTCGAGGGACGCATCCTGTTCAAGGGTACGCCCGAGGAACTGGCAGCCAACAAGACCGTGAAGGAAAAATATCTCGGTACGGACTTTGTGCTCCAGAAGAAAGACTTTCAGCTACTCGACGAGCGCAAGAGGGCACAGGAAGCAGCCGAAGATATGTAGGCGTTTAGCGTCGTTTCCATTCAGCAGAGCAATACCCGTTTCAGGCTGATGGAAACACAGTTTCCAATTAACCGAAGATTGCGTTCCATTCTTCGCAAGAATAAAATGCGTTTTTGCGAAGAATGGAACGCAATCTTCGCACGTTTGGTAATGAATGTGTTATTATTTGATTATCAGTTACTTATGAGTGAGATTGTTTGTTAAGTTATATAGGCTTTCTGAATTTCATAAATTTATCTCCTCCAACAGAGAAACACACAACACAATTATCCTGATTCTATCTGAATTCGGATTAAAAATATCTGTGATTCCGTGAGATTTTTGAGAAAGATACTTGTTGGTTTATCTCGAACTCAGGTTTTCTTTCACTACAGGAAAGTATCAACGGATTTTTCTTTCATTGCATCTTTTAGCAACTCAAATTGTAAACTCTATGTGTCAAAGCATATTCACATTGTTATAAAAGTGTGCAATTTTTGATTTTTTTCTTTCAAAAAATTTGTATTTTGAGAATAAATGGGTTAATTTTACGGCGTATTAATCTAATAATGTTAATCCAAATCAAGCATAATGAAGACAGATTTTGAAATCGCTCACGAAGCGAAGTTAGAATTAATTGAAAGTATTGCAAAGAAAGCAAACGTACCAACAGAAGCTCTTGAGCCGTATGGTAAACACATAGCAAAGGTACCTTACACACTGATTGACGAGGAAAGAGTGAAGAAATCGAAGCTGATTCTCGTTACAGCCATTACTCCTACGAAGGCAGGCAACGGCAAGACCACCGTAAGCGTAGGTCTGGCACTCGGTATGCAGCGCATCGGCAAGAACGCTATCCCTGCATTGAGAGAGCCATCGCTCGGTCCTTGCTTCGGAATGAAGGGTGGAGCAGCCGGTGGCGGATATGCGCAGGTATTGCCGATGGAGAAAATCAACCTCCACTTCACGGGCGATTTCCACGCCATCACTTCTGCCAACAATATGATTGCAGCCCTGCTGGACAACTATATCTATCAGCATCAGAACGAAGGCTTCGGTATGAAGGAAATCCTGTGGCGTCGTGTGCTCGACGTGAACGACCGTAATCTCCGAAACGTCATCACGGGTTTGGGAGCACGTACTGACGGATTGCTCACGGAAGGTGGCTTCGATATTACCCCGGCTTCCGAGATTATGGCTATCCTCTGTCTGTCAAAGGACGAGGAAGATTTGCATCGCCGTCTGGACAACATCATTCTCGGCATCACGCTTGAGGGCAAGCCTCTCTACTTGAAACAACTCGGCGTAACGGGTTCTATCGTTGCTCTTCTGCACGATGCCATCAATCCGAACCTTGTTCAGACTATTGAGAATACGCCGGCGTTCATCCACGGAGGTCCGTTTGCAAACATTGCACACGGCTGCAACAGTATTCTCGCCACGAAGATGGCAATGAACTTCAGCGACTACTGCATCACGGAGGCGGGCTTCGGCGCCGATTTGGGTGCTGAGAAGTTTATGGACATCAAGTGCCGAAAGGCCGGATTGTCGCCTGCGCTGACGGTTCTTGTTGCCACGGCTCAGGCATTGAAGATGCACGGAGGTGTGGACGAGAAGGAAATCAAGCTGCCAAACACCGAAGGCGTGCGTGCGGGATTGGCTAATCTCGATAAGCACATTGACAATATGGAGGCATTCGGCCAGACGGTTGTCGTTTGTATGAACCGTTTTGCAACCGATACCGAAGAAGAACTGGCTATCGTTAAGGAGCATTGCGAGAAGCGTGGCGTAGGCTTTGCCCTGAATTCGGCGTTCGGCGAAGGTGGAAAGGGTGCTGAAGACTTGGCACGTCTTGTAGTTGATACTATCGAGAAGAATCCTTCAAAGCCTCTGAAGTTTATGTACGAGGAGAACGAGCCTATCGAAACAAAGGTGGAGAAGGTGGCAAAGATTATCTATGGTGCTAAGGGAATCATTCTGAAGCCGGCCGCAAAGGCCAAGTTGGCAAGCATCAAGGAGTTGGGGCTGGAGCATTTCCCGGTTTGTATTGCAAAGACGCAGTATTCATTCTCGGAAGATCCGAAGGCTTACGGTATGCCAACCGACTTCGATATTACCATCCGCGACTTCGTAATCAGTGCCGGTGCTGAAATGATTGTAGCCGTTGCAGGCAGCATTATGCGTATGCCGGGACTCCCGAAGAGTCCGCAGGCCGAACGAATCAATGTAGTGAATGGCGTAATAGAAGGTCTTTCTTGATGTTTTAGATATAAAAAGTAATCGAACCCCAATGAGCAGAATGCTTGTTGGGGTTTTTGTGGTTGAGATAACCGAGACGAACAGAAAACGGGCAAATACTGCTGCTGCATTTGGAGAAACCCGTTTTTCGGTTGCTATAATTCTTAAAAATATTTTTTTTCTCCTTATATATTATGCAGTTATGCAGAATTTTGAGTACCTTTGCGCCTCGAAGTCGCTATATACATACGATTTATAGCGAAAACGCTCGTACTTTTTGATAAATAACAATAAACAATATAATAAATAAAGATGAACATTTCATTTGAAAATCCCGACAAAATCAACGGTCTTATGACCATCACGGTAGAAGAAGCTGATTTTAAGGAAGAGGTTGAGAAGGCTCTCAAGGACTATCGTAAGCGTGCTAACATTCCCGGCTTCCGTCCAGGTCAGGTGCCAATGGGTATGATCAAGCGTCAGGTAGGTCCACAGGTAAAGATGGATGCTATCAATAAGATTTTGGGCGAGAATCTCCAGAAATATATTGCTGACAACAAGATTCAGATGCTGGGTCAGCCAATGGGCAGCGAATCACAGGAAGCTGTTGATTTGGAAAAGCCTGCTCCTTACGTGTTCAAGTTCGACATTGCCGTTGCTCCGGAGTTCAAGATTGAATTGACCAATAAGGACAAGATTGACTATTATGAAATCGCAGTTGATGATAAGCTCATCGATCAGCAGGTGGATATGTTCGCCAGCCGTGCAGGACACTACGACAAGGCTGAAGAGTTTGATCCTGAAAAGCGCGATATGCTCAAGGGAGACCTCCGTGAACTCGATGCAAACGGCAATACACTTGAAGGTGGCATTACGGTAGAGGCAGCAGTCTTGATGCCACAGTACATCAAGGTGGAAGACCAGAAGAAGCTGTTCGACGGTGCTAAGCTCGGCGACATCATCACATTCAATCCTCGCAAGGCATATCCTGAAAACGATGCAGAGGTTTCTTCATTGCTGAAAATCAAGCGCGAGGAAGTGGCTCAGCACGAAGGCGATTTCTCTTATCAGATTACAGAAATCTCTCGTTTCGTAAACGCAGACAACAACAAGGAACTTTGGGACAGCATCTATGGTGCCGAAGCAGACATCAAGGACGAAAAGCAGTTCCGTGATACTATTGCAGAGGGTCTGAAGGGTCAGCTTGAGGGCGATTCCAACTATAAATTCATTCAGGATGTTCGTGCTTACGCTGAGAAAAAGGTGGGCGAACTCCAGTTCCCAGACGCTATCCTGAAGCGCATTATGCTGGCTAACAATCAGGATAAGGGGCAGGAATTTGTAGACAAGAACTATGAGCAGAGCGTTAAGGAACTCACTTGGCACCTCATCAAGGAGCAGTTGGCAGTGGCTAACGGCATCAAGGTTGAGGATGCAGACGTTCGCGAGAGCGCAATCCTGATGGCTCGTGCACAGTTTGCTCAGTACGGTATGAACAATGTTCCCGATGAATACCTGAACAACTATGCGGAGGAAATCCTCAAGAAGCGCGAGAATATCGACTCATTCGTTGAGGCTGCGCTCGACCGCAAGCTCTCTGCTGCGTTGAAGGGCATCGTTAAGTTGAACAACAAGACTGTTACAATCGACGAATTTAACAAGCTCTTGAGCGGCGAGTAATATTCGCAGGTTAAGAAATGATATAAGGAAAGCGGCAAGGAAGGCAACTTCTTTGTCGCTTTTTCGTTACAGTATCTTCACGGCTTGGCGTGTTAAGGCTCTTTCGGTTTGTCTTGCAGCGTGTGTGTCAGGATAAAGCAATGCCTGTACCTTAATAGTATAATGCTTATGGCGTATGATATAAGATGAATCCCAGATGGTTTTGACATTCTTCTTTTGTATTAATGTTCTGCATTTGCCACCCGAACACTCATCCGTATCGTAAAGTTTTGCAAAAAAAGTTGCTTAATTGTTGGAAGATTACTGTTTTTTTGAGTATCTTTGTGTTATCATATACTTTGGATAATAGTCTCTAATGGCATAATCTTTGTATTAAAGGCAAATTATATAAGGGGTAAAAGCCTCTTGTTTGTCTAATCAATTATATAAGAAAGGAAAATAAATGAACGATTTTAGAAAATATGCTACCAAGCATTTGGGTATTAACGGAATGGTGCTCGACGACATTGTGAGCGCACAGAATCAATATCTGAACCCATACATTTTGGAAGAACGCCAGCTAAACGTAACTCAGATGGACGTTTTCTCGCGCCTGATGATGGACCGTATCATCTTTCTCGGCACACAGATTGATGATTACACGGCGAACACCCTTCAGGCACAGTTGCTCTATCTGGACTCCGTTGATCCGGGCAAGGACATATCAATCTACATCAATTCTCCCGGTGGCAGCGTGACGGCAGGCCTCGGAATCTATGATACAATGCAGTTTATATCTTCCGACGTTGCTACTATCTGTACGGGTATGGCAGCTTCGATGGGTGCGGTGCTGCTCGTTGCCGGTGCGGAAGGCAAGCGTTCGGCATTGAAGCACAGCCGTGTGATGATTCATCAGCCACTCGGTGGCGTTCAGGGTCAGGCTTCCGATATCGAGATTGAAGCAAAGGAAATTCAGAAATTCAAGAAAGAACTTTACACCATCATCAGCGAACACTCTCATCAAAGCTACGAGAAGGTGTGGAACGACAGCGACCGTAACTACTGGATGACTGCCGATGAGGCGAAGGAGTACGGTATGATAGACAACGTATATTCAAAAAAGAAGTAAGGAATGCCCCAAAATAAATGCAGTTTTTGTGGTAGAAGCGAAAAGGACGTAAAGCTCCTGATAACAGGTCTTAATGGGTATATCTGCGAGGAATGCTCAAAGCAGGCCTACAATATCGTAATGGAATCGGGCGTGCTCGAGAGTACCAAGAGCGAGACGGCCGATTTCGATATGAAGAAAGTGCCGAAACCAAAGGAAATCAAGGAATATCTCGACCAATATATCATCGGACAGGACGAAGCAAAACGCTATCTCTCCGTGTCGGTGTACAACCACTACAAGCGTTTGCAGCAGGAAACCACTGATGACGGCGTGGAAATAGAAAAGAGCAACATCATAATGGTGGGCTCTACCGGTACCGGTAAGACGCTTTTGGCGCGTACCATTGCCAAACTCCTCAACGTTCCGTTTACCATCGTGGATGCAACGGTGTTTACCGAAGCCGGCTATGTGGGCGAAGACGTGGAAAGCATTCTCTCCCGCTTGCTGCAAGTGGCTGAATACGACGTTGCCGCTGCCGAGCGTGGCATTGTTTTCATCGACGAAATCGACAAGATTGCACGCAAGAGCGACAATCCGAGCATCACGCGAGACGTGAGTGGCGAGGGCGTTCAGCAGGGGTTGTTGAAATTGCTCGAAGGAACGATGGTAAACGTACCGCCAAAAGGTGGGCGCAAGCATCCCGATCAGGATTATATCCACCTAGATACAAAGAACATCCTCTTTATCTGTGGTGGAGCTTTCGACGGTATCGAGCGCAAGATAGCGCAACGGTTGAACACACACGTGGTGGGATACAACTCCGTTCAGAATGTAGCGAAAATCGACAAAAAGGATCTGATGAAGTATGTGCTCCCTCAAGACCTGAAGTCTTTCGGCCTCATTCCCGAAATCATAGGTCGTCTGCCGGTGCTCACTTATCTGAATCCGTTGGACCGCGACGCATTGCGCAGGATATTGGTAGAGCCGAAGAACTCTATCATCAAGCAGTATGTGAAGCTCTTCGATATGGACGGCATTGCACTGACATTTACCGAAGAGGCATTGGACTATATCGTTGATAAAGGAGTGGAGTATAAACTGGGTGCCCGTGGGCTTCGATCAATCGTGGAAGCCGTGATGATGGACACAATGTTTGAGATTCCATCACGCAGTGTGAAGAACTTTGAAGTTACTGCCGACTATGCTCGTCAGCAACTCGACAAAGCCCATCTCCAGCAACTGGAGCAGGGTTAAGGCATATCGGAGCATTTGCAGGGCAGCGAATACTGATTCGCAGATGCTCCGTCCTATCCTGACAATACCATAAAATGAAAAGAATACGCTAAGCTATTGACAATGACGCAGGTTAATCTTACAGAAAAACTAAAACACTATTTCGGCTTTGACAAATTCAAGGGCGCACAGGAAGCTATTATCCGGAACTTGCTGGAAGGCAACGACGCATTTGTGCTGATGCCTACGGGTGGTGGCAAGAGCCTTTGCTATCAGCTCCCTTCGCTGCTGATGGAGGGAACGGCCATTGTGGTGTCGCCATTGATTGCACTGATGAAGAATCAGGTGGATGTCATCAACGGAATGAGCGAAGATGACGGAGTGGCGCATTACCTTAACTCTACGCTGAAGAAGTCGGAGATTGACCAAACCAAGAAAGACATTCTTTCCGGCAAGACCAAATTGCTGTATGTAGCACCCGAGTCGTTGAACAAGGAAGAGAGCATAGAGTTTTTCCAGTCGGTAAACATCAGTTTCTACGCCATCGACGAAGCCCATTGCATTTCGGAATGGGGGCACGATTTCCGTCCTGAATACCGAAAGATGCGTCAGGCTATCGAGCAGATTGGCAAGGCACCGATTATTGCCTTGACGGCAACTGCCACCGATAAGGTGCGCACGGATATTGTGAAAAGCCTCGGAATAGATGGTTGCAGCGAGTTCAAAAGCTCATTCAACCGCCCCAACCTCTATTACGAGGTGCGCCCGAAGAAAAGCGAAGACGACACCAACAGGCAGATTATCAAATTCATCAAGCAGAATGCGGGCAAGAGCGGCATTATCTATTGTCTGTCAAGAAAGAAGGTTGAAGAACTTGCCGCTGTTTTGATGGCGAATGATATAAAGGCCTCACCTTACCACGCAGGGCTTGATTCGGAGACACGCTCAAAGACACAGGACGACTTCCTGATGGAAGAAATCGACGTGATTGTGGCTACCATCGCCTTCGGAATGGGTATCGACAAGCCCGATGTGCGATTCGTAATCCACTACGACATACCGAAGAGCCTCGAAGGTTACTATCAGGAAACCGGACGCGCAGGAAGAGACGGCGAAGAAGGTGTCTGCATCGTGTTCTATTCCCGCAACGACCTCAAGAAACTGGAGAAGTTTATGGAGGGCAAACCGGTGGCGGAACAGGACATCGGCCGTCAGCTTCTGCAGGAAACGGAGGCTTATGCCGAATCGTCTGTCTGTCGCCGTAAGCTGCTGCTGCACTATTTCGGCGAGGAATATCAGAAGTGTAATTGCGAAATGTGCGATAACTGTCTGCACCCGAAAACGAAAATTGAAGGCGAACAGGCCTTGCTTATCGTGCTGAAGGCAGTAAAGGCACTGAAGGAAAACTTCCGTCAGGAGTATGTTGTGAACTTCATCAAAGGCCGGGGCACCGACGACATTAAGGACCACAAGCACGACCTGCTGGAGGAATTTGGCTTGGGCGAAGACGAGAATCCGAAGATTTGGAATCCCGTTATCCGTCAGGCCCTGCTCGAGGGACTGCTGAAGAAAGATGTAGAGAACTACGGACTGATTAAATTGACGGCTGCCGGAAAACGGTTCATCAAGAATCCGTCGTCGTTTATGATAGTGATGGATACCGACTTCAAGGCCGATGAGGAAGAGGAGGAAATGTCTGGCGGCACGTCCGTACTCGATCCGGAACTCTTTGCTATGTTGAAGGATTTGCGCAAGAAGATGGCTCACAAGCAGGAAATCCCTCCTTATGTAATCTTTCAAGACCCCTCTCTGGAGCAGATGGCAGTGATGTATCCCATCAACGAACAGGAATTGCAGAACATTCAGGGCGTGGGTGCCGGCAAGGCAAAACGCTACGGTGCTGAATTTTGCAAGCTGATAAAGCAGTATTGTGAGGAAAAGGGAATTGAACGTCCCGAAGAACTCCGTGTGCGCACCGTTGCCAAGAAGTCTATGCAGAAAGTAAAAATCATTCAGGGAATCGACCGCAAATTGCCACTGGACGATTTGGCAATCGCAGAGGGACTCGAATTTGACGATCTGCTTTCAAAGATTGAGGAAATCGTGAACAGCGGAACGAAGCTCAATATCGACTACTTCCTCGAAGACATCTACGATGAAGACAAGATAAACGAAATCTACGATTACTTTATGGACAGCGAAACCGACGACCTTGATACGGCAGTAGACTTCTTCGACGGCGATTATTCCGAAGAAGACATCCGACTGGTGCGTGTGAAATTCCTGTCGGAAATGGCGAATTAAGGCAAGACATCTTGTCAGCAATGCAAGATATATCCTGCGTTGTCTGCGAATATCCGTGAGAAAGCAAGCTCACGGATTTCGCAGACAACGCAGTTTTTTTATTCATATAGGTAATACTCGAGTTAAGATATGTAAGAGATTATTACCCGAAAAAGCCTGTTTTGGTTTCTTCAATCTGGAGATTTCCGAAGCATATTCAGACGCTTGAAAACGATTTTTGCGAGAGTTGGCATCCAAACATACGATGATTGTCTGCCGTTCTTGCGAAGAACGTCAGCCGATTGTCGCAAGAATGACAGGCAGATATGCGATGAATCAATGCAAAAACATAGTCTTTTATTCTGTTTTATTGTTCCGAATGTGAACTTTTTGGAGGTGGTTTATTGCACAGAAATCTGTTGCGTAGGGATAAGTTTCTGATATATATGATGTTGTAGCTGCACGCTCATAACTCGCATATTTGAAAATGAAAAATATTTTCTTCAAAATAAGCGCATTATGAAAGCCGTTTTGTAAAGAAAATTCACAGTCGGAAACAGTCAAACCCTCTTGCAATGGAATGCCGAAACTAAATTCATACAATTTGTGGAATTTGCGGAAGAATGAGACTCACGCAGATTTAGCTGATTTCGCAAATAATCTAAACTCTTGGTTGTAGACTTAATCAGACATATATTCCCGGATTAGGCATAATAATGTATCGAAGATTTTCCGTTGAGAATTGTAAGGAAAAAGAGCATTGCCGTTAAATACTTTTAATATCGCAATAGAATTTCTTGAAAATCAATCTGTATGTGATTTATTATTACTAAATTTGCACGCAATAAATTTCTTAAAGTACTATGTCATCATTTGTTGCAGATAAAATCGTGATGGACGGATTGACCTACGACGACGTCCTTTTAATCCCTGCTTATTCCGAAGTGCTCCCAAAGGGAGTAGAGTTGCAAACCAAGTTCTCTCGTAACATTGAACTTAACATCCCATTCGTTACGGCGGCGATGGACACAGTTACGGAAAGTTCTATGGCGATAGCCATTGCCCGCGAAGGTGGTATCGGTGTGATTCACAAGAATATGAGCATTGAGGATCAGGCTCGTCAGGTGGCAATCGTGAAGCGTGCGGAAAACGGAATGATTTACGATCCGGTAACCATCCGTAAGGGACGCACGGTACAGGACGCATTGGCTATGATGGCCGAATATCATATCGGTGGTATTCCTGTTGTGGATGAGGACAATCATCTTGTAGGTATCGTTACCAATCGCGACCTGCGTTTCGAGCGTCGTCTGGACAAGACCATCGATGAGGTGATGACAGGTGAGAATCTCGTTACTACGCACGTTCAGACAGACCTGAGTGCGGCGGCGCAGATTCTTCAGGAAAACAAAATTGAGAAATTGCCGGTGGTAGACAATGACAATCATCTGATAGGCTTGATTACCTACAAGGATATAACAAAGGCCAAGGACAAGCCAATGGCCTGCAAGGACAGCAAGGGACGTCTGCGCGTGGCTGCCGGTGTCGGTGTTACTGCCGACACGATGGAGCGTGCACAGGCATTGGTAGAGGCCGGTGTGGACGCTATCGTAATTGATACGGCTCACGGACACTCACAGGGAGTTATCGGAAAGCTGCGCGATGTGAAGACGGCATTCCCGGGACTTGACGTTGTAGTGGGAAACATTGCGACGGGCGATGCTGCAAAGTTCCTTGTTGAGAATGGTGCCGACGCTGTTAAGGTGGGTATCGGTCCGGGGTCTATCTGTACCACTCGTGTCGTTGCCGGTGTCGGTGTTCCTCAGCTGAGCGCAATTTACGATGTTTACTCTGCATTGAAGGACACAGGCGTGCCGTTGATTGCCGATGGTGGTTTGCGCTATTCAGGCGATGTGGTAAAGGCATTGGCAGCCGGAGGCAGCAGCGTGATGATAGGTTCGTTGGTTGCCGGTACGGAGGAATCTCCCGGCGACACTATCATCTTCAACGGCCGTAAGTTCAAGAGTTACCGAGGTATGGGCTCTTTGGAGGCTATGGAGCAGAAGAATGGTTCGCGCGACCGTTACTTCCAAGGCGACGTAAACGACAACAAGAAGTTGGTTCCCGAAGGAATTGCCGGTCGTGTGCCTTACAAGGGAACGGTTCAGGAAGTAATCTACCAGTTGGTTGGTGGCTTGCGTTCGGGTATGGGCTACTGTGGTGCCGCATCTATCGAGAGACTGCACGGTGCAAAGTTCACACGTATAACCAACGCGGGTGTTATGGAAAGTCATCCACACGACATTTCAATTACCAGCGAAGCACCGAACTATTCCCGTCCGGAATAAGAAATAAGTCAAAAGGTCTCCGGCTCTGCCCGCTATACAGGGGAGAGTTGGGGGTTATCTATTAATAAAGAAATACAAAAAGCCTGTTTTTGAAACGAAAGCAGACCAAAGAAGAAACTTGAATATGAGAGCTAAAGCTATATTTACAGCTATCTTGCTAAGCAGCACTATGGCCTTTGCGCAAAACGACCCTACGGTTATGACCATCAATGGGAAACCTGTTACCCGTTCTGAATTTGAATATTCTTACAACAAGAATAATGCAGAGGGAGTAATCGACAAGAAAAGCGTTGATGAGTATGTTGATTTATTCGTGAACTATAAGTTGAAAGTTCAGGCTGCAATGGATGCAAGGCTTGACACCTTGACATCTTTCAAGCAGGAATTTCTTACTTATCGCGACCAGCAGATTCGTCCGGCAATGATTGACGACAGCGACGTTGAGGCTGAGGCACGGAAAATATACAAGGAAACAAAGCAGCGTATCGATGGAAGTGGCGGTTTGATGCGTTGCTCACACATTCTGTTGGCTCTGAATCAGAAAGCAAGTTCGGCAGAACAGGAAGCTGTAAAGAACCGTGCCGATTCGCTTTATAATGTAATAAAGAAAGGTGGAGACTTTGCTGAACTTGCAAGAAAGTTCTCCGGCGACCCGGGTTCAGCTAAAAATGGCGGCGAACTGCCTTTGATTTCAAAGGGACAGACGGTGCCCGAGTTTGAAAACACCTTGTTTGCAATGAAAGCAGGCGAAATCAGCCGTCCCGTACTCTCTCCTTTCGGCTATCATATCATAAAATTGACGGCTAAGGAAAGTTTGCAGCCATACGATTCTCTGAAAGCTGACATCCATCAGTTTATAGAAGTGCGCGGCATACGCGAGCAGATTATCGATCAGAAGTTGCAGGAACTGTCTGCCGCCTCTGAAGGTGGACTGACACCGGAGCAGTTGTTGGAACAGAAACTTGCAGAGTTGGAAGCAAAGGATCCAGACTTGAAGAACCTTGTCCGCGAATACCACGACGGACTGCTGCTCTTTGAGATAAGCAATCGTGCAGTTTGGGAAAAGGCATCAAAGGACGAAGCAGGTCTTCAGGCATATTTCAAGAAGAACAAGAAGAAGTATGCGTGGGCTGAACCTCGTTTCAAGGGCATTGCCTATCACGTGAAAGATCAGGCAGACGTAAAGGCTGTGAAAGACTGCGTGAAAGGAATTCCGTTTGCTGAATGGAGCGATAAGCTGCGCAAGACTTTCAATAACGACAGCATTATCAGAATCCGTGTTGAGAAAGGCATCTTCAAGGCAGGCGACAATGCGCTTGTAGACAAGGAAGTATTCAAGAAGAACGTTGAGCAGAAAACTTTGAAGGATTATCCTATCGATGCCGTTTTCGGTAAGTTTTTAAAGGCCCCGCAGGAAATGGACGATGTGCGTGGATTGGTTACATCCGACTATCAGGAAGCACTTGAGAAGGAATGGGTAGGCGAATTGCGCAAGAAATACAATGTAGTTGTGAACCGTGAAGTGCTTGCAACGGTAAACAAACACTAAAACGATATTTTATGAATATAAAGAAATATAGCGTTGCTCTTCTGCTTGCCGGTACAGCCATCACGATGACCGGTTTGCCGATGGGTATGATTTCAGGAACGTCTTCATTGGCTGCTGCCGATTCAGCAAAGAAAGCCGATATTAATCCATCAAGCATTGTTGATGAAGTGCTCTGGGTGGTTGGCGATGAGCCTATCTTGAAATCTGAAGTGGAGGTAATGAAACTTCAGGGTGAGGCAGAAGGCGTTCAGTGGAAAGGTAATCCTGAAACAACCATTCTGGAACAGATAGCCGTACAGAAACTTTTTCTGCATCAGGCTGCGCTCGACAGTATTGAAGTTACTGAAACAGAAGTGTCGCAAGGCGTGGAACAGCAGATCAACTATTGGATATCATTGCCTCAGATTGGAAGCAAGGAAAAGCTGGAGCAATATCAGCGTAAGAGTCTTGCACAGATTCGTCAGGACCTTCGCGATGATTTCAGGAATCGTCAGCTCGTTCAGAGGATGCAGGAATCATTGGTCAGCGACGTGAAAGTATCTCCGGCAGAAGTGCGCGAATATTTCAAGAAACTGCCCGTAGACAGTATTCCTATGATACCGACTACCGTTGAAGTGCAGATTATTACCCAGACACCACGAGTAGAACAGGAGGAGGTAAATAGAATCAAGACCCAGCTTCGCGAATATACAGACCGAGTTACGAAAGGGGAGACTTCTTTTGAGGCTCTGGCACGCTTTTATTCAGAGGACCCCGGTTCTGCCCGATTGGGAGGTGAACTCGGATATATGGGACGCGGTATGCTGGATCCGGCTTTTGCGGCCGCAGCTTTCAATCTTACCGATCCTAAACGTTTGTCGAAAGTGGTGGAAAGTGAGTTCGGCTATCATATTATCCAGTTGATAGACCGCCGTGGAGACAAAATAAACTGTCGGCATATTCTGCTGAAGCCGAAAGTTTCGGAAGAGTCTGTTGTAGCTGCCAAGGAGCGTCTGGACTCTATCGGAAACGACATCAAGGCAGGGAAGTTTACCTTTGATGAGGCAGCAGGCTATCTTTCAGACGACAAGGACACAAAGAACAATCACGGATTGATGGCAAACTCTTCTGCAAATTCCCGTACATCGAAGTTCAATATGAAAGATTTGCCGACAGAAATTGCAAGAGCAGTGGAGGGAATGCAGGTTGGTGATGTGTCGGAACCGTTCCAAATGGTGAATGCAAAGGGCAAGACGGTGTGTGCAATAGTGAAGCTCAAGAGCAGAGTGGATGAGCACCGTGCCACCATTACCGAAGACTTTCAGGAAATGAAGAATATAGTAACGGCACAGCGTCGTCAGGAAATTATTCACGACTGGGTGGTAAAGAAGGTAAAGGAAACCTATGTGAGAATGAATCCCCGTTACAGGAATGGAGATTTTGAATACGAAGGTTGGGTAAGATGATATTGAAGAAGACATTAAAATCAAATACTTGCGGGCATAGAATCTTTACATTGATGATTCTATGCCTGTTTGGGCTAAGTGTGGCTCTGCCTGTTTCGGCCCAGAAGACGGATGATAAGAAGGCTGAAAAGAAAGGAGAGAAAATCTATGTAGACCACGCCGATGTGTTGCGTCATAATCAATTTGAGATGCCCGACATACAGGTGGCAAAGGGTAACGTGAAGTTCCGTTACAAGGATATGACGCTGCTCTGCGATAGTGCGTATCTCAACGACAAGCAAAGTTCTTTCAAGGCGTTCGGACACGTGAAAATCAATCGTAAGGACGGCACGCGTCTGACCTGTTCGCGTATTCATTATGACGGTATGTCTCAGATGGTGTACGCAAGAGAGAATGTAAACGTCAAGCAACCGGGAAAATCGCTTCGTTGTGATAGCTTGGATTACAGTATGACCTCGAAAATGGCAAGTTTTTTCGGTGGAAGAGGCACGTTGATTTACGATGGCAATACGATCGTTGCCGACCGGGGAGATTACAATACGGAGACAAAGGAGTCTAACTTCTATGGCGATGTATTTATCCGTACACCCAAGTACCGTATCAATACGCCGACAGCGCACGGCAATACCGATACCGGAATTTTCCACGTATTGGGAAAATCCACTATCAGGACTGCCAAGGGGGAAGTGGTTCATACGAACGACGGCATATACAACAGCAAGACCGATTATATGGAATTGCGGGGACGCTCCACGATTACTTCTCCCGAAAGAGATGTCGAAGGCGATAACATTACCTACAATAGTGCTACCGGAAACGCCGAAGGATATGGAAAGGTAAAGATTGTAGACCATAAGGAAAAGCGAACGATTACGGGAGAGAGCGTTGTCTACAATTCTCAGACCGGTCATAGCGAAGGGCACGGCAAAGTGAAAATCGTTGACGACTTGAAGCAGCGTGTCATCACGGGTGAAAACCTGACTTACAACAGTAAGACACACGTGGGAGAAGGACAAGGCGACGTGCATTACATTGATTATAAGAACAAACACTCTTTCCAGGGGGAGTATATCCATTATACAGATTCAGCAGCAAAGGCTTTTGGAGGTAATCCCGGCCCGGTTGTAAAGGAGTTTTCAGAGAAAGACACTTTGTTTCTGCACGCTGACACGTTGAGTATGAAGGCTTTCAATCTTAATACGCCAAACGTATATCGGAAGATATTTGGCATCAACAATGTGCGGGCTTACCGCACAGACGTACAGGCAGTATGTGGCTTTATGGTTGCAAACACGAAGGATTCTTGCCTGACAATGTATGAGAAGCCCGTGGTATGGAATGGCAATCGGCAGTTGATAGGCGATTCCATCAAGGTTTATATGAATGATTCCACCATTCGCGAAGCGTATGTTTTCGGCAATGCGTCGTCGATAGAGGAAGTAGACAATGAACAGCATTACAATCAAATCTATTCAAAACGGATGAATGCGTTTTTCATAGAAGGAAAAATGCGCAAGGCCGAAGCGATTGATGATGTTTATATTGTGTATTATCCGATTGACGAAAAGGACAGTACGATAACGAGTTTGAACTATACGGAGACTGATACGATGCGCATATATATGTCGCCTGAAAGAAAACTGGAAAAGATATGGATGCCAAAAGTGAACGGAACAATGTATCCAATGACGCAGGTGCCGGCCGACAAGCTGAAACTTTCGGGATTCAAATGGTTTGCCGACATTCGTCCAAAGGACAAGAACGACATATTCAGGCGTGTAGGTCGTAAGGACGAAAACGAACCCGAGCCAATTACTGCGCCAAAACCTCCTTTGCAGGGTGGAAACATACGATAATATACGGAAGATGAACTTTTTCTGGCAACTGAAACCGAGACGATTTCATCACGAATATATGTTTGTGGATGAACGGAAAGAACGTCTCGGGAAAATGAAAGAAAGAATAGAAAAGGAAATAAAACAGGGAAACGTAAAGGAAACTCCAAATGCTGATGATTATCAGCCAAGCATTCGCTTCGAGAGGAAGAGAAGAAACCAACTGGGGAATACTCCCCTATATATAATAGGTGTAGGAATCCTTTTTCTTTTGAGCGTGATTTTCCTTTTCCTTGAACTAATGTAATATGCGATGAGTGATATAATTCAACTTTTACCCGATAGCGTTGCCAACCAGATAGCAGCAGGCGAAGTGATTCAGCGTCCAGCCTCTGTTGTAAAGGAACTGGTGGAGAATGCCGTGGATGCCGGTGCCAAGACTATCAATGTATTAGTAGTTGATGCAGGCAGAACTTCCATTCAAGTGATTGACGACGGTAAGGGTATGTCGGAGACCGATGCCCGACTGTCGTTTGAACGCCACGCTACTTCCAAGATACGAAAAGCCGATGATTTGTTTGCACTGCATACGATGGGCTTCCGTGGCGAAGCTCTGGCATCTATTGCTGCCGTGGCTCAAATAGAATTGAGGACGCGTCAGGAAGGCGAGGAGATAGGCAGTCTGCTGACAATTTCAGGAAGCAGATTTGTTTCACAGGAAGCGTGTTCTTGTCCGATTGGAAGCAATTTCAAGATAGAGAATCTCTTCTTCAATGTGCCTGCACGCAGAAAATTTCTGAAATCGAATACAACGGAACTGAATAATATCATCACTGCATTCGAGCGAATAGTATTGGTTTATCCCGATATTTCGTTCACGCTGCACAGCAATGGTGTTGAACTGTTCAACCTGCGTGCTTGTGGCTTGCGCCAAAGAGTAGTTGAAGTTTTTGGCAAAAGACTGAATCAGGATTTGCTGACCGTTGAGGTAAACACCACGCTCTGCAAGATATATGGCTATGTTGGAAAGCCCGAAGCAGCGAAGAAAAAGAGTCCTTTGCAGTATTTTTTCGTGAACGGACGCTTTATGAAACATCCTTATTTCAACAAGGCGGTAATGAATGCTTTCGACCGTTTGCTGCCTGTTGGCGAACAGGTGCCTTATTTTCTCTATTTTGAAGTTCCGGCTGAAAATATAGATGTGAATATCCATCCTACGAAAACCGAGATTAAATTCGAGAACGAGCAGGCTGTCTGGCAGATTCTGATGGCTGGCGTGAAAGAGTCTATTGGGAAATTCAACGATATTCCGTCGATAGACTTCGATACAGAAGGTCGGCCTGACATTCCCGTGTTCAGTCCGAATGCAATCTCTTCCTCCCCAAAGGTAAATTATAATCCACAGTATAATCCTTTTAAGGAAACAAAACACCGGGAAAATTCTTTGTCTAACGAATGGGAGCATTTGTATGCAGGTCTGACAGACTCGCAAGATACCGAATCCTTTATTGATGCTGCGCCGAAAGAAGAGGCGATTATCTTTGAATCTTCAGAATCGGCCAAGCATTCCAACTCCGTCATCGAAGAGAAATCCCCTGCACACTACCAATATAAGGGATGTTATATAATGACTGCCGTGAAATCGGGCTTGATGATCATCGATCAGCATCGGGCGCATATCAGGATTTTATACGAAGAATATATCCGTATGATGGTAGACAAGAAGGCGCATACGCAAAAGATGCTCTTCCCCGAAATGATACAGTTTCCCGTTGCAGACGAATTGACGATTCAAAGGATTTTGCCGGAAATGCAGAAGATGGGATTTGAAATGGAAAACCTTGGTGGTGGGAGCTATTCCATCAATGGTGTTCCTTCGGGAATCGAAGGATTGAATGTCGTGTCGTTGATCAACGAGATGGTCGCATCCGTGAAAGAAGGCGATTTGCATATAAGTGAAGAGTTGGACAAGTCTTTGGCACTGAGCCTTGCTCGCAATGCTGCGATTCCACAAGGTCAGGTATTGAACAACGAAGAAATGGAAGCTGTGGTAAATGGTCTGTTCAGTTGTGATAATGTCAATTATACGCCGGATGGTAAGCCGATAATTGCAATTATGGAACAGAATAAAATAGAGGGTTTATTTTCCTGATTTTTGATAGATTGATTGTAGATTTGGCACATTGTACATTGATCAATCTACCTGATTCGAGGCTGTTGTTACGAGCAGGAAAAACCACGATTTACAAGTAACCGAAAAATGGCGAACATTCTTCGTAAAAATGCGTTGCAAACGTGCGAAGAATGGAATGCAATCTTCGCACGTTTGAAAATGGGCGTTTTATACATTGAATTTCAGCTACTTACCGAATCTCTCCAGATTAGGACTTGCATATTGGGTAATTGCTGCCTGCGAAGCACGGCTGCATATACGATTTTTGTTGTCAGTATTTCGTAAAATTAATCCAAACAATGAGCTTTGAAGTTAATTTATATCATTTTTCTCCTTTTTTAAGGTAGAAAATCACTTTTTTTAAAATAAAATAGATGCGATTAAAAAATAATTATTAACTTTGTGCACAAATTCAAAAAAGTAAACTTACTAATTACTAGTAGAAATTTGATTGTTTAATAAATAAAAGTTATGAAAAAATTATTAATGGTATTGGCAATAGCTGGCGTTTCTGTATCTGGCTTTGCTCAGGATTATGTACCTGTAAAGAAGCACAGTGTAGCTACTAATTCATTCTGGAGCAACTGGTTTGTACAGGTAGGTGCAGAATGGAATGCTTGGTATTCTGGTCAGGAACACGGACGTGATGCAAAGAACAGTCCATTTAAGAGTTTCCGCGGCAATCCAGGTGTGGGTCTTGCAGTAGGTAAGTGGTTTACTCCAGGCCTCGGTCTTCGTACTAAGATTCAGGGTATTTGGGGCAAGCGAGTTGGTGCTACTGATACTAATGCGTCAAAACTTGACAATGGCAACAAGTATTGGATCCTCCAGGAACACATTATGTTCAACGTTAGCAATTTGATCTTTGGTTACAACAAGAATCGTGTTTGGAACGTTATTCCGTTCGTCGGTGGTGGTGTTGGCCGTTCTATGAGCCATAACTTCTATGGTATGGGGCTTAGTGCCGGTGTTCAGTCATCTTGGCGTTTGAGCGATGTTGTTCGCGTTTATGCAGAAGCTGGTTACAACCGTTACGAAGGTGATGTCGATGGTTACGATCAGGGGTACGGAGACCGTGGTTGGGTTTCTCACGATAACAACTTGTACGTAGAACTCGGTCTTAACTTCAACTTGGGTAAGAACGATTGGGATCCAGTTCCTGATGTAGATGCCATCAATGCACAGCATCAGTCTGCTCTCGATGCTTTGAATGCTCGTCTTCGTGACGCTGAAGCTGAAAATGCTCGTCTTCGCAATGAACTTGCAAACCAAAAGCCAGTTGAAACAGTTTCAGAGTCTGTTAAGCAGTTGATTGCAACTCCTGTTTCTGTATTCTTCAATCTCAATAAGACAAACATTGCATCTCAGAAAGATCTCGTAAATGTACAGGCACTTGCAAAGTATGCTGTTGAAAATAACAACAACCTTCTCGTTACTGGTTATGCTGATGCATCAACAGGTTCTGCTGACCACAACCAGTGGTTGTCTGAAGAGCGTGCTAAGACTGTTGCAGGCGAACTCGTTAAGATGGGTGTATCTGACAGCAAGATTACAACTGTTGGTAAGGGTGGTGTAACAATTTTGTCCCCAATCTCTTTCGACCGTCGCGCTACTGTTCAGATTACAGAATAATCCTAATAATAAGGAATAATACAAAGTGCTTGCCCCAAGGCAAGCACTTTTTTGTGTAAAAAAATGATATAAAATTTGGTAGTTAGATAATTTATATTTACCTTTGCAATCGCTTACGAAAAGTAAGGGCGTTTAGCTCAGCTGGTTTAGAGCATCTGCCTTACAAGCAGAGGGTCGGCGGTTCGAATCCGTCAACGCCCACTAAGGGGTGTTTCCCTGTAGCCTTTAGGGGTTGCAGGGATATTTTAAGAGGGCGTTTAGCTCAGCTGGTTTAGAGCATCTGCCTTACAAGCAGAGGGTCGGCGGTTCGAATCCGTCAACGCCCACGCACAACGTGGAAGAGTTACCTTGCAACGATGGTTGTGAGGTTTTTTAGTTTTATATACGTTTCCGTGCGTTGAATTTACAAAATATTATCTGTTTTGTTTGCGACGTTATGGATTTTAATGCTTAAATTTGCAGTTGAATAATATATATTATAGTTTATGGTTCTCGATGTACTGACAGCCGTGTCGCCAGTTGATGGCCGCTACAGAGGCAAAGCCGATAGTCTGGCTCGCTATTTTTCCGAATTTGCACTGATTAAATACCGTTTACGTGTAGAGATAGAATATTTTATCTCCTTATGCGAATTACCCTTGCCGCAATTAGCAAGTTTCGATAAAAGTCTTTTTGAGCAGTTGCGTGGTATTTATCGCAATATGACTGAGGTTGAAGCCCAACGAGTGAAAGACATTGAAAAGATTACCAATCACGATGTGAAGGCCATTGAATATTTTATCAAAGAGGAATTTGATAAAATTGATGGTTTGGATGCTTATAAAGAGTTTATTCATTTCGGACTTACTTCACAGGATATCAACAATACAAGTGTTCCTTTATCAATCTTGGAAGCATTAAACGAGGTTTATTTTCCACAGGTTGAAGAGCTGATTGCGCAGTTGCAGGAATATGCAAATGAGTGGAAAGAAGTGCCAATGTTGGCTAAAACCCACGGTCAGCCAGCTTCGCCGACACGTTTGGGCAAGGAAATTGAAGTATTCGTATATCGTTTGCAAGAACAGTTGGATACGTTGAGGGCTTGCAAGGTTACGGCAAAGTTTGGTGGTGCAACGGGTAATTTCAATGCCCATCACGTGGCTTATCCTGAATATGATTGGAAGGCATTTGGCAATAAATTCGTGAGTGAAAAGCTTGGGCTGCAGCGTGAGCAGTGGACCACGCAGATAAGCAACTACGATCATCTTGGTTCCATCTTTGATGCGATTCGCCGAATCAATACTATCATTATCGACCTTGACCGCGATTTCTGGATGTATATCTCAATGGAATATTTCAAGCAGAAGATCAAGAAGGGCGAAGTAGGCTCAAGCGCAATGCCGCACAAGGTGAATCCGATTGATTTTGAGAATAGCGAAGGAAATCTTGGCATTGCAAATGCAATACTTCAGTTCCTTGCACAGAAGTTACCGGTTAGCAGATTGCAGCGAGACCTGACGGACTCAACCGTCCTGCGCAATGTAGGAGTGCCTTTCGGACACGGAATCATCGCCATTCAAAGCACATTGAAAGGCTTGCGCAAGCTGATTCTCAATCAGGAAAAATTAAATGAAGACTTGGAGAATACTTGGGCAGTAGTGGCAGAAGCTATTCAAACCATCCTTCGTCGTGAGGCATATCCTAATCCATACGAAGCCTTGAAAGCCCTGACGCGCACGAATGAAAAGATGACGGCTGAGAGCATTCACGCTTTTATACAGACACTTCAGGTGAGCGATGCCGTTAAGGATGAACTGATGGCAATCACTCCACAAAACTATACAGGGCTTTAATCGAGGTCAAGACTTAAAGTCAAAGAGGGAAAATCTGATTTAAATAGATTATATTATAATATAAGAGTAAAATAAAAAACGCTATTATTAGGCCGTGAGGCTAATGATTAAATTAAAAGAATTACAACTATGGCAGAAGATTTAGAAAACAAAGAAGGTCAGTCTGACCAAAACGAGATTAACCGTGAAGGCTACTCGCCTGTTGGACAGAGCGATTATCAGAGAGATTATCGTAGTACAGGACGCACACAACGTCCTCGTATTCAGTCGCAGCGTGCTTATGGCAGCGACAGTGGCAGCGAAGGTGGATTCCGTCCGGAAGGATTCGGGGCAGGTCTTCAAGGCAATGGCAATGGAGAGCGTTCACAAGGTGGTTATCGCCCACGCACAAACAGCTATGGAAACAATGGTTATCAACCTCGTCAGGGTGGTTACAACAATCGTCAGGGCGGCTATCAGGCACGTCCACAGCAGGGCTATCGTCCACGCTACAACAATAATGATGGCGAAGAGGGAGGCTACCAGTCTCGTCAGGGTGGTTACAACAACCGTCAGGGCGGCTATCAGGCACGTCCACAGCAGGGCTATCGTCCACGCTACAACAATAATGATAGCGAAGAAGGAGGTTACCAGAACCGTAATAAGGAAACTGGTTACCAGTCTCGTCCACAGCAAGGCTATCGCCCTCGCTACAACAATGATGGCGAAGGGGGGGGGTACCAGTCTAATGGCTATCAGAACCGTGGTGGTTACAACAACAACCGACAGAATGGAGGCTATCAGAGCCGTGGTGGCTACAACAACAATCGTCAAGGTGGTGGTTATCAGAGTCGCGGCGGCTATAATAATAATCGTGGTGGTGGCTACAACAATCGTGGTGGATATAATAACAACCGTGGTGGTTACGGACAACAGGGTGGTTATCGTCAGCACAGTGCCGACTATGATCCCAATGCAAAGTATTCTCTGAAGAAGCGGATAGAATACAAGGAAGAGAACATTGACCCGAATGAACCACTTCGTCTCAATAAATATTTATCTAATGCAGGTGTATGCTCACGCCGCGAGGCTGATGAATTTATCCAGTCTGGAGTTGTAACCGTAAATGGTGAAGTTGTAACAGAACTCGGAACAAAGGTGTTGCGTGGCGATGAGGTTAAGTTCAAGGACGAAATCGTATCTTTGGAAAAGAAGGTTTATGTGCTCTTGAACAAGCCGAAAGACTATGTAACAACGAGCGATGATCCTCAGCAGCGCAAGACCGTTATGGATCTCGTGAAGAATGCTTGTCCGGAGCGTATTTATCCGGTGGGGCGTCTCGACCGTAACACTACTGGTGTACTTCTTCTTACAAATGATGGCGACCTTGCCAGCAAACTCACTCATCCTAAGTTCCTGAAGAAGAAAGTTTACCACGTATTCCTCGATAAGCCGGTTACACCACAAACTCTTCAGCAAATTTCTGATGGTATCGAACTGGAAGATGGCGAAATCAAGGCTGATGCAATCGAATATGCAGACGAGCGCGACCAAACACAGGTGGGCATTGAAATCCACAGTGGTAAGAACCGTATCGTTCGCCGTATTTTCGAGAGCCTCGGTTATCGTGTCGTGAAACTCGACCGTGTTCAGTTTGCAGGACTTACAAAGAAGAATCTCCGTCGCGGCGATTGGCGTTTCCTTACCGAACAGGAAGTTGATATGCTGCGTATGGGTGCATTTGAATAAGTATTTATCACTAAAAAATCCTTTTGGATAAAGGATGATGTGTTGAAGACAAATATATAATAATGATGCCAAACGGGCATTCTTCTTTCGGAGAATGCTCGGCAAGGCTAAACATTTTACGAATGAAAAGAACAAAAGTCGTCGATGCATTGAGTTGCACCGACTTTGGAAAAGATATCAACGTTCGCGGTTGGGTTCGCTCCCATCGCAGCAGTAAGGCTGTCGATTTCATTGCTTTGAACGACGGTTCTACTATCAAAAACATTCAGGTTGTTGTAGACCCATCTTCAATGGATGCAGAAGAGCTGAAGAGCATCACTACCGGTGCCTGCATCAGCGTAACCGGTATTCTCGTTGAAAGTCAGGGCAAGGGACAAACCTCCGAAATTCAGTGCAAGGAAATAGAAATCTATGGCCTGTGTCCAAGCGATTATCCTATGCAGAAGAAGGGACAGAGCTTCGAATATATGCGCAAATACGGTCATATGCGTTTGCGTACCAATACTTTCGGTGCTGTATTCCGTATTCGCCACAATATGGCAATGGCTATCCATCAGTATTTCCACGAGCACGGATTCTACTATTTCCATACTCCGCTGATTACAGGAAGCGATGCCGAAGGTGCAGGAAATATGTTCCAAGTGACAACGCTCGACCTCGACCGTGTTGCGCAATCTAAGGAAACTGATTACAGTGCAGACTTCTTCGGAAAGAAGACACATCTTACAGTATCCGGCCAGTTGGAAGGCGAATTGGGTGCAACGGCACTCGGTGCCATTTATACTTTCGGTCCAACTTTCCGTGCCGAGAATTCAAACACTCCTCGCCATTTGGCTGAGTTCTGGATGGTCGAGCCTGAAGTAGCGTTTATCGACCAACAGGAACTGATGGATCTTGAAGAAGATTTCATCAAGTATTGTGTTCGTTGGGCACTCGAAAAGTGTAAGGACGACCTTGAATTCCTCAATCAGATGATTGACAAGGAACTCATCGCCCGTCTGGAGGGCGTATTGAAGGAAACATTCGTTCGCCTGACCTACACCGAAGGCTTTGAAATCCTCAAGAAAGCACAGGCGGACGGCTACAAGTTTGAATTCCCTGTTGCTGAATGGGGAATGGATCTCAGCAGCGAGCACGAGCGTTATCTTGTAGAAGAACACTTCAAACGTCCGGTTATTATGACCGACTATCCAAGCGAAATCAAGTCGTTCTATATGAAGAAGAATGCCGATGGCAAGACAATGCAGGGGACAGACGTTCTCTTCCCGCGTATTGGTGAAATCATCGGCGGTTCTGTTCGTGAAGAGAGTTACGAGAAACTGTTGGGTGAAATCAAGGCACGTGGAATGAAGGAAGAAGTTTACGACTGGTATCTCGATACCCGCAAGTACGGAACTTGCCCTCACGGTGGTTTCGGTCTTGGTTTCGAGCGTCTCATCCTTTTCGTAACAGGTATGCAGAACATTCGCGACGTGATTCCATTCGCACGTACACCAAAGAATGCCGAATTCTAAACGAATATTTTAATACATAAAGAAATGCTGTCATCGTAAGAAGACAGCATTTTTTATTTCTATATGCTTTCCTTTGTCATAGCTGTTAGACTACTTTAAAGCACAGGGTTAAATACATTTGCTGTAATGGTGCTGCTTTTTTACTTGTAAGATGCGCTATTGGAATCTAAATCTAGCCTAAGTCTAAAAAGCAGAATAATAATAAATGGCTAAAAGCTAAAAATCAAGATGTAACCAATTTATTTTTAATTTATGAAGTGCGCCTAACAGGACTCGAACCTGCACGTCGTGAGACACTAGATCCTAAGTCTAGCGCGTCTACCAATTCCGCCACAGGCGCATTTCGGATGCAAAGTTACATCAATTTTTGCCAAAATCCAAATTATTTGAGACTTTTCGTAGATAGTGGATTGGGGAGTAAGAGTTGTGTAGAGTCAACCAGCAAGTGCAAAATTACAACACATGTTTGAAGAACTCGCACTTTGGTGTGGAAAAGTTTAATTTTTCCCTTGGTCTTTCATTCAATATCTTCTGTATGGCCATAATCCTCTTGTCCGTATAGTTCTCAAAGGAATCCTTTTTAGGGATATATTGCCTGATTAACTTGTTTGTATTCTCAATGGCTCCCTTTTGCCATGAACAATATGGATCTGCAAAGTACACAGGCACGCCCAACCATTTCGTGATATCCTTATGTGCGGCAAACTCAGGTCCGTTGTCAGTGGTAATGGTCTTCAGTCTGTCCTTGTATGGCAGCAGCAGTCTCCTGACTGCTTTTGCCAGAGGCTTCGACTGCTTCCCAAATGGCAGTTTCTGCATAAGCAACATATTGGTGGGTTTCTCCACCAGTGTGAGTATGGCGCGCTGGGCAGGGTCGACGATCAGGTCCATCTCAAAGTCTCCAAATCTCTTCCCGTCCACTTCCTTGTTTCTCTCATGGATGCTCACCCTGTCCTTGACAGGAAGATGCCCCCCTTTGGGTGATGCCTGTATTTCATCTTGTGTCTTGTGTGCCCGGCAAGTTTCCCTGTCGGGTCATCGTGGATGATGTTGTAGATGGACTGATGGGACACCCTTATCCCATCATTCACACGCAGATACCCCGATATTTGTCTTGGAGACCATTGGTCATTAACGATATATTCCTTGATTCTCCAGACCAATTCGTCGGAGAGCCTGGAGTTGCTCACCGTTCGCCTCCTGCGCTCCATGGCCATGTCGTGCGCCTTCGTCCAGATATACTTTCCCGAGGGCGTGCTGTTGCGTTTGATTTCACGTGAGAGTGTTGCCTGACTGATGCCGACGATGGCGGCAATTTCTTTTCTTGCGATTTTCTTTTGAAGTAAGGCGAAAATTTGCGACCTTTGCTCCGAGATTAATTGATGATACATTTACAATACAAAGTTAGTTAATCCTGGGGAGACTTCGGTCTCCCTTTTTTAATTTGTATTGTCGGTTGTTGCTTTTTCCTCGCCGAGAGATGCAGACGTTCTCGAAGCGTAGCGAGAGGTTGTCTGCATCTCTCGGCGAGGGCTACTCTTTTTTGCACTTCGATTTGGAATCTTCAGTTGCTTATGGATGCTTTTTCTGCTTCTACCACTCGTTCAGTATGGTTAAGACACTTGACATCAACTTGTATTTTCCTTTTCTGTCAGCTTCTTCGATTACCTGTAAATTGTTTCCAACTTGTTTTTGATTTCCTCAAAGAGGACATTGGCTATTTCATTTATAACTTCTGCAATATTATAATGCAAGGTTTACTGCTCCTTGCATCTGCTTTTGTATTCCTTATATTCTGTTGCGAGGCAAAAAATCAATGAATTTGTCTAAAGTCCGATAATATTAGGATATTAAAACAGGTCATATTTAATATTTTTTGTAAATTTGCAGCAAAATAAAAAATATAGCGGATGAAAAAATAAAGAAATAAGAGACATTAGATAAAAAGCGTTAGCTCGAATTCTTGCTTCTGAAAATCGCCAAAATTATCAAAGCACCAAGAGTAAAAGTTAATGCTCATGCCAATCGGCGTGGGCTTTTACTCGTTTATGGTGCTATGGTGTTTGGCGATACCTCAGAAGCGTAGGCGAAGTTATTAGTCCACGTTTTTTATTGTCTTACCCACCTATATCCTGGACTTTTAGTGTTATAATCTATTAATTAATTTATATGAAGAAATTAACTTGTTTGTGTATAGCCTGCTTATTTGGAATGGCAGCATATAGTCAGATAGAAGTTTCTCGGTTCAAATTATATAAAAATGAACCATTTGGAATGAATCGGGGAAATAAAGGAATTGAATTGAAATTTACCAATACATCTGGTAAGAGTTTAAAATATATCAATATTCATTATTACGTTGTTAATAAAGTTGGCGATGTTATTTCCGGTAATGATTATGGAATACAAGAGGATGGTAAGGAATACATAAAAGCTAATATTTTATCTTGCACAGGGCCTTTTGAAGAAGGAAAAAGTTATAAAAGAGTTTCAAGCAGTATTTTAAACACATTGCAGAAGGGCATTATAGTTTTTCCATATCAGATAGAGTATATTTTTATGGGGTCAAATGAATCCCATTATATTGAGATTACCAAGGAGAACCTACGCAATTTCTTCCCAAAAATGGAATGGACAGAATACAATAGATATAATAAAGCGTTATAGCCAATTCTCAATTACTTTACAGTACTATAATACTATTAATAGAAATCAGTCGAGTATTTTTTAATTTTACTCGGCTGATTTCCTGTATGCTCGTGCCAAAGGTATATATGCCGATAATCCTGTCTGCTATCTGCCATTGCGGTGATTACAGTCCACACGGGATTCTCTGCAGGTAAGCATCCATCTCCTCCTCAAGGGCGATATTTAATATGGCTCCAATATCGACGCCAAAGCACCATCCTTACCAAACATCGGCTTGCCAGTGCGTAAGTGCCCGGTGGCAAGCCCTTCGTTTGACATTATAAAACAAACGTGTTAAAAAAAATGCTATTGAACCCTGACACAGTTTAACTTACACTCTCCAATCACTCGAAGTCAGAAGTCCATATAGAATGTATATCTGTCTTAACTTCTTAACTCCCTTTCACTCCTTTATCCTCTCCTTCTTTATCCAAAAACAGCCTCAAATCCTCTTGCAGTCGGCGGAACGGCTCGGAGTTGATATAGCCGACGTGTCGGCGGAGCATTGGAATAATCTCTTCGGTGCTGTGTCCGTAACTGGAAAGTTCGTTTCTGCGCTGCACGGCGTGTACGGCATTTCGGCTGATTTCCATTTCACGGTCGCGAATCAGCTTGTCGCAGGTCTTCTTCAATGCGGGCACTACGACGGTATCGAACAGATGATGGCCCTGAATGTAGAGATAGGTGGTCTGTGGCGTTACGCCCAGTGCACGGATGTCGTCCTTTACTTTCAGGTAGCTTTCCTTGGCATCGGGATAATCGCGGTGGAACTGCTGTATCCTTCTTGCCACCTTCCGCCTTACGTTCTGAATGTTGGCGTAAGCCCTTTCAAATGTGAAATGACCTACATCTATCACTTTGTTGAAGTCCGTAATCGTGAACTTTCCGTATATGTTATTCCGGTAGAACCAGATGCTCCACACGAAGAGAGGGAAGACGGCCTCGCTGAACTGCCTGAGATATTCCTCAAAGTCGAATATGCTCTGGTCGTTCAGCGTTACTGCCACCGTTACGTCGTGCAGACTCGGCGCATAGCATTGCAGGTTTTCGATGGCATAGGCGTAGGTGTGGAATACGAAGGGATTGTGGTTTACCTCGTGCGAAACCTGTGTCGTGTCCTGAAGCAGGTAGTCGTAGTCGGCATCCACACAGGCAATCATATTCTCGCCCACCTTTTTCGATATGAGATTCATCAGCACCGACTTCTTTCCCCGCGTGAGATTCTGCCGTGAGGGCAGCATCACTTCAAAATAGCGTTGGTCGTTCTCGAATCCCGTGAGCACCGTTCGCCAGAAGAAAATATCGTCGTACGATTCCACGTAAGCCACAATCCTTGTGCGTGCCTTGCGACCGTTCAGACGGTTGGATGCCTGAATATAGTCTGACGACAGATTGTCCTTGAGACCTTTTCCCATACGTTTCCTCCTTCTTCTGTATTAGTCCTCGGTAATTTCCGTTACCTCCGTTACCTTGTCCATCCATCCGTTCATTATGACGGCAGGGCTGTGCGTGGTGAGAATAATCTGAACGTTCGGGTTCAGGTCGAGAATCAGGTCTATCAGCCGTTTCTGCCAGTCCACGTGCAGGCTCACTTCGGGTTCGTCCATAAAGAGTACGTACTGCTGATTGTCTTCCACGAGCACCGTCAGCAGTATGGCGAGCATCTGTTTTTCGCCGCTCGAGAGCTGATATGGATACAGAGTCTCGCCAATCTGCGAGAAGCATATCTCGTTTTCCGAGCGCACAATCTGCTTGCCGGTTTCGGCAAACAGTTCGTCCACGATGTCCTGAAAGCGTTTCTTTGGTGCCGAAATGGCCTGTGCTTTGCCGGCTGCATCGGCATCGCCGCTTTGGAGCACCTCGATAATCCGGTTGCCGATATTCACCTGATAGTCCAGATACTTGCGCTGGAGCTGAAAAAGCTGCCAGTCCAACTCGGTGGCAAGGTTCAGGTCCACCTTGCTGATGCTCTCCATATTCATCAGCGGACGGTCGAAGGAACGGATAATGTCGAACCTGATCCATTTCGCATCCTCCGGATAAACCTTCAGATGCACGCCCTTGAGCAAATGGCTGGGGAACTCTCCTCCCTGCGTCAGCCCCTTGACCACCTTGTTCAGGATGGTGCTCTTGCCCACGCCGTTGATACCGCTCAGGATATTCACCTGTCGGTCCAACGTCCATCTGATGTGTTTCTTGCCACCCCAGAGGGAATCAATCTCAATCTCTTCTATGTAATCGGCATATTTCTGCATAGCGTTGAAACGTAAAAGGTAATATAAAGAAGGTAAAAGACATTGCCCGACACACGTCAATGCACTTCCAGCCTGTTTGTCTGCAAAGGCATTCCCTTTGTCCCGGAAAGAGATTCGGGCTGCTTTATTTCCTACAAATATACTTATTTACTCTCAATTCCCTACATTTTTCTGTCTTTTTAACTCAAATACCATAATCGTGGTAGGCAATATAGCACAAAAGGAGTATTGTCCGCCACAAGGATTCTCCGTATCTTTGCAACCGTAAACAAGACCCGACGGTCGATAGACTTAGGTGAAAGTTCAGAGAAATGAAATAACAGAAGTATAATACATCAAACAGAAATCCCGCTTTACGTGTCCGACTTTCCCTCTTTGGGGAGTTGGAGGTGGGTATTTATCATTATGGCAAATATAGCAAACAAACTCACGGAGCTTATCGGCAACACGCCGTTGCTCGCACTCAACAAATTCTCGGAAGAGAAAGGACTCGACACGCCCATCATTGCAAAGGTGGAATATTTCAATCCCGGCGGCAGCGTGAAGGACCGTGTGGCTTTCGCGATGATTGAAGATGCGGAGAAACGGGAACTTCTGAAGCCGGGCGCAACCATCATTGAGCCAACGAGTGGAAACACCGGTGTGGGGCTTGCACTCGTTGCAGCCGTGAAGGGCTACAAGCTCATCCTCACAATGCCCGAGACTATGAGCATTGAACGTCGCAATCTGGTAAAGGCCTACGGTGCCACCGTGAAGCTGACGGACGGACGGGACGGAATGAAAGGGGCTATCAAGACTGCCGAGGAACTGCGCGATTCCATTCCCGGAAGCATCATCCTGCAACAGTTCGAGAACGAAGCCAACCCGGAGAAGCACTATCTGACCACAGGTCCGGAAATCTGGCGCGACACCGACGGACAGGTAGACATCTTCGTGGCAGGCGTCGGCACGGGCGGCACGGTCAGCGGTATCGGAAAATACCTCAAGGAAAAGAATCCCGAAGTGAAGATTATCGCCGTAGAACCTTCTTCTTCGCCCGTATTGAGTGGTGGAGAGAGTGGTGCTCACAAGATTCAGGGCATCGGTGCAGGCTTCATTCCGAAGACCTATGACGGCAAGGTGATAGATGAAGTGTTCCAAGTGGAAAACGATCAGGCTGTCCTTTTCGGTCGGGAGCTTGCCCAACAGGAGGGTCTTCTCGTGGGAATATCGTCGGGTGCCGCTGTCTTTGCGGCTGTGGAGATTGCCAAGCGTCCTGAGAACAAGGGCAAGCGCATCGTTGTTATGCTTCCCGATACCGGCGAACGCTATCTCTCCACCGTACTCTATGCTTTCGATGAATATCCATTGTAAGCCGGAGGATAAAAGAAAGATGGTGTGAAAAAACAGCATCATCGGTTCAGCAGAACGACTGTTGCCGCCGACCGATGAATACCCGATTTGCAACTGACCGAAGAATGCGTTCCATTCTTCGCAAGAATACAATGCAAACGTGCGAAGAATGGACTGCATTCTTCGCACGTTTGGAATTGGAATATTTGTAGTTTGATTTTCAGCCACTTACGAAATGTGCGACATAAGTTCATCTGCCATTTGCCGTGGGACTATTTTTTGTAGTGCCTGACAATCCATTCCCAACAAGGGTCATTGCCCGAAAGCAAGTCTGCCATAGTCGGAATGATGATTTTGTGGGGAGCGAAGTGTTTCTCTTTCAGTCGGCTGATGTCGGGACGCAGAAACATTTTATGGGAAATGGTACCCTCGACTTTGGTATTTGGCAGTTGCCATATAAGGATGTCGCCGTAATTGGACGTGTTGTAGCAGCTCTCTCCTCCGATGACCTGCCCGATATGGTTGTCGCTTGCTTCCAAGACAAGCATAGCGGCACTACTGAATGTATGTTCATCCTGTATGAATATCACGTTGCCTTTGAATATACTGTCTTCATTGCAGTTGAGCAGATGGAATATGGATTTGTCGATGCCGTCATTGCTGTCGGCATTGGCTTTTTCTGTGTCAAATGGTCTCAGCCGGCTGTCGTAAAGCGTTGCATAATCTATTGCGCCCCCATTCTGCTGACGGCACAAATCTTCCGTCTGCTTGGAATATTCAGGGTAGAACAGTTCATACAGGGGAGAAAAACGAATGTTGGAAGATACCGTCATATAATCGGGATTGGAGATGCCTTTTCTGACCACAGGATAGAGCCAGCTCATCAGTTCCGTACACAGCAGACTGTTGCCGCCGCCGTTTTGTCTCACGTCGATAACGAGCGTCTTGATTTTCCTGTTTTCTATTTCCGAGAACATCTTGCGCAAGGTCTCGTGGAAAAAAGGAATGGAGTTCAGCATTTGCTGCTGCTCTTCCGTGAGTTTTATTCCCCGCTGCTCCATCATCCAGTTTTGTGTGTATCGGTCTTCGCACGCATTGAATTGCAGATAGGCAATGCCGTGGTCGTCGTCAATCTTGTAGAAGAAAGGAACATTGTGCCTTTCGCGGACGTGGACGGAGGTCGAAGTGTCGCCGGCAGGTTTCAGAACTTCCATCCTTGACCTGTCGGGAACGATGGGACGCAACTTTACCACAGAGCCGTCGCTCATAGTCAGTGCAAGAAGTGAGTCGGGACGGTTGCAGGGCAGATGTTTTACTAATGAGAAATGGTTTTGCAGTTGTGAACCCATAATCGTGCCCCGCAGTGCCACTTCATTGTCGCCGCTGATATATTGGGAGAACTGACGGATGAAATCTTCTGCGCTGACGCCGTTGATTTTTTCTACTTTCTTCCCGAGCGCATCCTTGAAATCCTTATCCACGCCTCTCAATATATATCCGTCGCCGGTATAGCTCAGGTTGAACATATAATAAAGGTCGTTGGGCGTGGACAGGTTCAGGTTGATGCTCGAATGCCCGTCGTGGAGGATTGAAATCTGGCGTTGCAGATAGAGTTTAAAATCCTGCTCGTCCTTGCATCGCTTCAGTTGCTTGTAGCCCACGCTTTCCATACTGTCTATGCTGAACGGATCCGAAAGTTGCTTGCAGAAGGCAGGGTGGGTGGTGCGCAAGGCATCGGTGAAAAGCAGAAAGTCTTTTTGATATTTGTTGCCGTTTCTGTACTTTTTACTCTGTTCTACCACGGCGTTATGAATCTCCACGCTTCTAACTGTTTGTCCGGCAGCATTGATCGCGAGCAGCATCAGCACCGATAATAAAATTCCTCTCATAGCGATATTATATTATTGTAGTTTTAAAATAAACGCCTCTTCAGTATTATTATTTTCTTTACAGGGCTATTTGCAGCCGACTGCTTACCGAAGTCCGGCACAAAGCATTTTTCAGTACTTTTACAATATGCTGATTATCAATATATTGCAAAATGTACTTTGGGCGTGAAAAAAAGGTATATACCTTTTGGTCGAAACGTATATACCTTTTTGGAGAAATGTATATACCTTATTTTAAAGTGGACAAGGAGACAAGAAAACAAGTGGACAAGAAGACAAGTGGACAAGAAGACAAGTGGACGAGAAGACAAGTGGACGAGAAGACAAGTGGACGAGAAGACAAGTGGACGAGGAAACAAGTGAACGGGTTTGCAAGGAAAAGGAAATCAATTTTAATGTTCAGGAGGATAGTCGAAAAGGATAATCTGACAGAGGGCTTTATAGGCTTTCTTCTTTGAGGTAAGAATAATTATGAATTAATAATTTTGTTCTTCCCCTGTTTTGATGTATCTTTGTAGCTATGAATTTACAAGATTCGCAGAACATAAAAATGAGCGGGAGTGTCATCATCGTGGATGGGGATTACATCGACGGCGTGGCGTTCAACCTTATCGTGAACTTTGAAAGGATGCTGAACAGGAGAATCCCACAGGCAGACTTGAGTCAGTGGATAGTGAACATAGCCCTTGACGGCCGTATGAAGCCGGGCAGTCACGAAACACAGGTAGTGATTTTGCACGACAGGAACAAGAAGGCATTCGATAATTTCGTGCCTTCAAACTTTGAGAGCGAACTCGACAAACAGGCGTTCAGGGATGAAAAGCTCGGCGAGTTCATTATCAACACCATTGCTACGGGAGGCGAGGTAACTGCAAAGGACGAAGTGCTGCTCGATTTCCTGAGGATTGTACTTAGCCACAAGGAGGTGCGCCGCATTATGATTGTTCCGAATGCAGAAGACGGAAACATCTACGGCACGCTTCGCAATGCCCTTCGCGACGTTGATGATGAGGAAAAGCACATCACGATGTTTGCAATGCAGCCTATGGAAGGCGGCAACTTCAAGCAGCAGATTCTCGGATATTCGATTATGAATGCGATGGGAATCAGGGGCGATGAGATAGAAAATAGAATAAGATAAAAAAGAATAAAGTAACTATGGGAAAAGTTTTGATGATTGGTGCAGGTGGCGTAGCTACCGTTGCAGCATTCAAAATCGTTCAGAATCAGGACGTATTTACAGAGTTTATGATTGCAAGCCGTCGCAAGGAAAAGTGCGACGAGTTGGTAAAGGCTATTCACGATAAGGGATACAAGGCCGACATCAAGACGGCACAGGTAGATGCCGACGATGTGGAGCAGTTGAAAGAGTTGTTCAACGCATTCAAGCCTGAATTGGTTATCAACCTCGCTTTGCCCTATCAGGACCTTACTATTATGGAGGCTTGTCTGGCCTGTGGCTGCAATTATCTTGATACGGCCAATTACGAACCGAAGGATGAGGCTCACTTTGAATACAGTTGGCAGTGGGCATACAAGGAAAAGTTCGAGAAGGCCGGTCTGACTGCCATTCTCGGCTGTGGTTTCGACCCGGGTGTTTCACAGGCTTACACGGCATACGCAGCCAAGCACCATTTCGATGAAATCCATTATCTGGATATTGTAGACTGCAATGCCGGTAATCATCACAAGGCTTTCGCCACGAACTTCAATCCTGAAATCAATATTCGTGAAATTACCCAGAAGGGACTGTATTATGAGGATGGCAAGTGGATTGAAACAGAGCCGTTGGCTGTGCATCAGGACTTGACTTATCCGAATATCGGTCCCCGAGATTCATATCTGATGCACCACGAAGAACTGGAATCACTGGTTAAGAATTACCCGACCATCAAGCGTGCGCGCTTCTGGATGACATTCGGTCAGCAGTATCTGACTTATCTTGACTGCATTCAGAACCTCGGTATGAGCCGTATCGACGAGATTGAATACGAGGCACCATTGGCAGATGGCAGCGGAAAGACTGCAAAAGTGAAGATTGTGCCGTTGCAGTTCCTCAAGGCTGTGCTGCCAAATCCACAGGATCTCGGCGAAAACTACGATGGCGAAACTTCCATCGGCTGCCGTATCCGTGGCATCAAGGACGGCAAGGAGCAGACCTACTATGTTTATAATAACTGCAAGCATCAGGAAGCGTATAACGAAACAGGTATGCAGGGCGTGAGCTATACTACCGGTGTGCCGGCAATGATCGGTGCGATGATGTTCTTCAAGGGACTTTGGCGCAAGCCGGGCGTATGGAACGTAGAGGATTTCGACCCGGATCCATTTATGGAAGAACTCAACAAGCACGGATTGCCTTGGCACGAGGTGTTCGGCGGAGATTTGGAATTGTAACAGCGCAGCAGCAACACAAATGGCTTGCAGATTAGAATTCATAGACTTCATTTGTCAGCAGATTGCATCAGTCGGCGAAGTACGTTACCGGAAAATGTTCGGCGACTATATGATTTATGCCAATGACAAACCGGTTGTCATTGTCTGTGATGATATTGCTTATGTAAAGAAGCATCAAGCGATTGAACATCTGATGAACGAAGCCGAATGTGGCTGCCCGTATGAGGGAGCAAAGGAACATTATGTGCTCGACGTGTCAAAGCAACAGCACGCCGTAGATGTGGTAAAGGCATTGGAAGCCGTGCTCCCTTATCCCAAGCGCAAGACGAAGAATAAATAAAAGGTGGGTTCCGTCAAGTCGTTCTTGAAACATTGAGTGGATTTACAGGAACCAACCTAAAATTAATAACCTCATTTTATCATCGATAAATAGGCAATGGCACAAAAGAAATTCAAGTTGAAACCGGAAGATATCAAGGATTTGCTTCCCGACTGGGAAGAGGCTGACGGCTGTTTTGCAACAGACAGGATTACCGTTGATGGCTGCAAGGTTGGTTATATGTATCGGGAAGAACCTGACGAGGACGTGCCTGATAGTGGATGGCGTTTCTTTGAAGGCGAAGAAGATGATGAATATCTTGACAATCCCGATAATATGGAGATTTACAATCTCAACACCATCGCCAACTACGATATGGAAATCATACCATTGCTCAACGCTCCATACGGAACGGCTTATTATCGGGATGAAAGCGGAGTGTTCCAAGAAGAGGATTTGGAGATTCCTGAAGACGAATAAAACAACAAAGAAAATAAAATGGCAGAAACAAACGAAGGGAAATTGAAAGCCTTGCAGGCTGCAATGTCCAAGATAGAAAAAGATTTCGGCAAGGGCTCCATTATGAGAATGGGCGACGAGCAGATAGAAAATGTGGAAGTGATACCGTCGGGCAGTATTCAGCTCGACCTTGCACTCGGCGTAGGCGGTTATCCGCGTGGAAGAATCATAGAAATCTACGGACCGGAAAGTTCCGGTAAGACCACGCTGGCTATCCACGCCATAGCCGAAGCACAGAAAGCAGGCGGCATTGCCGCATTCATCGATGCAGAGCACGCCTTCGACCGATTCTATGCGCAGAAACTGGGCGTGGATGTAGACAACCTCTGGATTTCACAACCCGACAACGGCGAACAGGCGTTGGAAATTGCCGATCAGTTGATTCGCTCCTCGGCAATCGATATTCTGGTGGTAGACTCCGTGGCAGCCCTTACGCCAAAGAAGGAAATCGAAGGCGATATGGGCGACAACGTGGTGGGACTTCAGGCGCGTCTGATGAGTCAGGCCTTGCGCAAGCTGACTTCAACCATTGCCAAGACAAACACCTGCTGCATCTTCATCAATCAGCTGCGCGAGAAAATCGGCGTGATGTTCGGCAATCCTGAAACAACGACCGGTGGTAACGCCCTGAAGTTCTACAGCTCAGTACGTCTTGATATCCGTCGCGTTACGTCAATCAAGGACGGCGACAACGTCATAGGTAATCAGGTGCGTGTGAAGGTTGTGAAGAACAAAGTGGCACCTCCATTCCGTAAGGTTGAGTTTGAAATCACTTTCGGAGAAGGCATCTCAAAGATTGGCGAAATCCTCGATCTCGGTGTTGAATACAATATCATTCAGAAGAGTGGCAGTTGGTTCAGCTACAACGGCACGAAACTCGCACAGGGGCGCGACGCCACCAAGACGATGCTGAAGGACAATCCCGAACTGACAGAAGAAATAGAAGGACTCATCAGAGAAGCCATTGCAGCCAAAGCTAACAAATAAACATTTTATTTGCACAGACGGAGAGAGAATCACAAAGCGTGGTTCTCTCTTTTTTATATCTCCGTTTTATCCTGATATTTCTTTTTCCAAGTTCTACCATCTGATAATTTTGAAAGTCTTATAAGTTATTGAATATCAGTTTGTAAAATGTTTCATTCCATTCTTGCGAAGAATGCAATTCATTCTTCGCACAAACGCGTTGCATTCTTCGCAAGAATGCAGTACAATCTTCGCACGTTTGGATGTAAGGTTTCAATCATTTGATTTTCATACATTTGAAAACTCATCGTCGAACGTGGATCTGCACAGTTTCATTATGCCCGATTGGCAATCCAAATAATGTATGCAGCAAGGAATATTTCGTTTGCACGATGTTTGATTTTCATATATTATTTGCTGATTCCGAGGATTTTTCGGAACTTTGCAAGGAAGTTGTGCATTGCAATGCTGTTGGTTTCTCACGGATTGAATACTGACAATGAGCTGAGAAATCGACAAGACGTGCGGCAGCTGCATTATCAATATATTATAAACATAATCCTTCCAACAGGCGTTTATCACTCGGAAATGATTCAAGACGAACTAATCTATCAGGTTTTGCAGGAGTTCAGGTTTGCTCCCACAGTCGCCCAGTCGAAGGCTTTACAGACGTTTGCAGCCTTTCTTACCGACAGGGACGACCGTGCCGTGATGATTCTGCGAGGCAGTGCCGGTACGGGCAAGACCTCGTTGGCAGGTGCCATCGTGCGGACGGTGCAGCGATTGCGAATGAAGGTGATGCTGTTGGCTCCCACGGGTCGTGCCGCCAAGGTGTTTTCGCTGAATGCCGGTTTGCCGGCATCGACCATTCACCGGAGAATCTACCGAGAAAAGGCTTTCAATGGTGCCGACGGGCAGTTCAATCTCAACAGGAATATGTATCGGGATATGCTGTTCGTGGTGGACGAAGCGTCTATGGTGAGCCTTTCTTCGGGCACTACGGCTTTCGGGAGTGGACGGCTGCTCGACGACCTTATACAATATGTGTATGAGGGCAGCAACTGCCGTATGCTCCTGATAGGCGACAAGGCGCAGCTGCCACCAGTTGGAGAGGAGGAAAGTCCTGCCTTGCGCGGCGATGTGCTCCGTTCCTACGGTCTTCGAGTCTACGAGTGCGACTTGGATGAAGTACTCCGTCAGAGCTGTGATTCGGGTATTCTGTGGAATGCCACGATGATTCGCGAGATGATAACCCACGATGAGGCTACGCAGTTGCCGAGGATTCGCCTTAAGGGCTTTGCAGACATTTCCATCGTACCGGGCGATGAACTCATAGAGAGCCTTGCCTCGAGCTATTCTGCCGTGGGAATGGACGAGACAATGGTCATTACCCGTTCCAACAAGCGTGCAAACATCTTCAATCAGGGCATTCGGAACACGGTGTTGGGAAGGGAGGAGGAACTCACTACGGGCGATATGCTGATGGTGGTAAAGAACAAATACACGGCAACTCCCACATCTTCCGATGCAGGGAAAGCCAACGATGGAAACCGAGAATTGCAAAACAGCGGGACAACGGCAGGCAAAGCATCCTCTTTCGTGGGAGGAATCGAAGGGGGATTTATTGCCAATGGCGACCGTGCCATTGTTCGCCGTGTCCGAAACTTCCGTGAACTCTATGGATTCCGATTCGCCGATGTCACGCTGGAATTTCCCGATTACGACAGGACGGAACTGGACACGGTGGTGGTTTTGGACACGCTGACAGCCGAAGCACCGGCACTTACACACGAACAGAACGAGCAGCTTTTCAACAGCGTGATGGAGGATTATGCCGATGTGCCCTTGAAGGCCGACAGGATGAAGCAGTTGAGAGAGGATGATTACTACAATGCAATGCAGATAAAGTTCGGCTATGCCGTAACGTGCCACAAGGCACAGGGCGGACAATGGGCGCACATCTATCTGGATCAGGGATATATGACCGATGAGATGCTCACTCCCGACTACATTCATTGGCTTTACACGGCTTTCACACGTGCCACGGAGCATCTTTATTTGGTAAATTGGCCCAAGCAGCAGGTGGAAGAATGAACGAAAAGATTTGTTTGCTTTTGCTTTGCATTGTCGTTTATATTTCATAACTTTGCAATCATAATAAACTGATACGCCTATGAGAAAATTGATTTGTTTTGCAGCAATGCTTGTTCTGCCATTGCTTGCGAGTGCTCAGACAACGGGCAGATTCACGATAACGCCACGCGTGGGAGTGATGGTTTCAGATTTGGCAGGTTCCGATTACAAATCGCTCTACGAATCAAAGACAGGTCTGGGCATAGGTGCCGACGTTGAATACAGGTTCAACGATGTTTTGGGGCTTTCCTTAGGTGCTTTTTACACTCAGCAGGGTGCAAAGACCAATATGGCATTGCTGTATGGCAACAAATTTGCAACATTCAACCAAGATGAGTTTATTCCATATAAAATGACAGATGAAATAACTCAAATGGGTACTGTGGGCGATATAGATTTCAACAGGAAAGACTATGAGCAATATCTGTATTACCGCTTTCAGAAAACAAAGTTGGACTTTCTGAGTGTTCCGGTGCTTCTTCAGGCTCACGTTTGGGACGGTCTGACTGTGAAATTGGGTGTTCAGTGCGATATTTTGCTGAATGCCAAGATTGAAACAGAGTTGGAGGCAGGTGTGGATGGCGTGATTACGCACAGCAAACCGGAGATAGATGTAGACGATACAAAGAATGTGGCTTTCTCTGTTCCAATAGGCGTGTCTTACTCCTACAAGAACATAGAATTGGATGCACGCTATTTATGGGGTGTTTCCAAAATCAATAAGCAGCAGGATGATGAGGGAAACTACAAGAACAGTTCGTTTATGATAACATTGGGATATAATTTCCATCTTTAAACACTGGTATAGATAGGAAAAACTCTCGCAAATCATCCTTCTGAGTTGCGAGAGTTTTTTCTGTTGTGTGCGAACAATAAGTTTGGCATAAGTCTTGTTCATAACTCAATGATGGAAATAACGATAGATTATCTGCAACAGGCATTCAGCAAATACAATGCGCTGATGTTTGAAGGAAAGCTGCCCTTGCCCGTATTGAAGCTCTCCAAGGCTCGCACACACCTCGGACAGATAGCGTATAAGCGCAGGAAGAGTTGGATGAAGACGAAGTTGTATGACTTCACTATCTCTGTTTCCACCTATTATAATCTGTCGCAAGCAGAAATTGATGATGTAATGATCCACGAGATGATACATTATTATATTGTGTTTATGGGTATCAAGGATACTTCTTCGCACGGTTTGGTGTTCAGAAAGATGATGTCAGAGATTAACAGGAAGTACGGTCGGCATCTGAGCATCTCTGCAAAGACAATGGGAATGGAGACAACGGCACCGCCAAAGTTGTCTGCCTATCTTGTTCTTGCGCTTGAAATGAAAGACGGCACCCGCTATCTTTCATCCGTCAATCCTTCTTTTGCCCGTAAACTATCCTTGTCGCTCTCCCGCATTCCCAATCTTGCCTCCCATTCTTGGTACACCTCCAGCGACTCTTTCTTTCAGAATATGCCACGTGTCCGTAGTTTTAGAGGGCGTAAAGTCTCTAAAGAAGTTTTTGACGAGCTGATTGGCAAGATGTCGCCGGTGGATTAGAACGCCAAACAGAAATCCTTATCAGTCCGGCGTTTCTCTTTGATTATCAAACTTTCAGGCTACAACTGTTTCTCTACGGTCAATGCTTTCTCCTTTGCTATCTTCTGATAATTTGAAGGTGCAATGCCGATTGTATTCTTGAACAGCGTAACGAAGTAGGAACGGCTTTTAAAGCCAAGCCCTTCCGCAATAGCCTCAATGGTATAGTTTTGATACTGCTCCACATCGTTGAGACGGCGACAGGCCTCTTTTATGCGATAGCTATTCAGGAAGGCTTTAAAATTGTTGCCAAAGTTCTGATTTATGGCTTGGGAAACCAGCCATTGACGCTCGCCGGCCATTGTTGCAAGGGTTTGAATGCAGAAGTCTGTATCGAAAATAGCTGTGGAATGATTCATTATGTCCACCAACTTTTGATAAATCTGTGCAAGCTCTTCGCTGCTTTTTGTATATTTGCTGCTCTCATTTGTTTTACTATCAACAACTGGCTCCTCAAGTTCGCTTTCTATGTTCGGCAATTCTTTACGCTCTATAAAGCCTTGTTCGTTTGCAAGCAATTTCAGGCTTTGCTCATAAAGCTGCAAATGTTTCCGTTTCAGTCTGCGTAAACGCACAAATATCCATCCCGACAGTATCGTTATCGCAGTGATGGCAAGCAAAAGGAATATAATAAGTTTGCTCTTTTGTTCTCCCTTGCTGTGCAGCATGTTTACGTTGTAGGTAGCTTCGTTTAGTTTCGATTGAAACATTTTATCGTTCATCTTCTCCACCTTACTATTATAAAGCAGAAAATCTTTTGCTTCAAGATACAGCATTCTGTACTTTGAAGCTGCTGCCTTGTCGGCTTTTCCGTGAAGATAGAATGAATACAGTTCGTTGTAAAGCACCGTGAGCATTAGTTTATTGCTTTCTGCATTAGCCTTATCTATGGCTTTCAGCATATAGTTCTCTTCTGCATCGTGATTGTCTATATGGTGGTAGGCTTTAGACAAAAGTATGTAGGCAGTCAGCAGCCCTTCGTTCGGCATTTCATCTTCTTTGAATTTTTCGAGGAGAAGAAAGTTGTTTAAAGCTTCCACATAGTTGCTTCTGTTGTATGCCAGCAGTCCTTTGCACAGGTTTTCCATATATCGGCAGATGGCAGCGTCTGTATGATTGCCCTGCGAAAACTGCTTTTCCACTTCGCTGTTGATATATTGCGTATTGCCGCTTATTATGGCAAGACTCGACATATCGCACAAAACTTGCGAATAGGCAATATAGTCTTTACTTTGCAAAGCCTTGTTGAACGATGTCTTGCATATATCTAATATCGGTGTTGTTATTTTGCATCCGTTTCGCAGTATGTCGCTCGTTACATTCAGGCTGTACAGGTTTAAATTTATGCGCAGCACTAAATCGTTTCGCTGAAACCGGTTGGCCAGCTCCTGTGCTTTTACCAAATAGATGTAAGCCTTCTGATAATCGAAGATCGGGCCAAAATGAAGCAAGCCCAAATTGTTTATACCTTTAATTACAAATTCTTCTTCATCTTGCTCCAATTTATTGTTGTCAGCCCTGTCAGCGAGTACAGAATAGCAAACGACGGCACTATCGACAGATGTCTTACTGGCTGCATACGCACGCCCCATCTCCAGAAGCTGTTTGCTTGTGAGGGTGGTACAATAGGCTTTAAAGGCTTCTTTTCTGTTTGCCTGTGCAGATAATGCGCTGCAAGCAAACAAGAAAATCATTAGAATAATTGTTTTTATATGTTTTGTTTCCAATCCGTTCTGTGTTTTTGTTGTCTGCGAAAGCTGCAAGAACAGCTTCATCATTGTTGCAAAAATAGCAATTTAATCGGTATAAAACAAACTTTTAAGGTGGAAAAAGAACGGATGCAAAGATGCTGATGATGCTTGGCTGAAGACATTTTTCTCGTTTTTTACCTGTCATAATAACGCAAAATGGGCGATTTCATCGCTATTATGTTCTATTTTAGCAAAATAAGACATACGCAAGGAAGAAAAGTTCAGCAATATGTTTTTTAGTTTCTAACTTTGCTTTGTCGTTTGAAAGCAAATGCTATCAATCATTCCATTCGGCTTTGAACGGTATTTAAAACAACAATCTAAACAGTATAACATTATGAAAAAGAACATTACATTTTTGGCAGCAGGCTTATTGGCACTGATGAGCCTTCCTACAACTCTTGATGCACAGACGCTGGAATTAAGAGGCGTAAAGAACAATATGCGCTACGACGATGGAGAAACAAGCAAAAGCGTCTATGTGGGCTACGACAAAGAACAAGGCAAGGCTATTTTTACCGGTGACGTAGGTTTGTGGAAAATGGGAATGGAAGACCAAAAGATAACTTCTGAACTGGTTCATTACGATAATTTGTTATATGGAAACTCTGGTTCGGTATATGTGAAAGGCAACGTTTACACGGTTTTCAGCCATCAGAAGAATGATGATTCCGGCGAAATGGAATTTATTGTCCGCAAATGGAATGCAGAAACGGGCGAAAAACTTTCAGAACAGGTCTTCCCGAAATCAGCTAATTTGGAGTCAAGGGGTATGTCATACAACCCTATTGACGGCAAGGTGTATGGACTTTTCTACATTACCGATGCTGATTTACCCGGTTCTGATGAAGATATAGATCCGGAAGACAAACAGGAAGGACTCACGACCGATGCCGGTTATGCCATTGGTACCATTGATTTGGAGACTATGAAGATGACGCAAATCACGCCGGGACTCTATTACGAAAACTTTGTAACGCTGGCCTGCAATCCTGAAGGTCGTCTGTTTGCAATGACAGCAGGGGGCAATCTGACAGAATTTGACCGAAACACAGGCTTGATGCTTACCAAAACGGTTGTGAACGGAGACGGAGAAAACACGGAAGTGAGCATTTTCGAGCATTCAGGTGTTCAATCACAATTCAAGCGTCAGGCTGCCTGCTTCGATTACAAGACCGGCAAAATGTATTGGAATGGTTTTGTGAACAATGGTATGGGTGTAAATGCGTGGGGCTCTGTTGGCCCATTGCCCGACAAGGAATGGCGTAAGAACGGCAAATACGACACAGCTTTGTACGAAGTAGACATCAACACGGGTAAGGCTACGATGATAAACAAAATTCCGAATCGCATCAGTTTCTCCTGTCTCTGGGTAGTAGGCAACGATGCAAGCGATATTGTTGATGGAATTGAAACCATAGAAGAAGCACAAACCAACAATGTTGCAGTCTATAATATCTCCGGTCAATTGATATATAAAGGTGTTGAAAGCAATGTAAACCTTGCAAAGGGCTTATACATCATAAAGAAAGGAAACACTGCAAAGAAAGTTTACATTCCTTAATTCCGCAAAAGTTCAAATTAAATATATAGTAAAATTCCCGAGCAATAATAAATTGCCCGGGAATTTTTGTTGTAAAATCTCATTTACCGTAAGTATCTCCATTAAGAAAATATTGGATTTATCCCTTAAAGATTAGCCAACTCAATCACTTTCTCAACAGCAGCATTGACGCCATCTGCGTCTTTACCACCTGCCTGAGCGTAATGTGGCTGACCACCGCCGCCGCCCTTGATGAGCTTTGCAGCTTCGCGGATAATCTGTCCAGCGTTCATATTGTGCTCTTTCACCATATCGTCGCTGAGCATAATGGAAAGCAACGGACGGTTTTCATATACAGAGCCGAGCACGCAGACGAGCTTTTCAGGGATTGCCTCACGAACCTTGAAGACTATATCCTTTGCGGAAGCCGGTTCAACGGGGAGAACTGCCTTCACAACATTGATGCCATTGACCACCTGAACCCGCTCTGCCAGACTCTTTGCAGCACGGTCGGCAGCCTGCTGACGGAAACTTTCCATTTCCTTCTTCATACTGTCGTGTTCCTCTATGTATTTTGCGATGACACCCTTTAAATCCTTAGCGTTGTTGAACATAGCTTTCAGGTCGCGCAAGGTGTCTTCCAATGCGTAGATAGCCTCCTCACAGTTCTGTCCGGTCATAGCCTCAATACGGCGGACACCTGCTGCAACGCTGCTCTCGCTCACGATTTTGAAGAAACCGATACGGCCGGTTGATGTTGCGTGAATACCACCACAGAACTCACAGCTCGGACCGAAGCTGATCACGCGCACCTTGTCGCCGTATTTCTCGCCGAAGAGTGCAACGGCACCCATCTTCTTTGCCTCCTCAATCGGAGTCTCACGATGTTCCTCGCGCTTTATGTCCTGACGGATCATATCGTTCACCAAGCGTTCAACCTGACGTAGTTCCTCATCAGTAACCTTTTGGAAGTGAGAGAAGTCAAAGCGCAATGTATCAGGACTGACGTAAGAACCCTTCTGCTCTGCGTGTTCGCCGAGCACCTGCTTCAAAGCATAGTCGAGCAAGTGAGTTGCAGAGTGGTTGGCAGCCGACGCATCCCGCTTGTCGGTATCGACGCAAGCCATAAAGTCTGCCTCAACATTCTTCGGCAATTCCTTCACGATGTGAATGCTCTGGTTGTTCTCACGCTTCGTATCGATGATATCAACGGTTTCGTCCTCGCTGACGAGCACGCCCTGATCGCCGACCTGTCCACCCATTTCTCCATAGAACGGAGTGTGGTTGAGCACCAGTTCGTAGAAACTGCTCTTCTTCTGCGTAACCTTTCGATAGCGGAGAATGCTGCATTCGTATTCCGTATAGTCGTAGCCAACGAATTCCTGTTCCCCTTCCTTCAAGACCACCCAGTCGCCATTCTCAACAGCGGCAGCATTGCGCGCACGGGCTTTCTGCTGTTCCATTTCCTCATCGAACTGCTTTTCGTCTACCGTGAACCCATTCTCACGGCAGATGAGTTCCGTCAGGTCGAGAGGGAAACCGTAGGTGTCGAACAAACGGAAAGCCTCCTTGCCGTCGAGTTCGGTCTTACCCTGCTTTTTCATTTCGTCCATAGCGTTGGTAAGGAGATTGATTCCCTTTTCCAATGTGCGGAGGAAAGAGTCTTCCTCTTCCTTGATAACACGGGCAATGAGTTCGCGCTGTGCCGGAAGTTCGGGATATGCGCCGCCCATTTCGTGGATGAACACGGTAAGGAGCTTGAAGATAAACGCTTCCTTCTGACCGAGGAAGGTATATGCGTAGCGAACGGCACGGCGGAGAATGCGGCGGATTACATAGCCTGCCTTCGCATTGCCCGGCAGTTGTCCGTCGGCAATAGAGAAAGCCACGGCACGCATGTGGTCGGCAACCACGCGCATCGCTATGTCAATCTTTTCCTGTTCGTTCGCAGCCTCGCCATTCTTTCCGGACGGGGTGGTAAAGCCATACTTCTTTCCACACAAGCGTTCCATTTCCTTGATGACAGGCTGGAAAATGTCTGTGTCGTAGTTGGAGTTCTTCTTCTGAAGCATACGCACCAAGCGTTCAAAGCCCATACCGGTGTCAATTACGTTCATAGCCAAAGGCTCGAGCGAACCGTCGGACTTGCGATTGAACTGCATAAAGACGATATTCCAAATCTCGATAACCTGCGGGTCGCCCATATTCACAAGCTCACGGCCGGGCTTTTTAGCCTTGTCTTCTGCGCTGCGGGAGTCTACGTGTATCTCCGAGCAAGGCCCGCAAGGACCCGTATCGCCCATTTCCCAGAAGTTGTCGTGCTTGTTTCCGTTGATAATATGGTCTTCAGGCAAGTGCTTCAGCCAACAGCTCGCAGCCTCATCATCGCGTGAAATGTTTTCCTCGGGACTTCCTTCAAAAACGGTAACGTAGAGGTCGGCAGGGTCTAATTTCAGCACATCGACGAGATACTCCCAAGCATAGTCGATAGCTTCTTCCTTGAAGTAATCGCCAAAGCTCCAGTTGCCGAGCATTTCAAACATCGTGTGGTGATACGTGTCGTGCCCCACCTCTTCCAAATCGTTGTGCTTGCCGCTTACACGCAGACACTTCTGCGAATCGGCACGGCGGCGCGGGGCAGGTTCTTTCGTTCCGAGAATAATATCTTTCCACTGGTTCATACCAGCATTTGTAAACATCAGCGTAGGGTCGTCCTTGATAACCATTGGAGCGGACGGTACGATGACGTGTCCTTTCGACTCAAAGAATTTCTTGTATGAGTCGCGGATTTCGTTAGCTGTCATCATCTTATTTGTTCTTATTTTTAAAAATTCATTCAAAAGTATTGCAAAGATACTGACTTTTCACTATTTTTGCAAATGAATTGATAAATGATTGACAGATAGCAGACAAGGATGCAGGTTCAGGAGGATTAAAATTGACGAATCATCAGGGTGCAAGTGCAGAGATTGGTTTCTCAATGATAATCTGTTTGCCCATTAACCCACCGTTTTTCCTTGTCAGCTGAACACATATTACGCTATGGCAGAAAATTCACGTAAACTGTATTATTCCATCAAGGAAGTGGCACAGGAAATCAATGTGTCGGAGAGTTTGCTCAGATACTGGGAAACCGAGTTTCCACATCTCCGTCCGAAGACGACAGGCAACCGAGTGCGCCAGTACACCGAAAAGGATATTGAGCAGATAAAGGTAATCTACAACCTCGTGAAGGTGCGCGGATTCAAGATTGCGGCAGCAAGAAAAATGTTGCAGGAAAACCGTAGCGGTGTGGAAAAAAGTCAAAAGGTGCTTGAAAGTCTCATTTCGGTCAGAGACCAGTTGAAGGAACTGAAGGCGAAGATTGACGGATTGGTGTGAACGGATATTGACGGTATAATGAGGCAAGGGCTGAATCATTGCGATTCAGCCCTTGCTTTTTTGTATGGATTCAGACGTGGAAACGGATAACAGGAAAGCAAGTCCTCAACATTAGTTTTGAATATCCGGAGTAGCAAATCTGTAAATATTCATTACCGAAAAACGCTCTCTGAAAATTCTCAATCCAGCGTTTGCAAGTCAGTATTTCGATAATTAAAAAGCAGATTTGCGAAGTCCATTCTCTAAACGTGCGAAGAATGGAATGCAGGTCTGCGAAGAACGGAATGCAATCTTCGCACGTTTGCAAACTCATCTTGCGAAGAATGATAGCGAAAAACAAGGCGTTTGCATCGTTTTTGCGTGCGTTTCTGCGAAGAATACCTGTGAGAATATGCCTTCATACTTGACCAGTTGCTGATAATCATTTGCTGGTCAAATGTTTATAAACATTGGTCAAAAATCGCATATTTGAAAATAATTTTATTCCCGTTCAGAAAATGGGGCTGTTTTTCGAGGCATTTGTCAAGTAAATTCATAATTCCTCCTATATCTTTTATGCAAAATCAAGTGGCTGTCCCTTTCTTCTTGTAGGAGGAATGTAAGGATATAAAAAACTCTGCCAACGAAGACGTTGGCAGAGTTCTTAGTATGTAATCTATTGGAGCATTTGGTTTCTTAGGTTTATTGGTTTTGCCTGAAGAAACACAAATGCTTTGTTGGCGTTTACTTGTTGGAAAGTTTGAAAGTTTTCACACCTTCATCGGTAATAACCTTCAAAACAACAATACCCCGCTGCAAGCCAGTAATGCTGATAGTAGGCTCATAGCCACCTTGTTTCAGCAACTGTCCGGCTGCATTATAGAGATGGTAGCTCTTGTATTGGCCACCCATAGCAATTCCATTTTCGGTAACAACGGGCTGCAAACTGCCATTTCCCGCATTCACACCGTCGATGCCGGTAATGAATGTAGCAAGCAACTTGACCATTACAGGCTCAGCTCCGGGAGTTTGAATCAAGTATGCTGCCGCGCGCTGGCTATCGTCACTTGCCTTGTACGTGAATGTTGCAGTACCACCGGTGGAAAGCAACTTGCCGGGTGTCTTCAGTTTGAAATAGCTCTTCATTCTTCCCGGAACCAACGTTACGCTGACAGGATAATTCGCATTCTCCGTTGTAATGTTGAACGACATTTCTTCCGTCTCTACATCTTTACGGAATGGGAAACTGAAGAACTCCTTATCAACAGTAATCTTTGGCAGGTCGGTACGGCCGAATGTTACATTGTCTACCATCCAAACGAGATTGGAGAAGTTACCGCCGTGTTCAGCCCACTGTGTGAAAGCAATGTGGAACTTGTCTTCAATAGGGAACTCGCTGCGCAATGCCTCAAGGTCTATGCGATAGTCCAGCCATTCTTTTTCATTCTCTTCTATCACAACGCCGAATGGAGCGTACTTGCGCAGGTCTAAATAGTAAACCTGTGCCTGACCTCCGTTTTCTGTAATGATATAAGCATCAAAACTCTGCTTGCGCTGTTCCATACTCAAGCCCGAGAAGCGTGTACGGAAAGTGAGAATCTTGCTTGCTGCCTTTTGATAGGAGAGTGTTGGAGAAATCAACCATGCTTCGTGGAAACGCTCATCTTCCTGTCCCCACTTGAAGAATGTAATGTATGCACCTTCGCTCTCAACAGGAGAGCTTACTTCAAGGTCGGCCTTTTGATGCCAGATTCTGAAAGGAATGTCCCCCATTGTAGCAAAGTTCTGCCAACCCGGAATGCTGAGAATGCGGGTATGGCGACGGTTGTCAAAGTTCTCATCCAGTTTTGCCAAAGGCTCGGCATCGGCATTGATGAAGATAGCATCTTCTATTTTATCCAGATTCTGACGCTTCTCTACCGGGTTCGGATTGAACGCTACCATATTTACCTTAATATCGTTGTCGCTCTTGTTCACGAAACGAATCAGCGTCGGACGGATAGTGTTTACCTTAAACTCGCCTTCGCTGTCGGCAGCTTCCAGTGATTTCCAGTGTCCTCCACCGTCAAGTGAGTATTCAGCGATACATTTTGCAGCCGATTCCTTCGGACTCATCTTCATCGTAATCAAACCGTTCTCGAGCAGTTCGTCAAAGTACAGCTCGCCCGATTTGCTTAAAGTAACATCGCTTGCAGCATTCCATTTGCCGTCGATGTGCCACCAACCGAGGTCGTAACTGCCAAATCCTTCCCACTCCTTACGGCCATCGAAGCGGGCATCGCCCTTAGGAGCTTCGGAGAATTTCTCTGTTCTGATAGCTGTATTAGCTTCTTCGCAGACACCAACAAGTGGGATTTCCAATGTCTCGCCGCAGATAGTAGTTACCAAAACCTTGGCTTTGAACGTACCGGCTTCCAATGGAGTGAACGTAATATTGATTTCCGGAGTGCCGATAATCTTTTCGCTCTTGGAACTGTAATAATAGTAACCAGACTTTGTGTTCTTGAAATAAGCGTGGAGAGGGTCTTGCTCAATCTTCACGTACACGTCGGTGATTTCGTGTTCAACAGTAAACGTGAACGACTGACTGTCGGTCTTGCCCTTGTCAGCACGCATTTCGCGCACCTGAACGCCTTCGCCCAACTTCAAGGTAGGCTTGTTGTCCTTATCCATAAAGTAGCTGATCAGGGTCAAACCACTTGACAATGCCGGATCGCCGCCTGCAAACGATACGCTGAAAGCGTTGCTTGCCGTGTAGGCACCTTTCTTTGTAGGTGTTACGGTAAGTTTGCTTGCGATAGAACTATTGGTCGGAAGTTCTTCTATATCAAGTTTCAATACCTTGTCTGCGAGAACTGTTGCGCCGCCGCCACTAAAGTTAGGCTTTGCCGCTGCCATATTTCTTGACTGAATGGCGATGTCATATACTGCCGGCACGCCAACTCTACCGTAAATTGTGGTAACTTGCGGGAGAATGGCTACGAGTGGGTGTGCCTGTGCATAGCTTTGAGGGATGCGTTCAGCTGTAAATTCGTCGAAAGCGACTTCACAATTTTCCAAAACCTCAACTTTAAATTCGAGCTTTGTTGCGCCATCCGGACAAGTTGTACGGAATTTCAGGTCGCCCCACGCCAACATCTTACCGAAGAAAATATTAGGATTGTCTACGAAATTCTTTTCAGCACATTCGATGAGCGTGCCGGCATCATCGGTCCAACGCATTGCGAGGCGCAAAGTTGCTTTTCCGTCAGGGCTTGCAACTGTCTTATACTTCATCGTACATTCCACTTCATCGCCTGCCGTAACTTCCTTGCCTGCTTTCTTCAGGTCAATAATCTGGCGCAGATAGCCCTTTTGTCCTTCGGTAATGATTCCAACGGCAAAACCACCGTCATTTCGGTAAGTGTCAGACTCGGTAAGTTTTTTCACTCTTGCCCCAACGGCTTCCCAATATGTAGGCATATTTTTCTTAAATTCCCAGAAGAAGCCGTCTTCCAACAGTTCCACTTGTGGCTTTTCTTCCTCAACCTCTTCAATAGCTTCGCCAGAGAGCGTAACAGTCTGTGTCTGATCACCTACAATAATCTTAATAGCAGCATTCTTTTTACCTTTGGCAGTAGGTTTGAATGCAACGGTTATTTTACCACCTTTTTGTGTCAAGCCTTCAGGTGTCTCTGTTTCTACTGAAAAATCATAAGCGTCGCCCTCAAGTATTGGCTTGATGCTGCCACCGTTATAGTTTTCGATGGTTACATTGATAACCTGTTTTTCTGACTCTTGACCAACTTTCAAAGAGCCAAAATCAAGTGCAGTTTGGTCTACTTCAAGTGTTGGAGAAGCCGTTGCTTCGCCGGTTTCAATATTCTGAACCTCAAAATATCCACGATTGGCTTTTTCGCCTTCACAAACAAAAGCTATAAAGCCTTTTTCTGCATCTACTGTTGGGATGGAAGCCGTGCGCTTTGTAAATTCAGAACTGTGCTCGGTAGTCGAAATTTCATCAATCTTGCCAAGCTCATTACCCTGCTTGTCTATCAGAATGACAGACATCTTGCAAGTGCCTTTTGGCGAACCCAACTTCCATCCATAATTGAGTTTCTTGCCTCCGATTGCTTTCAGACTTAGCGCAGGAGAAACAAGATAGGCTTTAAAAGTGTCAGTTGTTTTCGATAGATTCAGCGTCATTATGTTCAACTTGAACGACTCGTCTGCATAAGTTCCATCCCAATAAGCAAGTTTCTTGTCGGAAGAAACAGCATTCCAAGTCTTCTCTACTCTCAGGGCGTTTTTATACCCTTCCGTCTGTGATAATGATTGCTTTGGATCGTCATCGTTCAGCACAGTGAAGTCAATCCCTTGGGCTTGCACATTCCCTGCTCCGAACAAAGCGAAGAGCAAACAAATCCACATAACTTTCCGCGAAAATGTTTTAATCTGCATCATAATTTGTGTTTTTAGGTTTGCTTTTAATATTACATCTAATGGAGCAAAGATATAAAATTTTTACTAAACTAACAATTTTTTACGACATTATTTGTGAAAAGTCGTCTAAAAATATATTTATCTGTAAGAAAAATTCAGAAAACCTTTAAAAGTTGTCATTCCACCTTATTATTATACGTAATGCTCCATTGAGCGAATCATCTTCCTGCACATTGTCAAAATCCCTATGTTTTTTGCTCATTTCCCTTCCAAACAGCATTGTCTGGATTCAACAAAACATCTCTTATTATGGGGAGATAATAAACACGATTTCCAAACGACCGAAGAATGGCGTGCGATCTTCGCACAAATGCGTTGCAATCTTCGCAAGAATGGAATGCAATCTTCGCAAGAATGAAATAGGGAATGATATTCATTGATTTTCAGATGTTTACGTTTGTTTTGGCAATGAAGGAATAACAGAGAAAAAGATAGTCTTTTGCTGCAAACACAAATTTTATTTTGAAATGAGAAGTAATGGAGGGAATAAGAGAAAACTACGAGGATATACAGGCCCGTAGGCGAGTATATCCTCGTAGTTGAATGTTGTTGGGGGATCAAAGCATAGGGTTACATTATTTCCTGTACGCTTTGCATATCTTCTATTTCCTTGAGATTTCTGATGATGATGCTTACATCTTCACGGTCGTGGACGCGCAGTTCTATGCGGCCTTCAAAGATTCCTTTATCGGTGGCAATGGTAATCTTCTGCATACTTACGCCGAGTTTGTCGGAAATTACCTTGGAAACGTCGAGAAGCATCCCCTGACGGTCGATACCCTGTATCTCGATTGTGGCATCGAAGAAGAGGTGTCGGTGCATATCCCACTTGGCATCGAGAATGCGTCCGCCGAAACTTGCCTTCAGCTTTGCGGCAACCGGACAGGCACGCTTGTGGATTTCGATGTGGTTCTTGTTGTCGATGAAGCCCAGCGCATCGTCGCCCGGAATAGGATGGCAGCACGGAGGGAAGATGTATCGGTTGATGTTGTTCTCGCTCACGAAGATAGGTTTCTTCTTGTTGAGGCTGTCGTCCACGACAATCAATCCGTTGTCGTCCTGAGTCTGTGCCGTGGCATTGTCGTCCTTTTGCGAATTTCGTTTCAGGAATGGGACGTATTTGCGCCACGAAGAGGTGTAACTGTTTTTCTGTTTCTTGCGCTTTCCGTGCAATTCGGCAAGGTCGGTATCGCCTAGGATGATGGTCTTGTCGCCGATTGCTTCGAAAAGGTTGGCGTGCCGCTTGGTTTCGTGGAGTTCGCACAGCTTGTCGAGAACGGAAGTTGTCATTTCAAAGTCGTTGCTCTTCAGCCATTTTTCGAGTTGCTCTTCGCCTCGTTTCTGGATTTCACGGCTCTCCCGTCTGAGAATAGCCTGAATCTTGCTCTTTGCCTTGGCAGTTGAAACGAAGTTTACCCACGATGCGTCTACGCGTTGCGACTTCGACGTGAGGATTTCCACCTGATCGCCGCTTTGCAGCTTATGGCTCAATGGCACGAGCTTATGGTTTACCTTTGCACCGATGCAGTGGCTTCCGAGGAAGGTGTGGAGTTGGAATGCGAAGTCGAGTGCCGTGCAGTTTGCCGGCAAGGTCTTGATTTCGCCTTTCGGCGTGAAGACGAATATTTCCGATGCGAAGAGGTTGAGCTTGATGGCATCGAGGAAATCCATAGCGTCGGGTTGTGGGTCGTCGAGTATTTCCTTGATGGTGTGGAGCCAGTCGTTCAAGTCGTTTTCGTCTTCGGCGATTTCTCCTTCTCCTTCCTTGTATTTCCAGTGAGCGGCAAAGCCTTGTTCGGCTATTTCGTCCATACGGTCGGAACGTATCTGCACCTCTATCCATCTGCCTTGCTTGGACATCAGCGTTACGTGGAGTGCCTGATAGCCGTTGGCTTTCGGATGGTTGAGCCAGTCGCGCAGTCGGTCGGGGTGCGCTTTGTAGAGTTTGCTGATGGCTACATAGATATTGAAGCACTCATTAACTTCACCCTTGCGTGTTTTGGGCTTGAAAATGATGCGGACGGCGAGAATATCGTAGATTTCTTCAAAGGGAACGTGCTTGTTCTGCATCTTGTTCCAGATGGAGTAGGGGCTTTTCACGCGCGCTTTCAGCTCGTAGTCTATGCCCATTCGGTCGAGCTCGGCACGGATTGGCGCAGTAAATGCGTCGAAAAGCGTATCGCGCTGTTCCTGTGTGGATGCCAGTTTCTCCTCGATGGCCTTGAAAGTGTCGGGATGTTCGTATCGGAAACTTAGGTTTTCCAGTTCGGTCTTGATTTTGTTCAGTCCCAGACGGTTGGCAAGAGGAGCGTAGATGTAGAGTGTTTCTCCGGCTATCTTGTACTGCTTGTTGGCCGGTTGCGACTGGAGCGTTCGCATATTGTGCAGACGGTCGCATATCTTGATGAGGATAACACGGATGTCGTCGCTCATTGTAAGCAGAAGTTTCTTGAAATTCTCTGCCTGTGCAGAGGCTTGTCCACCGAAGATGGCGTCTGAAATCTTGGTCAGTCCGTCCACAATCTGAGCTATCTTGGGTCCGAAGATGTTGGAAATGTCCTCGACGGTGTAGTCGGTATCCTCGACAACGTCGTGCAGAAGTGCCGAACAGATGCTTGTAGAGCCTAATCCTATCTCCTCGCAGGCAATCTGTGCAACGGCAATAGGGTGCATTATATAAGGTTCGCCGGAAAGACGGCGCACGCCCTTGTGAGCCTGCCTCGCAAAGTTGAAAGCCTTTGTGATGATATCGACTTTCTTTCTGTGGCGCGACGCCAGATAAGTGTCTACAAGATGCTGGAAGGCTTCATCGACCATTGTTTCTCTCTCGGCCTCGCTCATCTCGTGTTTATCCATTTCCTTGTCCATTTTGTTCTTCCTCACTATAATAAAAGGTCAATAATCTATGTTAGTAGGCAGTGTTTATCTGCGTAAGTTCCTGTTGTGGAAGGTTGTTAGTGTTGGCAGCCATACTTGGCTGTGTATTGTCGGTCGGCTGTGGGTCTTCGTAAAGTAATGGCGAACAACTGTTGAAGCGTGCCACCTGTTCGGACGGAAGCAGCAGGGTTGCGTTTCCGTTGGTTACCTTGATAATGCCTTGACGGAACTGTGGATTGAGCTTTTTCAGCTCATCTACTTCCATATTCAGCAGATTTGCCACCTTTGCGAAGGATACATCCTTTGTTATCTGTACCTTTCCCGGCTTCTGTGGCAGCCCGGTGGGCTCGGGATAGATGTCGTAATCGCCTGAATAGGTCATCACGTAGTTGGCAGCGATGAAGGCGGGAACGTATCCGCGGGTTTCTTTGGGCAGATATTGGTAGATTTCCCAAAAGTCATTGTTGCCGCCTGCTCGTTCAATGGCGTTCTGTACTCGTCCTGATCCGCAGTTGTAAGCTGCCAGTGCAAGGTTCCAGTCGCCGAACCGGCGGTAAAGGTCGCTCAGAAGCCGGGCAGCGGCATCGGAAGATTTTACCGGATCGCGACGTTCGTCGATATAGCTGTTGATGCAGAGGTCGTATTCCCGTCCGGTAACGGTCATAAACTGCCAGAGTCCGGCTGCGCCTACTCGTGAAGTGGCGTTTGGGTCAAGTCCCGATTCGATGACGGGGAGGTGTTTCAGTTCTAAAGGCAGACCGTAAGTGCGCAATGCTTCTTCAAAGAAGTGATTGTAATATTTTGCACGTGCCAAGAGGCAGCTTGTTGATTTGCGTCCGGCCTTCACGTATCTGTCTATATATTTCTTTACTTCCTCATTGTAGGTCATTGGCATTGAGCCGGGAAGTCGCTTTATCTGCCTGCTGATGGCATCGGTCTCGGTTTCCGAAGCTGCATAGTCTTTGAAATAACCGTAGTTGCCTTGCTGCTGATAGAACTTATCGTCGGTGAATATAACCTCGTCCTTTGTGTCCTCTTCTTCAGCAATGGGGATATAAATCTCCATTTTCTTGCCATTGCTGTCCGTTATGGTCTGGTATTGAGCCTGTGTCGCGCAGGTTGCTGCTGCCAGCAGAATGGCTGTGATTGTTTGTCGTATGTGAATCATCCTTAGTATGCGTTGGCAATCGTGGGAGCAGTTTTAGAAATTAAGACTGCACCCTATGCCCAGTGCCGCACTCTTGAGTGGATTGCGGGCACCTGTGATTGAATTGTCGTTAATGACCTTCGGTGCAATATGCAGCGAAAGTTCGTCTGATATATCGAAGTCGGAGAGCGACGCATCTACGTAGGCATCTATTACGGACAATGCGTAAATGCCGATTGTTGCAAAGATGCTGAGGTCGCGCCAACGGCGATAACGGTCCTTGCGTTTCTTGAAAAGGTTCTGATAGTATTCTTTGTTTGAATCTGTAATGGTGGTTCCCAGATGCAGGAAATCGTTATAACTTTGTGTGTTTGGATCGTTGTCCAGAATGTCAATATAGGCCTGTGAATAGTCGCGGTACATCTGATTGTTCCACGTCATTGCGTAGATGCAGCCGGTAATGCCGCCATAGAAGATGGGAAGTTTCCAATATTTGCGGTTGTATATTTGTCCTGCGCCGGGCAGAACGATGGCAAGCCACAATGCTTTTTTCGGGTTTGGCTTCCATTTCGTCCAGTCGCGTGCTATCTTGGCACTGTCTTTGGCAAGTTTCTTGTTCAACTTTGCTTCTTTGTCGAGCCACACCCGTTTTCCATCCTTCTTTTTGTTCAGAGGCAATTCCTGTACGGTAACTTCCATACTGTCTTCCGGATATATAACCTTCATAGGCTCATCGTTGTTTACCTGAGCCTGAACGTTGGCGAAACTTGCTGTTGCAAGTATGGCTGCCAACGACCATTTATGGAGCATTGCGTTGATTTTGTTCACGAATAGGGGCTTTGTTTTCAACACTTTTTATTTCATTTTATCCATCATTGCAATAATGTGTTCCAGTTGTTCTTCGGATGCAAACGGAATGCTTATCTTACCTTTGCCGTTGGCATTGAAGCTCATCTGAACCTTTGTGTCGAAGAAGTCGGACAATCTTTTCTTGAGAATGTTAAATTCTTCGGGCAATTTTGACTTGCTTGCAAGTTTCTTCTTGGCTGTTTGTATGTCCTCGCCGTTCTTCAGTTGCTGACAAAGCTCCTCAACCTTTCTTACGCTGTATCCGTTCTTCTGAATTTCGCGGAAGAGTTTCAGTTGCAAGGAAGGGCTGTCGAGCGAGAGGAGCGCACGGGCGTGCCCCATATCTATTTCTTTTTTCTGCAATGCCATCTGCACCATTGCAGGGAGTTTCAGCAGACGGAGGTAGTTGGCAACGGCAGCACGGCTTTTTCCGACGCGCTCTGCCACCTTTTCCTGTGTCATTCCGCTCTTTTCCTGCAAATGTTCGTAGGCCAATGCTATTTCAATGGCGTTGAGGTCTTCGCGCTGAATGTTCTCAACGAGTGCCAATTCCATCACGTTTTCATCCTTGATGGTACGGATATAGGCGGGAATGGCCGTAAGACCAGCTAACTGCGAAGCCCTCCAACGACGCTCACCGGCGATGATTTGGAATTTGTGTTCGTCAATCTGGCGCAGCGTAATAGGCTGTACGAGTCCCAACTGCTTGATGCTGTTAGCCAATTCCTCCAATGCCACTTGGTCAAATTCGCGGCGTGGCTGATTAGGGGTCGCCTCAATCTGTTCGATAGCCACTTCATTGATGGTCGAACTTCCCTGCGTGCTAACTGAATCAGTTGAAATCAATGCGTCGAGACCACGGCCGAGGGCATTGGTCTTTGCATTCCGGTTGTATTTCTTTTGTACTGCCATTTTGACTTTTTAAGTTATTTGATAAGGTTTGTATCTATGGCTGTTTAGCCTTTCTTGTTTTTCTCGATGATTTCCTTTGCCAGTGACAAGTGATTTTTTGCACCGGTCGAGTCTGCATCATAGAGAATTACCGGCAGACCGTGGCTGGGACTTTCGGAAAGTTTCACGTTGCGTTGGATAACTGTCTTGAAAACCAACTCCTGAAAGTGTCGCTTTACTTCGTCGTAAATCTGACGAGCAAGGCGGAGACGGCTGTCATACATCGTGAGAAGGAAGCCTTCAATCTCGAGCTTCGTGTTCAGTTTGCTCTTGATAATCTTGATTGTGTTGAGCAATTTGCTGATTCCTTCGAGTGCAAAGTATTCGCACTGAACCGGGATAATCACAGAGTCGGCTGCGGTGAGGGCATTGACCGTGATCAGTCCGAGCGAAGGACTGCAGTCGATGAGGATATAATCGTAATCGTTCTTGATGGGAGCGAGGAGATTTGTTACTACATTCTCACGGTCTTTTACCTGCAACATCTCGATTTCCGCACCAACAAGGTCGATGTGGCTGGGAACAATGTCCAGTCCGTCTATGTCTGTTGTATAGATGGCATCGCGAATATCGGCGTGATTGATGATGCACTCGTAGAGCGAACAGTCCACCTCCTTGATATCAACGCCCAACCCGCTGGATGCGTTTGCCTGTGGGTCGGCATCAATAACGAGCACACTCTTTTCCAATGTAGCCAAAGATGCAGCCAGATTGATGGTGGAAGTGGTTTTGCCTACACCACCTTTCTGATTTGCCAATGCGATAATTTTTCCCATTTTTCTGTTTATCCTAACTTGTTTAGACGGCAAAGTTACACATTTTATATGAGATAAAAGCTATTACTGAACCTTTTTTAAAAGACATTGAATTATATCTGAACCTTTTTTCGTACATTTGCAATCAAAAGAAAACAATATTTATGGATTCAAAACGACCCTTAATACTTATTTCAAACGACGACGGCTACCACGCAAATGGCATCAAAACGCTTGTGTCTTTCCTTTCTGATTTTGCAGAAATCGTAGTTTGTGCTCCTGAGTCAGCCCGTTCAGGCTTCTCTTGTGCCTTTTCTGCAACCGACCATCTGCTGTTGAAGCAACGCCATAATATCCCTGATTGCACGGTTTGGTCGTGTACAGGCACACCGGTTGATTGCGTGAAGATTGCCATAAGCCAACTTTTGGACGGCAGAATGCCCGACTTGGTGCTCGGAGGTATCAATCACGGAGATAATTCATCGGTCAATAATCATTATAGTGGCACGATGGGAATAGCTCGTGAAGGCTGTCTGAAGAACATTCCTTCGATAGCATTTTCAAGCTGCGACTATGATACGCACGCAGATTTGTCTTATTTACGAGATTATGTAAGAAAAATTGTCAAGCGGGTTTTGAACGAAGGACTGCCGAAAGGGGTATGCCTGAACGTGAATTTCCCAAAGACGGAACAGATTAAAGGCATCAAGATGTGCCGAATGGGGTATGGAAGCTGGGTAAATGAGGTTGTTCACTGCGAGCATCCAAGAGGTTTTGAATATTATTGGATGGTAGGAGAATATGTGAATAATGAGCCTTCTGCGCCTGATACAGACCAGTTTGCACTGGCAAATGGCTATGTTTCTATAACTCCTACGCGAATAGATGTTACAGATTATGATTTGTTAAATAAAATGACAGATTGGAATAGCTGATATTATGCTGAAAAATCCTCTCCGAAAGAGGGAATAGGGAGATTTATACAATGAAATATTATCTTATAGTTGGCGAAGCATCTGGCGACCTTCACGCATCACGTTTGATGATGTCGCTGAAGAAATACGATGCAAATGCACAATTCAGATTCTTCGGAGGAGACCTGATGCGTGAAGTTGGTGGCGAAAGGGTTCGTCATTATAAGGAACTTGCGTATATGGGCTTTGTGCCAGTATTGCTCCATCTTCCTACCATCTTCAGGAATATGAGGATGTGCAAGGAGGATATTGTGAAGTGGAAACCTGACGTTGTTATCCTTGTTGATTATCCGGGATTCAATCTCAGTATCGCAAAGTTCGTGCATAAGAACACGAAAATACCTGTTTACTATTATATCTCTCCTAAGATATGGGCGTGGAAAGAGTGGCGCATCCGTTCCATCAAGCGTGATGTGAACGAAATGTTCTCCATTCTCCCCTTTGAAATACCTTTCTATGAGAAGAAGCATAACTACAAAATTCACTACGTAGGCAATCCAACGGCTGAGGAAGTAGACACGTTCAGACAGCAATATACGGAATCAAAGGCTGAATTTTGTGAGAGAAACGGACTTTCCGACAAGCCGATCATTGCCATTCTTGCAGGCAGCAGAAAACAAGAGATTAAAGACAATCTGCCGGCAATGCTTGAAGCTGCAAAGCACTTTGAAGACTATCAGATGGTGGTCGCAGGAGCACCTTCTATTCCAGATTCTTATTATTCGGAATATCTCGATAGTAAAGGTGCGAAGATAGTAAAAAATGAAACATACAAACTTCTTTCGCACGCAACTGTCGCTTTAGTAACGAGTGGAACGGCTACGTTGGAGACGGCATTGTTCAATGTTCCTCAAGTAGTGTGTTATGAGACCCCATTACCACGCTTGATTCGTTTCGCATTCAACCATATTATAAAGGTTAAGTATATTTCGCTTGTAAACCTCATAGCCGACAAGGAAATTGTGCAGGAGCTTCTTGCCGACCGATTCAAGGTTTACAATATTGCCAACGAACTCTTCAAAATTCTGCCGGGAAAGGAAGGACGAGAAACGATGTTGCGCAATTATGAGATGGTAAGAGCAAGATTGGGACATTTGATTGCACCTGACAATGCCGCTGCCATTATGGTTGATTTGCTTTCAAACCGTAATTCAGAGCCTGTTGCTGATGAAACTCCTCTTGAAACGTCGTTAGGAGTTAGCAATGTGGCTGATGAAACTGAATATCAGTAGGAATATATAGAATGAACGCCTATATTCTTAATTCGTAAGTCTGATTTGATTTTCATTCTGTTTGAGGTTAATTGGAAATCAAAACATAGATGATATAAATGAATTTAGGTCAGAAAAAGCTCGCATCTGTTACACATTTGCAGGCAATTCTGACCTAAATTCATTTCATTTTATCCAAGAACGTGTATCGTTCTTTGGCTATCCTTATTTAATATGGAGGAGGATTAGTGGTTTACAAGTGCCAAAATGTAAAGATAAACCACGGCTGCCGGAATCGCCATCAATGCCGAATCAAAGCGATCAAGCATACCTCCGTGTCCGGGAAGGATGTTTCCACTGTCCTTGATACCGAGCGTGCGCTTGAAAAGACTTTCCACGAGGTCGCCCCAAGTGCCGAAAACAGCCACGACAACGCCCAGCCCTATCCATTCCACGATGCCCATAGCGTTAGGAGTACCTTCGGTGCCGATCAAATGTCCGATAATTCCGGCCACGATAATCACGAGAATGCCGCCCCCTATGCTACCTTCCCAACTCTTTGCGGGGCTGATGCGTGGGAAGAGTTTATGTTTTCCGAACAGAGAACCTGTGCAATAGGCACCGGTGTCGTTGGTCCAAAGGAAAATGAACACACTGAGGGGAAGAATCCAATTGAATGTGGGCTGACCACTGCCTGCCGTCTCAAATGCCAGAACGTTGATCATAGAGAATGGAAGCGCAATATACATCTGCCCAAACATTGTGTAAGCCCAGTTGTTGATGGGATTTTCATTCTGCAAATAGAGTTCCGATATAATCAGATAGATGATTGTCAGGATGTAAGGCACGAATACGCTGAATCCTTCCACCATATTAAGACGCAGCCCTGCTACTGCCACGAAGAAGTAAACACCTGCTACCGTGGAGATAAAACTGTTTACGCTTACGCCCTTTATCCCGGAAACCAATCCACTGTATTCCCAAATGGTCATACCGGTAATAATTGCAAAAAGCACCACCATATAGTGTGGTGCTAAAAATCCTGCTACCATCAAGGCTACGAACAGCACTCCTGTGATGGAACGGGTAATTAGATTCTTCTGTTTATCTGTCATTTTCTTCTGAAGAATTATCTTTTTCAATTACAGTTTCTGTTGCCTTTTCTCCCTCTTCGGCAGCTTTCAGCAATGCTTCGTGCTCGGCTTGTGCCTGTTTCACGCTTTCCGGCATATCTTCCAGCTTCAGTTGAGCATTTTCCTGAGCCTCCATCAGCTCCTGTGTACGGCTGACCCAAGGACGCTTGCCGAAAATTTCCTCTACATCTTCCACCATAATGACTTCACGGTCGATGAGGAGCTGTGCCAAACGGTTGTGTCCTTCCTTATGTTCGGTAAGAATCTGCTTTGCACGGGCATACTGTCCGTTTACCATTTTCAGCACCTCCTCGTCGATAGCCTGTGCCGTCGTTTCAGAATAAGGTTTTTGGAATCCTGCATCGTTGTTGTTGTAGTAGCAGATATTGGGCAGTCTTTCGCTCATACCTGCGTAGGCTATCATACCGAAAGCACTCTTTGTGGCACGCTCAAGGTCGTTCATCGCCCCTGTTGAGATGTGACCTGTGAACAATTCTTCGGCAGCGCGTCCACCGAGTAGCGAGCACATTTCGTCGAGCATCTGCTCCTTGGTCGTAATCGGACGTTCCTCCGGCAAATACCACGCTGCACCGAGAGCCTGACCACGTGGCACGATGCTTACCTTTATCAGTGGGTTTGCGTGTTCGCAGAACCAACTTATCGTGGCGTGGCCTGCTTCGTGAAGGGCTATTGTGCGCTTTTCGTCAGCCGTCATAATTTTTGTTTTCTTCTCCAAACCACCGATTATACGATCAACGGCATCAAGGAAATCCTGCTTTCCTACCACATCTTTATTGTGTCGGGCTGCAATGAGGGCAGCCTCGTTGCATACATTAGCGATGTCGGCACCGGAGAAACCGGGCGTCTGACGTGCCAAAAGGTCTATATCGAGATTCTCATCGAGTTTCAACGGACGGAGATGCACTTGGAAGATAGCCTTTCGCTCAGGCAAATCAGGCAAATCCACGTGAATCTGACGGTCGAAACGGCCTGCACGGAGCAGAGCCTTGTCGAGCATATCCACACGGTTGGTGGCTGCCAATACGATAACGCCGCTGTTGGTACCGAAACCATCCATTTCGGTAAGCAATGCGTTCAGCGTGTTCTCACGCTCGTCGTTGCCGCCCATCGAAGGGTTCTTGGAACGGGCACGTCCGACGGCATCTATTTCGTCGATGAAAATAATACAGGGCGACTTCTCTTTTGCCTGTCGGAAGACGTCGCGGACACGGCTCGCACCTACTCCGACGAACATTTCAACGAAGTCCGAACCACTCATTGAGAAGAATGGTGCGCCAGCTTCGCCTGCTACGGCCTTCGCAAGCAGCGTCTTGCCAGTTCCCGGAGGTCCAACGAGCAATGCTCCCTTTGGAATCTTGCCACCGAGCTCGGTATATTTCTTCGGATTCTTCAGGAACTCTACAATCTCCTGAACCTCTTGTTTCGCACCTTCCTGACCTGCAACGTCTTTGAAAGTAATGCCGAGCTCTCCGGCCTTCTCATAGAGCTTCGCCTTTGACTTGCCAACGCTGAACACTCCGCCACCGGCACCGCCTCCACCGCCCATCCGGCGCGTGATGAATACCCAGAAACCGATGATGAGTACCCACGGAAGTATGTAGCTGATAATGTCTAAGAATCCACTTTCGTTTTTATTCTCATAGCTGTAACCCGTGATTTTCTTGTTGGTCTGAGCCGTTGTAAGGTAGCTTTCGAGATTGTCTACCGAGCCAAATTCCACAGTGATGTAGGGTTCTTTGCCAACCTGTTCAGGGCCTTGCTTGAAGATTTCACGGATATGCTCGGGTTTAACGAACATCTTCAGCGTGCTCTCGGTCTTATTGATAACAACACGTGTGGCATAGCCTTTTTCAATATATGTCTGGAAGGTAGTGTAGTCCTTCGGCTTCTGACCACCACCGGCAAATACACTCTCTGCGCCGCCCGTCGTAAAGAAGATGAGCGCAAAGGCTATCGCCAGCACATATAGCCAATTCATATTGAATTTTGGCATCTTTGGTTTGTTGTTCGGATTCTGATTGTCCATATAAATACGTTTAAATTGATAGTTGGAACTGCTGACCGGCAGCGTGGATTGCTAATCCAAATCGGCTATCTCCGTCAGTTCTGCATCTTCCCAGAGGTGCTCCAAGTCGTAGAACTCGCGCGTTTCGGGGACGAAGATGTGAACAAGCACGTCTACAAAGTCTATTGCCACCCATTGGTTGTTGCCAAGCCCTGCACAGTTTACGGGCTTTTCGCCACGATGTTCGCGAACATAGTCGCTCACCGATTCTGCAATAGCCTCCACCTGTTGTGGGGAATTGCCGTGACATATAACGAAATAGCGACAGATAGTGCCGTCGATCCCTGAAAGGTTAGCAATAACTATGCCATGTCCCTTTTTATCCTGAATACCTTGAATGATAGTTTCTACTAATTTTTTTGTTTCGTCCATTATTTGAAATTAAATTTATTCTTTTTTTAATGAGCAGAGAGATTGTCTTTGAAGCCGTTTCCATACGCCGTTTGCAGTTTGTACACGGTGTTTTTAGGCTATCTACCTCCTCTCTTTTAACTAAGAATGCAAAGATAGTGCAAAACGCTTGAAGCGCAAAATAAATTCATTTTATTTTGCAAATTACCTTAAAACGCTATTATATTGCTAAATACAAGATGTGGAAGAAAATAGGAATGTGCAGTCGCATAGTGATTTCCTTTTGTAAAAATAGTTCATAAAAAAGCGTACATTTTTTTTCAGCAATCCAGAGATTGCAGGCACGTTTTCAGACGGTTGGAATGCGTTTTTCGCAGCATTGAATTGCAAACATCGGTCGGTTGCGTTGCGTTTTTGCGAAGAATGTATTCTATTTGTTGCAAGAACAAAAGCTGAAAAGGTAGGGAAATAAGCGTAAAATATGTTCGTTTGGTTTGAATTATTGTTCTGTTTAGGAGGGTTTAGGCGATGTTTAAATGCACAAAGGGCTGCTGGGGTTTGTATCTGGCTGATGTTTAGTATCTTAAAATTGCACACTCATAATTCGCTTATTTGAAAATTAAAAACATTCGGCTCAAAATAATGGAATTATGGAGAGGCTTTTGTAAAGATTATTCAGAGAGTTTGATATACTTTCTCTACTTATGGATGTTTTATTGGGAGCAAAAAGAATCCGTTGCTGATGGGTAAACCCAAAGCAACGGATAATGATTTTTCAGTAATTTGAATTACTTGTGCTTACTTAGCAGGGATTTCCTCCAATGCCTTTACGAGCAAATCCCAGAATGGCTGCGCGGTGGCAATCTCGAAACGTTCGGTAGCTGTGTGCGGACTACGGATAGTCGGGCCGAGACTTACCACATCGAGGTGGGGATACTTGCCGAGGATGATTGAGCATTCAAGGCCGGCGTGGTCTACCTGTACGACAACTTCCTCGCCATTGAGTTCCTTATACACTCTCTTCAAGAGATTGAGGATTTCACTGTCTGGGTTTGGATCCCAGCCAACATAGCTTGCGCTGAACGTTGTTGTGAAGCCTGCAAGGTCGAAACAGCTCTTGAGCTGATTGGCAACGTAGTCTTTCATATCCTCGCGTGAAGAACGTGCAAGAATCTTGATGCTGCACTTGTTTGCATCAATGTTGATGATGGCGAGGTTTGAAGATGTTTCAACAACCGTTGGATATACAGGAATCATACGAACGATGCCGTTGTGGCAGGCGTAGATAGCCTTGATGAGCGTATCCTGAACGTCGGCAGGAACGAGTTCAACAGGTTTCTCAGACTCTTCAACGTAGAACTCGATGTTGCTTTCGATGGTTCTGAACTCGCTTTCGAGGAGCTGACGCTGTTCTTCCACCATAGCCTTGAGTGCATCAACCTTTGCAGCAGGCAGGGCAAGCACGGTTTCAGCCTTGAACGGGATGGCATTGCGCATATTACCGCCATTCCAAGATGCCAGACGAACGCCGAGTTCTTCTGTAGCCTTGCGAACGAAGCGAACCATTTCCTTGTTCGCGTTGGCACGGCCTTCGTGGATTTCCAGTCCGGAATGACCACCGCGGAATCCCTTCAGCGTGAGGCGGACAGCCACTTCCTGATCATTGGCTACGCCCTTGTACTCCTTAACCGTTGTAACGTCGATACCACCGGCAGAGCCAATGGCAAATTTGCCCCACGATTCAGAGTCGAGATTGAGGAGAATGTCGCCGAAGAGTTCGCCCTTTGGAAGGTCGTTGGCACCGAACATACCGTTTTCCTCGTCGCGTGTGATGAGTCCCTCAATAGGTCCGTGCTTCAAAGTCTTGTCTTCCATAACGGCCATAATGGCAGCAACGCCGATACCGTCGTCGGCACCGAGGGTGGTATTGTTTGCATATACCCATCCGTCCTTGATGTGAGTAACGATAGGATCAGTTTCAAAATTATGAGGACTGTCTGGACTCTTCTGTGGAACCATATCCATGTGAGCCTGAAGGATAACGCCCTTACGGTTCTCATAGCCGGGAGTGGCAGGCTTGCGCATCACAACGTTGCCGGCTTCATCGACAAAGGCCTCCACGTTTACCTTCTTTGCAAAGTCGAGCAGGAATGCCTGTACCTTTTCCATGTGTCCTGACGGACGTGGAATTTGTGTTAAATCGTCGAAGTTGCGCCAGAGAAGTTCTGGACTGAGATTTCTAATTTCACTCATAGTCTTGTATTTTTAAGGGTTAGTATTTTGATTGATGTTGTTTATTCGTCGAGCCTTGCTTTTGCAGTTCGGGTAAATGTAAGTGCTATCCACGCATAGATGCCCAAGAGAACCACCAGCAGGGTCTGAATAGTGTGGACTATCAGCACGAAGTAGAGTGCCTGAACATCCACTACACCATATAATATGAGCATTGTCTTCACGGCGAAATGCCAAGGACCTGCGCCGTTTGGCGTGGGAACGATGACGGCAACAGAGCCTACCACGAAGCAAACCAACGCACAGGTTATGCCAAGCGGACTTGTGGCTTCGAAGCAGAAGAAGGTCAGGTAGAAATGAAGAAAATAGCTAATCCATATAGCAAAGCTGTAAAAGATGAACAAGGGTATGTTCTTCACGCCTTTCAGAGAGCTTATTCCCTGCCAGATTCCCGATAGTGTTTCCTTGACCTTGTCGTGGAACGACAGTTTCTTGCGAATCAAGTAGAGCAATATAAATGCCGCTATTGCGCAGATACCTGTTACAATCCAACCGGTAGTGGAAAACATCCCGAAAATATGGTCGATTCGCGTTCCGGTTTTCAAAAAGAAGTTGCTGAATACACCGATTTGCGAAATGAAAGCAAGGGCAGAGATAAAGAGAACTATGAGCGTATCTACTGCTCTTTCCGTAACAACGGTGCCAAGTGCTTTGGGAAATGTTATTTTCTCGTATTTGCTGAGAACGCCGCATCGTGCAAACTCGCCCACACGTGGGATAACCAAGCTGACGGCATAGGAAAGAAAGATGGAGTTTACGCAGACAGCGTTGCGCGGTTTCTCGCCGATAGGTTCCAAAGCCTGTTTCCATCGCCATCCGCGAAAGGCCTGTGCCAAGATGCCGAAAGGAAGGGAAAGCAGCATCCACGTCCAGTTCATCTCGTGGAGAAGGATGTTCTCTATCGTAGTGAAATCGAAGTCGCGGTACATCCAATACAGAATGCCACCACCCAATAAGAGTGGCAGTGCTATTTTTATGATATTATAGAACAGCTTCTTCGTTCCCATTTGATGAGCAAAGATACAAAAATGCTTTTAAAAACAAAATAAAATAGCTATCTTTGTGGCCAAATAAAGAAAAATTATGAAATCAGTCAGGCCCAAAAAGAATCTCGGTCAGCACTTCCTTACCGACTTGAATATTGCCAAACGAATCGCCGACACGGTGGATGCCTGCCCCGAAATTCCCGTATTGGAAATAGGACCGGGTATGGGTGTGCTTACACAGTATCTCGTTGAAAAGCCAAGAATGGTAAAGGCTGTTGAGATTGACTCCGAGAGTGTGGCTTATCTGTACGAGCGTTTCTCGACATTGAAGGACAATATTCTCGGCGAAGACTTCCTGAGAATGGATTTGAACCAGTTGTTCGGGGGAAATCAGTTCGTGCTTACGGGCAATTATCCATACGATATCTCGTCGCAGATATTCTTCAAGATGCTCGATTACAAGGAGCTGATACCTTGTTGCACGGGAATGATACAGCGTGAGGTGGCTCAGCGGATGGCAGCCGTACCCGGGAACAAGAGCTTTGGAATCCTTTCCGTGCTCATTCAGGCGTGGTACGATGTGGAGTATCTGTTTACGGTAGACGAAAACGTGTTCAATCCACCTCCGAAGGTTAAGAGTGCCGTTATCCGTATGACCCGGAATAAGGTTACGGATCTCGGATGCGATGAAAAACTGTTCAAGCGTTTGGTAAAGACGGTTTTCAATCAACGGCGCAAGATGTTGCGTGTGAGCTTGAAACAGATGTTTTCGGCAAAGCCGAGGGAAGGATTCTACGAACAGGAAATAATGACAAAGCGACCGGAGCAGTTGAGTATAGCTCAATTTGTGGAATTAACGAATATGGTTGAGGCTGAACTGAAGGCTGCCCAATGAGATTTTTGCACATTGAACTTTGAATTTTTAACTATTGCAGAATGGAAAAGAAAGAGAAATACGAATTACTGTTGAAACAAATTGCCGCGCTCATCGAGGGCGAAACAAACGAGGTTGGCGTGTTGGCAAACGTTTCTTCGGCTCTGCATCATACATTTGAGCAGTTTTTTTGGACGGGCTTTTATATGTTGGCCGATGACGGAACATTGAAACTCGGACCGTTTCAGGGCACTACTGCCTGTTTTACCATCCCTGTGGGGCGAGGTGTATGCGGCACTTCCTTTGCCGAGCGCAGGACGCTGGTAGTTCCTGATGTGGAAGAATTTCCCGGACACATCGCTTGCAGTTCGCTTTCCCGTTCCGAAATCGTAGTACCTATATATAATGGTAAGGGCGAGGCGATAGGTGTATTGGATATTGACAGCAAGGATTTGAATGCATTTGACGATACCGATGCGAAGTATTTGGAGGAAGCTATGCAGATTCTCAGCAAGGAAATCTATTAAATTTTCCTATTCGCATTTCATCTGATTATAAACTTCAAGTATCCCTGTCCACTAATTTTTGATTCGTTTGTAAGTGTTTGAAAATCAGTGATTGAAATATCTGTTTTCAAACGTGCGAAGAATGCAAGGCAATCTTCGCAAAAACGCATTTCATTCTTCGCAAGAATGGAATGCGTTTTTCGGTTACTTGTAAGTCGTATGTTTATCAGTCTGAAATGATAGATGAGCTTTCAGTTTTTTTATATGCGATTCGGGGAAAGAGAAGAAGTGTTGTTTGACATTTGGATATATAAAAATGAATGGCGAAACAGGAATCCCTGTTTCGCCATTTTTTATGTTTTGCTGATTACTGATATTGTCAATATCTGAATTTTATTTTCATTTCTCAGTTACTAACACTTCTTCCGTATAGAAATTGCGCACTTCAATTTCCCTGTTTGTGCGAACGGAACGGACACGGTAGCTGATAGGTACGGAAGACTTAATCAATGATTTAGAACTAGGTATATCTATAAACATCATAAAACTATCGTAATCACGTATCTTTCTTGCATATTCCATTGGTCCACCTGAAACCATAACTTGTATTTTTCCCTCTTTAAAATAGCGGCTCCACTGTTTCTCGTATTCTGCTTCAAGGCTACTTCCATAGTTGGTAAATGCAGTTTTTATACCTTCTTTAATCATTTTTGAAACAGCCTCGGTGCTTTCCGTTGTCTCAATGAGCAAATGCACAACACGACCATAGTCTACGCTGCTTACATATAAAGGTTCGTATTCTCCCAGTTTGCCCAACTCTCCCCATTCATCAGGATGTTTTGCATCCATTGAAATGTTGAAGAGTTTTTGTTTTATCTTTATCAAGACATAATGTTTGCCCGATGAAGATATTTTCTGTGCCTCATAAATGAAATTTGCATTAATAATATCATTAAGCCTATTTGTTTTTATATGGGTGTTGAATGTCTTGTTAAAACTTTCTTTTGTCGTTACGTCATTGGTAATATAGGTAATGTACGAAGCCGTATTGTATTTTCTAATATCACGTGCATTCGGCTCCATCAACTCATCAATGCCTTGACGTACATTGTGCAAAGTTGGAAGCACTTCTTTTTTTTCAGGCAAGGTCTTGCCACGGACAGTTGCTGACAAAGTGATAGTTTGAGGATTCTTGATTGAAATTGGCGAATACTCGCCTTCCATAAAGGCGTCTCCACGAAGAATACAACCGGGATAGATTATGTCTGAAAGGCTTTCGTCTACCAATTCTATGGGATCGAGCGTTATTTGCTTCTTAATTACCTGCCTGTATTCTTTCTTGTTTCCAATTACTTTTCCTGTTGGCTCGGAAGAAATGACTTCATCTTGAACTTTTGCAAAGGCCACAGGTTTCATACTTTCCAACTGATGGGATGTACTGTCATCTTTGCTGCAACTTGTAAACAATGACATTGCCAATACGAATGCCAATGTGGGGATTAGTTTGATTTTCATTCTCATTTTTAATAGTTTATGTTTATTGTGTTATAAAGAAGTGCATAAGTAATTTCTTAGTTAGATGCAAAGATATATATTATTTCTTAATAATGGATAGGAATAGGTTAAATTCCTCCTTAATCGGTAAAAATCTATTCAAGGCACGGCAGAAAACAGGATAATCGGGCTTTGAGATTCTCTGAAAAGGAATGGGTGTGAGGTGTTTTTCCTGACGATAAGCGTCTTGAACTGCAACGGTAAAAAGCAAATATATAGAGAAAACGTATATATTTTTTGCGAGGATGTAAATAAATTCCTATTTTTGTACCATTAAATTTAAATAACAAGAAATTATGATAGACGTAAAAGCAACATTAGGCGAAGCCGAAGAGCGTATGGAAATGGCTGCGATGTATCTCGATGAGCAGTTGGCGCGCATTCGTGCAGGCCGTGCGAACGTGGCAATTCTCGATGGAGTGCGCGTGAGTTCCTACGGTTCGATGGTGCCTTTGAATCAGGTGGCTTCCGTAACGGTGCCGGATCCACGCACAATCGCCATCAAGCCTTGGGACAAGAAGGCTATCCGCGACATTGAAAAGGCTATTATGGACTCTGATGTAGGCATCACTCCCGACAACAACGGCGAAATCATCCGTCTGAGCTTGCCACAGCCGACTGAAGAGCGTCGTCGCGATCTCGTGAAACAGAGCAACAAGATAGGCGAGCGCACGAAAGTTGAGGTTCGCAATGCCCGTGCCGACATCAAGGACAAGCTGAAGAAAGCCATCAAGGACGGTCTTTCTGAAGACTTGGAAAAGGATGCTGAGGAAGATTTGCAGAAGATTCACGACAAGTATATCAAGAAAATTGATGCCCTTCTCGAAGAGAAAGAGAAGGAAATTATGACAGTATAAAAGGAAAAACGGTCTCTCCCTGCTTCCCCTCCTCGCAGAACGGAGGGGAGCATTTACAGGTTTGGTAATGTGTTTTTGTGAATGCCAAACTCGTATGTGCAAGCGGGAAGACGAGCTTTTCCTCAATATGAACCCTACATTCAGTTTCCCTGAGTCTTGAACAAGATACAGGGAGAGAAGGTTATATGCGCGGCTTAGTAATAAAGAATACTGGTAGTTGGTACACGGTAAAGACCGATGACGGACGGACCATCGAAAGCAAGATAAAGGGAAACTTCAGATTGAAGGGAATTCGCTCCACCAATCCGGTGGCAGTGGGCGACTATGTGCAGTTGATTGTCAATCAGGAAGGAACTGCTTTTATCTCGGAGATAGAAGACCGTCGGAACTACATCATCCGAAAAGCCTCCAATCTTTCCAAACAGAGCCACATCATAGCCGCCAACCTCGATCAGGCGTTCCTGATTGTTACGATAAACTATCCCGAAACTTCGCTTACGTTCATCGACAGATTCCTTGCAAGTGCCGAGGCCTATCGTGTGCCCGTGGTGCTGGTGTTCAACAAATACGACCTGCTGTCTGAAGAAGAACGGAATTATCAGCAGGCAGTGATGCACCTCTACGAGACAGTAGGCTACAAGTGCGTTGAAGTTCAGGCTACTGAAGGCTGCGATGAGGAAAAAAGCCTGCAACAACTGAAACCTTTATTGGCTGGAAAGATTACGCTGATGAGCGGCAACAGTGGGGTGGGTAAGTCTACCATTATCAACGGATTGCTGGGAACCAACCTGCGGACTGCCGAGATTTCTGATGCGCATAAAACCGGAATGCACACCACTACCTTCAGCGAAATGCTCGAACTGCCCAGTGGAGGCTACCTGATAGACACGCCGGGAATTAAGGGATTCGGTACTTTCGACATTGACAAGGAGGAACTGACGAGCTATTTTCGCGAAATCTTCAAGTTCTCTGACAAGTGCAGATTCTCCAACTGTACGCATACCCACGAGCCGGGATGCGCCGTTCGGAAGGCAGTTGAGGAGCATTACATATCGGAAAGCAGATACAACAGCTATCTGTCTATGCTCGAAGACAAGGACGAGAACAAATACCGTGAAGCATTTTAAGCCTCATCCGTGTTTCGTGCTTTATGAATAATCCTTACAAAAGGCTCTCCATAATTCGATTATTTTGCGTCGGATATTTTTATTTTTCAAATATGCGAATTATGCGTGTGTTATTTAAACCGTCTGGTTATCAGAGAGTTGTGTTTGTTTCTTCTGATTTGTGCATTAAAATCGCTTTCATTTCTTCCCGAATAGGACAATCATTCGGACTAAACGAACTTATTTTCATCCCCTTTCCTTGTATTTTTAACTTCCATTCCTGCGAAGAATGATGTGCATTCTTCGCAAGAACGCAACGCAATCAACCGATGTTTACAATTCAATGCTGCGAAAAACGCATTCCAACCGTCTGAAAACGTGCCTGCAATCTCTGGATTGCTGAAAAAATATGTGCCTGTTTTGAGTAATCAAACTTTACAAAGCGTAGTTCATAAAGGTCTGTTTTGCGATATGTTCGCCGCAGTCTTCCATTGCTTCCTTATGCCGATAGAGTGGGCTGTCGCACCTAAATTAGAAGGGTTTTATTTTGTGGTTCAACCTATTTAGCGTACCTTTGCACCATTATCCACATTATTATTATGTCGAACGAGCGTAAATACAAACTTTTGAGCAAGATTGAATATCCTTCGGATCTTCGTAAACTGAGCATCGACGAACTGCCGGAATTGTGCAAGGAGCTTAGAGAGGATATTATAGAAGAGGTGGCCGTGAATCCCGGACACCTTGCTTCCAGTCTTGGAGCTGCGGAGATTACCGTGGCTTGCCATTATGTATTCAATACCCCTGAAGACCGAATAGTATGGGATGTTGGGCATCAGGCCTACGGTCATAAGATATTGACGGGGCGCAGGGAGCGTTTCTGCGAGAACAGAAAGCTGAACGGACTGATGCCTTTTCCATCGCCCGAGGAAAGCGAGTACGATACTTTCACTTGTGGGCACGCTTCCAACTCCATTTCGGCAGCACTCGGAATGGCTGTTGCAGCCAAGCTGACGAAGCATCCAGACCGACACGTGGTTGCCATCATCGGCGACGGAGCTATGAGTGGTGGGTTGGCTTTCGAGGGACTCAACAATGTTTCGGGCAAACCCAACGATCTCCTTATCATCCTGAACGACAATGATATGTCCATTGATCGCGCCGTGGGTGGTATGCAGCAGTATTTGCTGAATCTCGATACCAACGAAACTTACAATAGAATCCGATTCAAGGCTTCCAACTGGCTTGATTCCAAGGGAATCCTGAACGAAAAACGAAAGAAGGGCATTCTTCGATTGAACAATGCTTTGAAGTCGGCTCTCTCGCAGCAGCAGAATCTTTTCGAGGGAATGAACATCCGTTATTTCGGTCCGTTCGATGGAAACGATGTGAAGGAAGTGGTACGCATTCTCCGTCAGTTGAAGGATATGAAGGGACCGAAGCTGCTTCATCTTCATACGGTGAAGGGAAAGGGCTACGAACCTGCCGAAAAGAGTGCCACGGTTTGGCACGCTCCGGGAAAATTCGACCCTGAAACGGGCGAGCGACTCGTGCAGGACAACAGCAACAAGCCACCTAAATATCAGGATGTGTTCGGACACACGCTGCTGGAACTCGCCAATATGAACGAGCGTATCGTAGGTGTTACGCCGGCTATGCCGTCAGGTTGTTCTATGAACATTATGATGAAGGAAATGGCAGACAGGACATTCGACGTGGGTATTGCCGAAGGACACGCTATGACCTTCTCTGCCGGAATGGCGAAAGACGGATTGCAGCCTTTCTGCAACATTTACAGTGCTTTCTCGCAGCGTGCCTACGACAACATCATCCACGATACGGCGATTCTCAATCTGCCTGTGGTGCTTTGTCTGGACCGTGCCGGATTGGTAGGCGAAGACGGAGCAACGCACCACGGTGCTTTTGATATGGCTTTTCTCCGACCGATACCGAATGCGACAATCTCGTCGCCTATGGACGAACACGAGCTGCGCAGGCTGATGTACACGGCACAGTTGCCCGGCAAGGGCTTCTTCGTTATCCGTTATCCACGTGGAAACGGCGTGCTTGTAGACTGGAAATGCAGTCTGGAAGAAGTACAGGTGGGTACGGGCAGAAAGCTCTGCGACAAGCATCTGGGCGATGCCGTCGATACAAGTTTGAGCAATGTGGCTGTGCTTTCCATCGGTCCGGTGGGCAATGATGTTGAAAAGGCAATCAGAAATCTGGAGGAAGAAGATACGAAATGCAACGGACGCGTTGCCCATTATGATATGCGTTTCCTCAAACCGCTCGACGAGCATATTCTGAGAGAGGTGGGAGAGAACTTCAAGGAAATTATCACCGTCGAGGACGGTGTGCGCAATGGTGGATTGGGTTCGGCCGTTATGGAATGGATGTCCGACAATGGCTATAAGCCTGCTGTGAAACGTCTGGGCTTGCCCGACAAGTTTATCGAGCAGGGAACCGTTCAGCAGTTGCGCGAAATCTGTGGAATTGATGTAAAGAGCATTGAGAAGGTAATAAAAGACAGTTTGGCAAAAACTGCCAAATAAGTGATTAGGGATATGAAAATCATCATTGCCGGTGCCTATGCCATCGGAACTTATCTTGCGCAGATGCTTTCTCGCAATAAGTATGACATCATCTTGATAGATGAAATTCCAGAGAATTTGGAAAAGATTGGAACGGATTGCGACATCCTGACAATGGAAGCCAAGGTTACCAGCATCAAGGCATTGAAAGATGCAGGTGCAAAGACAGCCGATTTGTTCATTGCCGTAACCCCGAAGGAAACGGACAACATCACGGCTTGTACGATGGCGCATCATCTCGGTACGAAGAAAACCGTTGCCAAGATTGACAATCCTGAATATATGGAACCTGAAAATCAGGAGTTTTTCAAGCGTCTGGGTGTGAACAGCCTTATTTATCCGGAAGTTCTTGCGGCAAAGGATATCATCAGCGGCTTGAAGATGTCGTGGGTGCGCCAGCGTTGGGACGTTCACGGTGGTGCACTGGTGATGCTTGGCATTAAATTGCGCGAAGGATGTGAGATTCTCAACAAGCCATTGCGCGAAATCAGCGGTCCAGATGATCCGTACCACGTGCTCGGAATCAAGCGGCATCACGAGACGATTATCCCCGGTGGTAACGACACTTTAAAGTTAGACGATCTCGCTTACTTTATGACTACGAAGAATTACATTCCATATATTCGCAAGATTGTAGGCAAGGAGCAGTATGTGGACGTGAAGAATGTAATGATAATGGGTGGTGGTCGTACTGCCGTTCGCTCTGTAAAGGTAATGCCTGAATATATGAACGTGAAGGTTATTGAGCGCGATGCCGACCGTTGTGAGTATCTCAACAGTATGTTTAAGGAAGATCAGCTCGTCATCAACGGCGACGGACGCGACTCCAGTCTGCTCATTGAAGAGGGAATCAGGAACACACAGGCTTTCGTTGCTCTGACACCGAATGCCGAAACCAATATCCTTGCCTGTCTGGCAGCCAAGCGAATGGGCGTGAGAAAGACCATTGCATCGGTCGAAAACTTCGATTATGTGGGTATGGCTGCGAGTCTGGACATCGGTACAATCATCAATAAGAAGGCGATTGCCGCAAGTTATATCTATCAGATGCTGTTGGATGCAAACGTAGACAACGTTAAATTCCTGATGTCGGTCAATGCAGATGTGGCCGAGTTCATCCCGGTTCAAGGCTCAAAGATAACCAGAAAGCCCATCAAGGATATCAAACTGCCGAGTGGAATGACCATTGGTGGACTTGTACGGGGCGAAGAAGGTATGCTCGTTTCGGGTAATACGCAGATTGAGGCAGGGGATATCGTAGTGGTGTTCTCGCATAATGTTCCCAAGCACAAGTTGGAACAGCTTTTCAATTAATTTGTTCAAGATACATTGTTATGCTTAATCTGAAAATCATTTCAAAGATTCTTGGATCGCTGCTTTGGATTGAAGCGACGCTGCTTTTCCTTTGTCTGATAGTTGCCATTTGGTATAATGGAGCCGATATATGGCCGTTCGTCTGGAGTATTCTTATCACTGTGGCTGGAGGAGTGGTCTTTCGGCTGATGGGATGGAATGCCGAAAGTTCTATGGGACGACGCGATGCCTACTTCGTCGTAGCCGTTTCGTGGATACTGTTCTCTCTTTTCGGCACTTTGCCTTTCTTGCTTAGTACCGAGATAACCAATTTCACGGATGCTTTCTTTGAAACAATGTCGGGTTTTACCACGACCGGTGCAACGATTGTGGACTTTCCCGAGCACATGCCGCACGGTATTTTGTTCTGGCGTTCGCTCACACAGTGGATTGGCGGACTGGGAATCGTATTCTTCACAATAGCCATTCTGCCCTCACTGGTAGGAGGATCGCTGAAAGTGTTTGCGGCGGAAGCCACCGGACCGATAAGAAGTAAGCTGCATCCGCGCCTCAGCACCGGTGCAAAGTGGATATGGATGGTTTATCTTGTACTGACCGTTGCCTGTATAGCGAGCTACAAAATTTGTGGAATGTGTTGGTTCGATGCCTTCAACTATGCTATGACCAGTACGGCAACAGGAGGTTTTGCAACGGAAAGCGGCTCTATTATGACGTTTCATTCGCCTGCCGAAGAATACGTATGTACCATTTTCTGCTTTCTTTCGGGCGTAAATTTCACATTATTATATGGTACAGTTGCAGGCTTTAAGATTAAGCAGCTTTTCCGTAATTCCGAGTTCCGTTTCTATTCAATAATGGTAGCAGGATTCACAATCTTCATTATGCTCGAATTGTTCTTCAAGCGCAGCTACGATTTGGAGCACGCCTTCCGCAGTTCGGTCTTTCAGGTGGTTTCGTTCATTACCACGACGGGCTTGTTCAGCGACGACGCAGCCAAGTGGCCGCATGTTACTTGGGTGGTACTGGCAGCCTGTATGTTCTTCGGTGGTATGTCGGGTTCAACCAGTGGAGGCATCAAGAGCATCCGTGGTGTGATGCTGATAAAGGTGGTGAGAAACGAATTTCGCCAGATTCTTCATCCGAATGCTGTTCTTCCGATGAAAGTTGATGGTGTGAATATTCCACAAGGCCATCGGGTTACGCTGCTTGCCTTCATAGGTCTGTATCTGTTCCTTACGCTTCTCTGTGCCTTCACGATGATAGCGTGTGGAATCGATCATACGAACGCTATAACAATCACGTTGAGCTGCTTGGGAAATGTAGGGCCTACGCTTGGTTTGGAGATAGGACCGACGATGTCTTGGGCTGAATTGCCCGACTTTGCGAAGTGGATTGGTTCGTTCCTGATGCTCGTAGGGCGTCTGGAACTGTTCACGGTTCTCGTGCTTTTCACACCGGCTTTTTGGAAGGAAAACTAAGCAGATTGCCGACTTCAGAGCAAGTCTGCAAGTTATATAACAGAAAAAGGATTCTCATTGCGAGAATCCTTTTTTGTATTTGTGCCTGATATTCGTTTTTTCTTTGTCGGCGTATTTCCTTTCGGACTGCGTTCTACACCAAAGAGTTGATGATTTCCTCTCTTGAAGCAGGGAGATAGTCAATCACAGGAATCTCGGGCATCGTATAGCAGCCCGGAGCCAAACGCATTGTAGCACGCGCGCAGTTTACGAGTACCTGCGAGGTGAGTGCCGGATTGTTGATGCTCATATTGAATTCAAAACGCTGATTAGGCGTCTTGCCGCTCTGTCCCTTGCGAATGAGGTTCACACCGTGCCCCATATCGCGGACATCGTCCACGCTTGCAACTGCAAACACGTGAGTCTCGTCGTGCGAGAAGTAAGGGTCGGCCTTGATTTCAGCCGTAACGTCTTCCAGTTTCGCACCGTCTTCCAGTTCAACGTAGACCATACGGCGGTGGATGCTCTCGCCCAATGGAATGGTAACGGAAAGCGCATTCTTTACGCCTTTCTTGCCACGGACGCACACCGAGTGTCCCATAGACATTCCGGGACCGAAGTTGGTGTAGGAAAGTCCTTTCGGAGCAAGTCCTTCGAGAAGTATTCGCACAACAGAGTCGGACCCCGGGTCCCAGCCTGCTGCAATAACGCTTACCTTTCCGGCTTTCTTGCAATGCTCCATCTGCTTGGTGCGATAGTCGAGAATGCCTGTATGGATGTCGAAAGAGTCTACGGTGTTGATTCCCAGAGCCACTATCTTCTCTGCATATTCGGGACAACTGCGTGTGGGGGCAGCCAAAATAGCCACGTCCACGTCTTTCAGTTTCTCTATATCATCGACAACCTCGTATGGCGTAAGTTCCAGAGGTTTGTCCTTATCGCCCTGCCGGCGCACGATGCCTGCTATCTCAAAGTCGTTTGCTGTTTCAAGAGCCTCTACTGCATATCGGCCTATGTTGCCGTAACCCACTACGGCTGCTCTGATTTTCTTCATAATCATCTTTATGTTTTGTTTTTGAACAGTTTTCTCTGATGCAAAATTACTCCAAAAGCACGAAAGACGATACTATTTATACATTTTTTAAGGTTAAAACGAAATCTGCTTTCAAAGAGGTTTTGTTTGTGATTGTTTGCTGATAAAATAGTATTTGCGCCTGCCGATTGCAAAGAGGACAGTTCCGACTTGCTTTTTATCCCGCGTTCGCGCTTCGTTTCGGTGCGTCGGGACGATAACCATTTCAACCTGATAGGAACACGGTTTCCAATCTTGCGAAGATTGCGTTCCATTCTTCGCAAGATTGCAATGCGTTTTTGCGAAGATTGCAACGCATTCTTCGCACGTTTGGAAATGGATTTCGCAATGCTTGATTTTCAGACAGTTATGATTCGTCTGTAAATCACGGAATCGTGGAAGTTGTTTTTGCCACAGAAAGGGCAAAGCCTTCAGGAATTTCACAGGCGATGCTTTTACGGATGCGTGCAGCAGAGTGTATCTCCAATCGTTATTGTCGATTATCTGTGTGCCCCTGAAGGCATTGAAAAATGAAAAATACGGAAAAGATGCCTTTACTCAATAATGAAGGCTACCTCAAGATAGTGCTCTCTGACTTTTTCATTGTGTATTGTGGCGACCGGCGCACTTTCTTCCCGTATTCCACGGTGTAGAGGAATTTGACAGAAGCATAGGAGTTTTCAATGTCGGATTGGGCAATTTGCGTGAAATCATAGTTGTCTGCGGATAGTGATTGTCGCATCTTGTTCTTCTCTATAAAGAGATTCTTAGCGTCTAAGACGATGGCAAAGTTATCGTGGTTCCATTCCCCGGTTATGCCGTATTGCCACGGAGTCCTGACGTGGGTCTGAAAGTTCGCAAGCGATTTGACGGGAGACTTGTAAAAGGCAGAGAAAGAGAAATCGCCGATATAGTAATAGGCTTGCATATTCAGTCTCCAACTGCTCTGCCGTTCACGTACTGCACGACTGACGGCATAGTGAGTGTAGCCTCCGTCTGCCTTTATGTTGAAGTTTTCACTTGGCTTCCACGTGAGCGAGAGTGCTGCTGAGGTCTGATGGCTTCGGGCATTGCTGCTGAAGGAATTGATAATATGCGAACCGTCAATGGTATAGGTATTGACGATGGCATTGCTTATATACATATAATAAGTGGACAGGAGAGCCGCCCACTGCTTGTAATTCACGGAATAGGTAAAGCCGGGGCCAAGCAATGTAGAATTGTCCATATTCGGATTTCCCCTCCTGATCATAATCGGATCAATCTGCTGTTCAACCGGATTCGTAGAGCTGAGTGTGGGGAATGTGTTTCCAAGCGAGAAGAACGCTCTGAAACGCTGCACCTTGTCGGGCATCCACGAGGCCGACAACTGCAAGCGTGGTGCAAGATGCTTGACGGCATCATCTCCACGCAGCTTATACACGAGATAAGAGACACCTGGGTTCGCATCAAGCATAAACTTTGACCATCGTTTGCTGTAATCTGCAAAAAGAATTGTTTCTGACGAGCGCAGGTGCTGACAAGTTGGCGAAACGCCTGCGTAGTTGTCTTGCGAGCTGCGGAAGTATTCGTGCAGACTGACGGTAAAGCTGTTGTGCTTCGGCAGCGAGAGGGTGTAGTTTGCATTCAGCTTTGAGTAGAAATAGTCTTCAGCAACATCACTCTGATAAGTGTTGTTTTCCGTAAGCGTTCTGTGGTAGTTATTCCTCGCATAGTAGGCATCAAAGTCTGCATTCAGATTCTGATTCTTGCCAATCGACCGGTTGTAATAAGCGTAGAAAGTAGGTTTAAGGGTGGTGTTACGGTTAAAGAACAAACTGTGCTGACTGTCGGCAGTACCGTTTTTTATGTATTGTGTGCTGCCTTCGGGAGAGTTTTTTCTTTGTTTTTCGGGCTCAATGCTTGCGCGCAACATCCAAGTCTGCTTGTCGGTTATACGGCTCAGGCTGGCCGTAAAGTGTTTTGCTGCACTTTTATCTTCCTGATTAAGGTATCTTGTCTGCTTTGTTGTTTCGGTTGGCAGCCCGTAGCGTTCCGTTGAATATGCGTCCGATTTCAGATTCTCTATGCCATAACCGGCCCAGATGTTGGCGTTGTAATGTCCGAAACTGTACTTTGATGTCAGATTGTAGTCCCCTTTCTGGAATCCGAGCGTTTGTAAAGCATCCACCTGTGTGTATCCTCCTTCGGTGTAAATCCTTACCACATAGTTCAGCACAGCCTTGTCTTTGGCGTACTTCCCCGTGGGCATATCGTAGTATTCTATTCGTAGAACATCCTTTGGCCTCAGACTTTGAATCTCTCTGTAAGAGGCTTCCCGACCGTTTATATACAGCGTTGCAGCACCTCCCGGTGTCAGTATGCTGCCAGTTTCCGTGTCTGCGTTTACGCCGGCAATCATCATATTCCTTACCAAGTCGAAGCCCGAGTGCGAATGCCTGCGCTGCTTGTTCGTGGGAATACAATTATAGTGGTCGGCCTCTTGCCGTATCAATTTCCCTGATACCGTTACTTCTTTCAATTCCTTTGCAGCGATAACCGTATCATTCTGCGACTTTACCGAAATTGGAAAAGTACAGGCGCATAATATAATAAGAATCGGTAGTTTCATCTGCTTTCTTTTTTATGGCGTTTATATTAGGATTTAACGTTTCCGGTCTGATTTTTCAGACTGTAATCGCTGTTTTAATGATTGTCGTTGGCGCAAATATAGGGGTTATTTATGATATATCAAAGAATTATGATGCGTTTTTCAGCATTAATTGTTGTCTTTCGCTATTGCGATAATGTGCTGTGTTTCTTTTTCAAACGCCTGTTTGTTGAATTTAAGTTCAGTTGGAATGCAATAAAAGGAGAGGGAAATGCGTTAAAGAATTGTATATACACAATCCCTGTGCTGTGCGGGGTTTTTAAGAAAAGAAGGTTATGATAGAATATATCAGGGGCGAAGTGGCCGACCTGACGCCGACATTGGCAGTTGTCGATGCCAATGGAGTGGGGTATGCGCTGAATATTTCGCTCAATACATATACTGCCGTGCAGGGCAGACAGACTGCAAAACTCTATGTTCACGAGGCTATTATGACTGGTGGACGCGACGACAGCTACACGCTTTACGGCTTTGCCACTAAGCAGGAACGCTCGCTCTACCGGCTGCTCATTACCGTTTCGGGCGTAGGAGCAAATACTGCGCGTATGATTCTCTCGTCATTGACTCCCGCGGAACTCTGCAATGTGATTGCAAACGGCGACGAGAAGATGCTCAAGACGGTAAAGGGAATCGGCTTGCGCACGGCGCAGCGCATCATTGTAGACCTCAAGGACAAGATAATGCAGAGCGGCATTGCCGACGAATTGCACGTAAGCGCACAGCCGGGAGCGTCTGCCGTTAATTCAGCAGTCAAGGATGAGGCCATCAGCGCACTTACGATGCTCGGTTTTTCGCCGGCACCGTCCTCGAAAGTTGTGGTTGAGATATTGAAAGAGCAGCCCGACCTTCCTGTGGAGCAGCTTATAAAGTTAGCTTTGAAACAAATAAAATAGTTGGTTCTCCTTTGTTTTCGTATGTTGCGGCTGTGTCGCAATCCCTCGAATTCATCTGAATATCACTTATAGAATCACTTTGAGACAACGAAAATACATATTATCCACTCTGCTTCTGCTTGCAGGTATCAGCCTGTTGGCGTGGGGAAACAGTATAGCCAGTGTCTTTCCACTTGGAAATACGCTTCTGTCTGTGGTAGCTCCTCCCGACACGGCAAAGAAAGCCGCGCCCGTTATTCCGCAGATAGAGATTGACGAGGAAGTAATTCCCGACTCGCTGCTGCATCCCCGTTGGAAGGTGCAGCGCACTACTCCCATTACTTATGGTGATTTGGAGCGGGGAACGCTGGACCTTTCCCGTCCGGAGAATATGAAGCAGACGGTGGAATATAACGATACGCTCGACAGATACATCATCGGTAACAAGATAGGCGACACCTACGTTACTGCACCTATTATGATGACTCCCGAAGAATATCGTAAGTGGAGCGAGAAACGCAGCTTTGCAGAGTATTACCGGTCGAAGAACAAGGAAATACTGGAGCGTCAGGGAAAGGAGAAATTCGACTTTACGGATATGCACTTCTCGCTCGGTCCGGCAGAGAAAATCTTCGGTCCGGGCGGTGTGCGCATCAAGACGCAGGGTACTGCCGAAATAAAATTCGGTGCCACGCTGAAGAATATCGACAATCCTTCGCTGCCTATCCGCAACCGTAAGACGACGACGATGAATTTCGACGAGAAAATCAACCTCAACGTGAATGGTAAGGTGGGCGATAAGGTGAATATGAACCTCAATTACAACACCGATGCTACTTTCGATTTCGATGCCCAGAACATAAAACTGCGCTATGAGGGTAAGGAGGACGAAATCATAAAGTTGGTTGAAGGCGGCAATGTGTCGTTCCCGTCCAATAATTCCTTGGTGCAGGGGGCGTCTTCCCTGTTTGGTATCCGTACTGATTTCCAGTTCGGTAAGCTGAAGTTGCAGACCGTTCTTTCGCAGAAAAAGTCGTCCAACAAAAGTGTAAGTTCAAAAGGCGGCAAGCAATTGACGCCATTTGAGATGTCGGCTGCCGACTATGAGGAGAACCGACACTTCTTCCTTTCCCACTATTTCCGTTCAAAATACGATGGCGCAATGAAGACATTGCCCAACCTTACTACGGGCGTTACCATCAATCGTGTGGAAATCTGGGTTACGAACAAGAGTGGGAATACGAATAATACCCGTAATATCATCGCATTGAGCGACCTCGGCGAGAATATGAACGTGAGTCGTACAGACCTCTGGGGCGCAGGTGGGGGAGCTGTTCCAAGCAACAATGCCAATACGGAATACAGCACCATTGCGCAGAACTATCCACAGGCGCGCAACATCGACCAGTCGGCGACTGTTCTTGACGGGCTGGGAATGGTAGGAGGAAACGATTATGAGAAACTCTCAAGTGCCCGATTGCTCAGCAGTTCTGAGTATTCTGTGAACACGGCATTGGGCTATGTGTCTCTGCGTACTGGTTTGCAGACCGATCAGGTACTGGCTATTGCGTATGAATATACCTATGGTGGGGTTACGTATCAGGTGGGAGAGTTTGCAAGCGACCGTACCGACGTGAATGAAGCACTCTTCGTCAAGGCTTTGAAGAACACGAGCAACAATCCTCGTCAGGCCAACTGGGACTTGATGATGAAGAATGTTTATTATCTTGCATCGACCGTTGAGAGGGAAAAGTTCCGATTGGATGTGAAGTTCCAAAGCGATACGGCAGGTGTTTACCTTTCTTATATACCCGAGGCGCAGGTCAAGGACCAAACGTTGATAAAGGCATTGGGGGCTGACCGTCTGGATAATAACAACAATGCTCACTCCAATGGATATTTCGACTATGTGGATGGCTACACGGTGTCCAATGGTCGTGTGTTCTTTCCGGCTGCCGAACCGTTCGGTGAGTATATGTATAACTATCTTGTTTCCAAAGGAGTGCCTGCCACTACGGCGCAGAAGTATGCGTTTGTCGAATTGTATGATTCCACAAAGACGATAGCGAAGCAGATTGCAGAGAAGGATAAGTATCTCTTGACAGGACAGTTCCGTGGAACGAGTGCCAATGTGATTTCCTTGGGCGCATACAACGTGCCTCAGGGGTCGGTGGTGGTTACGGCAGGTGGCGTTACTCTGTCGGAAGGTTCGGATTACAGCGTGGATTACAGCGCAGGCGAGGTTACGATTCTCAATCAGAGCATCATCGATGCCGGTACTTCCGTGAATGTTTCTTTGGAAAGTCAGAGCGACTACGGGCAGGAACGGAAAACGATGTTCGGTTTGAACTGGCAATACGACTTCTCAAAGAACTTTATGGTTGGCGGTACTTTTATGCATCTGTCGGAACAGGCTCTGACAACGAAGGTGAATATGGGAACCGAACCTATCAGCAATACTTTGTGGGGATTGAATATGAGTTGGAAAAAGGAAAGTCAGTGGCTCACCAATATGCTCGATAAACTTCCTTTCCTACACCTCACTCAGCCTTCACATATATCCTTTACGGCAGAGTTTGCACAGTTGCTGGCAGGGCAGAGCAGCGGCACTCAGGACAATGCTTCGTATCTGGATGACTTTGAAAATACGAAGAGCACAATCGACGTGAGCCATCCTACGAGCTGGATTATCTCAAGTGTGCCGTCCGACTTCCCCGAATCGTCCGACAAGACAACGCTTGCAAGTGGATTCAATCGCAGTCTTTTGGCGTGGTATAACATTGATCCGCTCTTTACTCGTCAAAGCAGTACGCTCACGCCGGGGCATATCAAGAGCGATTTGGAGCAACTTTCCAACCATTATGTGCGTGAAGTGTATGTCCACGAACTGTTCCCTAATCGCGACCAGAGCAGTTACAACGGTTCAACTTCGACACTTCCCATCCTTAATCTCGCTTATTATCCTGACGAACGTGGCCCGTACAACTTCAGTACAAGTTTGGATATAAACGGCCGTCTTGCCAATCCACGCCAGAGATGGGGAGGTATGATGCGGAAGTTGGACACCAACGACTTCGAGACTGCCAATATAGAGTACATAGAGTTCTGGATGCTCGACCCATTCATCTATACCAACAATCAGGCAGACGCAAATGCGTATGGAGGCGACTTTTATATAAATCTCGGTGAAGTGTCGGAAGACGTGCTGCACGACGGTAAGAAATTCTATGAGAGTGGTATGCCCGTGGATGGAAGCCAAGCTTGGGCCACAACGCAGTGGGGACGCATCCCTACTCAGACCACCGTTACCTACGCATTTGCGACAACCAGCGGCAGCCGAGCCTTGCAGGATGTGGGATTCAACGGCTTGACAGACGCAGAAGAACAGCAGTTTGAGTCTTATCAGGACTTCCTTACCTACGCAAGAACCCATACCAATCAGGCCGTGTTCGACTCAATATGGGCCGACCCTGCCAACGACGACTATCATTATTACCGTGGAACGGACTGGGACCGCATTCAAGCACCAATCCTTCAGCGTTATAAGAGAATCAACAATCCACAGGGCAACTCGCCCGATTCTGACAATCGTAACGAGCGTTACGATACTTCCTACAAGACCACGCCTGATGTGGAGGACATCAATCAGGATTATACGCTGAACGAATACGAGAAATACTACCAGTATAAAATCAGTATTCGTCCGAACGACCTTGAAGTGGGACAAAACTATGTGGTGGACAAACGCGTTGCTTCGGTGAAGCTGCGCAATGGAAAGACACAAAATGCCACTTGGTACCAATTCCGTATTCCATTGACCGAATATCAGAAGCGTGTAGGATCTATCAACGACTTCACGAGCATTCGTTTTATGCGTATGTTCCTCACTGATTTCGAGAAACCTATCGTTCTTCGATTTGCTACTTTCGATCTTGTACGTGGCGAATGGCGTCTCTATCAGCAGAATCTTACCAATGCCGCATCCACATCCGGCTCAATGGCAGTAAGCGCAGTCAGCATAGAGGAAAACAATGACAAGACACCTGTGAACTATGTATTGCCTCCCGGTATCAGTCGTGAGCAGGATCCAACGCAGCCACAGCTCGTTCAAAACAACGAACAGGCGTTGGCAATGACCGTTACCAACCTCGGGAACAAGGAATCAAAGGCCGTTTACAAGAACACGACGCTCGATATCCGTCAGTATAAACGATTGCAGATGTTCGTTCACGCGAACGCCTTGGCGCAGAATACGACAAATCTCACGGACAATCAGTTGGCGGTGTTCATTCGTTTGGGTTCTGACTACAAGAACAACTATTACGAATATGAAATTCCTTTGAAACTTACACCTGAAGGTAAATATGATACGTATTCAAGACAGGACTGCGAAGCCGTTTGGCCTGTGGAGAATATGCTCGATATTCCCATTTCTCTCTTCACGGAAGCGAAGCGACAGCGAAATGCCGGCCGAGGAAACGGAACGGCAAGCTACAATCGTGAATACTCTATTTACGATGAAAAGAATCCTGCCAACCGTGTCAGCGTGATGGGTAATCCGACACTGGGCGAAATCAAGACGATGATTGTAGGTGTGCGCAACCTCTCCGGAGCAGAAAAGAGCGGCGAAGTGTGGCTGAACGAGCTTCGTCTGCTGGAGTTCAACAATGAAGGAGGATGGGCTGCACGAGGACAGTTGAACATCCAACTGTCAGACTTCGGTACGGTAGACGTGAATGCAAGCCACAGCACCGACGGATTCGGTGGACTGGAGCAGGGAGTGAGCGAGCGCAAACAGGAAAGCAACACGGATGTGTCCGTTACCGCCAGTCTTGAACTGGGCAAGTTCTTCCCCGACAAGGCGAAGGTTTCCGCACCTTTATATTATAGTGTAACCAAGAGTGAGAGTCGTCCGAAATACAATCCTCTCGACACCGATATGGAATTGGATGCTGCTCTCGATGCGGCTGTCAGTCAGCACGAGCGCGATTCCATTGAGTCTATTGCCGTAACGAAGCGCACAACGACCAACTTCTCGCTGTCGAATGTGCGTGTAGGCATTCAGACCAAGAGGCATCCGATGCCTTACGATCCTGCCAACTTCTCATTCTCGTACAGTCATTCCCACACACGCACAACCGGTGAGACCACCGTTTACGAGACAGAGGACAACTGGCGCGGAGCAATGAATTACAGTTGGACACCCGTTTACAAGTCGTGGGGACCGTTCAAGAAACTTATCAAGAGCAAGTCGAAGTATTTCGACATTCTCAAACGCTTTGAATTGAACTGGTTGCCGCAGAATATCGCATTCCATACAGAGCTTACCCGTAACTACTACGAGTTGCAGGAACGCGATATGGAGTCTACCGAGAACTCAATGCTGCCGCTCACTTTCAACGAACAGTTCCTTTGGAACCGTGATTTCTCGCTCCGTTGGGATTTCACGCGCAACCTCCATGTAAACTTCCAGAGTGCCACGCACGCCGAAATAGAGGAACCCTACACGCCAATCAACAAGGACTTGTATGCCGACCGCTATGAAGCGTGGAAAGATTCCGTGTGGACGAGCATCAAGAACCTCGGAACGCCACTCGATTATCAGCAGAACTTCACGCTTTCCTACCAGTTGCCGCTGAATATGATTCCGATATTCGACTGGCTGAATGCCGATGCCAACTATACGGCAGCCTATACTTGGGTGAGAGGAACCAACCTCGAGAACGGAACTTCGTTGGGCAATACGATTACAACCAACCGTATGCTCAACATCAACACGACCTTGAACTTCGAGCGTCTCTACAATCATATTCCGTTCCTGAAGAAAACAAACGAACGGTTCAACAAGCCAATGACGAGACCGACAGCGAAAAAACGGGAAAAGATCAGACTCGGCAAACAGACACTCGCCGGGCAGAAGGAAGATGAGGATAAGAAAAAGGAACTGCCCAAGAATGCAAAGAGCTTTGAAAAGGAGATTACGATACCTGCCGATACGGCAATCATAGTTTCCCATTCCAAGAAGACGAAGCGTCTGAATCTGTCGCTGAAGGATGCAGACGGCCATTCCGTGAAACTGAAGTGGAAGAAACTGGATGAAAACCGTGTGAAACTCTACAACAAGACTGACTCCATTCTGCGCCTGAAAGTTACCGTTACGCCGAAAGAGCCACTCGACGACAAGGGATGGTACAAGACTGCACAGGTAATAGCGCGGGGATTGATGATGGTGCGCAATGCAAGCATATCCTATCGCAACCAGTATTCTATGTCGTTGCCGGGCTTTATGCCTACTATTGGCGATGCTTTCGGGCAGACGCGTGGTCAGGGAGCGATGTCGCCGGGGTTGGATTTTGCGTTTGGAATGGTTGGCGACAGCTATATTGATAAGGCAAGGGAAAACAACTGGCTCCTGATGAACGACAGCGTAGCTACGCCTGCCACCACCAATAAGACGGAAGATTTGCAGCTGCGCATCACGCTCGAGCCGATTCGCGACTTGAAGATCGACCTTAATGCGAGCCGCACGGAAACGAAATCGAAGAGTGTTCAGTATATGTATGTAGGCAATCCTACCACACAGAGCGGATCACTCACGATGACAACGCTCTCGCTGGGCACGGCATTTGAAAGTATGGGCAATGCAAACAACGGTTACAGGAGCACGACGTTTGAGAAGTTCGTGCATTCGCTTGATGCCGTGCGCAATCGTGTTGAGGCTCAGTACCACGGAGCGAGCTATCCACTCTCTTATGGTGGCGGAAAGTTCAATCCGAGCGTTGGACGCGTGGACAAGTATAGTGCCGACGTGATGATTCCGGCTTTCCTCAATGCATATACAAGTATGAGTGGGAACGGACTGAACATCTTCCCGACGCTGAAGAGTATGCTGCCTAACTGGACTGTCCGTTACAGCGGCTTGTCCCGTCTGCCGTTCTTCCAGCAGTATTTCAAGAGCGTGAACATCAATCACTCATACAAGAGTATCTTTGCCATCGGTTCCTATCAGAGTTACAGCACGTGGCAGGAATATATGAACGGTCTCGGATTCGTTGCCGACGCTGCTTCGGGCGCACCTGTCCCAAGTTCGATGTACAATATCTCGCAGGTGAGCATCAATGAGGCCTTCTCTCCATTGCTGGGTGTGGACGTTACGATGCAGAACAACCTCACGGCACGATTGGAATACCGTCAGACGCGCGTTCTCTCACTCTCAATGACGAGTGTTCAGGTAAACGAAGCCACTTCAAAAGACTGGGTTGTGGGCATCGGCTACCGTATTAATAATGTGAACCTCTTCGGTGGGCGCAACACCCGATTGGTAAAGAACAACAAGAAAAAGAATGGCAAGGCGGCAGAGCAAAGCGGCCAGAACAATTCCATCAGCCGAAACAATGGCGGACTGAACCGAGACCTGAACCTGCGTCTCGACCTGAGCTACCGCAAACAGGCTGCCATTACGCGCGACATTGCGACGCTGGCTTCGGCTGCATCCAGTGGAAACACGGCATTCAAGGCTTCGTTTATGGGCGACTATACGTTGAGCAGAATGATAACGGCGAGCGTTTATTACGATTTGCAAATCAACACGCCGTTGTTGTCGTCGAGCAGTTATCCTACTACGACACACGATTTCGGTGTAAGCCTTAAGCTCAGCCTTACGCGATGATACATTAAATCCTCCTCATCCCGAGTTTGGGATGAGGAGGTAAAAGAAATAGTTGATGAACCGGCAGGCAGACGTGTTCATTGCCTTGTGGTTTCTGCTTTATTTTCCATTATATTCCCGACATATACTAAGGTAATAATACCTGTAAACTCGTTCATTTATTATCCTGTTGCCTTTCAGTTCGGGATTTCTCTTGAACCTTGCCCCCCATTTGTGTAAAATATTTTCAGTCTGAAACGCTGTCGAAATAGCTTTATTGCACATTTGCCTTGCAATCTTCGCAAAAACGTTCGTCAAACGTGCGAAGAATGCAAGGCATTTTTGCGAAGATTGCAGAGCGAATGGAGTGTATTCGTAAGCGTCTGTGTGCCAGTTGTTTTGCATTCGTGCTATGTTTCTTTTTCAAAAAGCGACGTGTAAATATTTTTGCTTGTCAGTTGGTTCGCTTTCGTCATCCCCTGTCAGTCCATATTCTGTCCAAACGTAAGCGGTGAATGATGGGTGCAGATGAATATGCCGTGTTTCAATTCCGTTTCATAGCATAAAAAAATTACGTTTTGCTTGCTCTAACGAATTATTTTGGTTAATTTTGCAAACGTAAAACCAATTTTTATTTCGAATGGACGATTATCTTGCGGATACGGAAAAGTCATAACGTGAGGATTGCAACCAACTGTTGCTAATCCCCACCATTAATTATTATTTGGAGGTTAGCAGCAAATGAAAACATATTGGAACATTAGCGGAAATCTGAATCCTATCAAGGAATGGCAGCCAAACTGCTGGATTCAGGTAACTTGCCCGACAGAGCAAGAACAGCAAGAGCTGGAAGAAACATACAACATACCCGATTACTTTATCTCTGACATCAGCGATACCGACGAGCGTGCCCGTTATGAATACGACGACGGCTGGATGCTCATCATTCTGCGTATCCCCTATGTGAAGGAGATACGTTCCCGAACGCCTTACACCACCGTTCCGTTGGGTATTATCCACAAGCGCGACGTAACGATAACGGTCTGCAATTTCGAGACGAATATGATGCTCGACTTCGTTTCCTATCAGCAGAAGCGCGGGGAAGGATTCACGGACTATGTTGATATGATTTTCCGTCTCTTCCTAAGCTCAGCCGTGTGGTATCTGAAGCGTCTGAAGCAGATCAGCAGCTTGATAGAAAAAGCAAAGCGAAACCTCGACAAGGAAGTGAACAACGAGAGCCTGATAGGATTGAGCCGGTTGCAGGATTCGCTCACTTACTTCGTTACATCCATTCGCGGCAACGAGAATCTGCTTGCAAAGCTGAAGTTCAAGTTGCAGGTCGATGAACTGGATGCCGACCTGATTGAAGACGTCAATATTGAGATGAGTCAGGCGCGCGAAACAACGAGCATTTATTCCGACATTCTCGAATCCACGATGGACACCTATTCGAGCATCATCAACAACAATATGAACACGATAATGCGTACGCTCACTTCCGTGTCCATTATTATGATGTTCCCGACGCTCATCGCCTCTCTTTTCGGTATGAATCTCGTGAACGGAATGGAGAACAACAGTTGGGGATTCCTCATAGCCTTGGTGATTTCGGTCTGCGTTTCGGGTCTTACGTGGTGGATATTGAGGCACAAGCGACTGATTTAGCATCGGGAAAATCCGTTGCTGTGACTGGTAAATGAAGAGAGATTCAGCATCCAATAATCGATACAATAATAAAACAACAGAGAAAGATACAATTAATTTTGAATACCTGTTTGGCAAAAACCTTTATATAAATTAGGTGGTTTAAAACTTTTTATCTAAGTTTGCACATTAATTAAAGAATAAGTTGCAGCCATAGAAAGCACAGAGCTGTGCAGACTATGCACAACAAGCATTGAAACAACCGAATCATAAACTAAAAAGTGAAATGATGGACTCTCAAGAGATTGCCCTCAACCAAGGGACAGAAGAAGTGAAGCAGCAGGAAAATGCTGCCGAACAGCAAGTAAACGAAACTGCACCAGTGGCAGAAGTGCAGGCAACTGAAGAAGTTGCAGAAGAGAATGCCAGTGAGAATGCAGCTGTTCAGCAGGCTGAAGAGAAGAATGATGCTGCAATGAAGACCTACAACTCCAAGAAAGAGATTGTAGCGCGCATCAAGGAACTCTCTGCCAGCGAGGAAACTCCCGAAAAGGCTGAAGTAGAATACTTGAAAACAACATTCTATAAGTTCCACTTTGCTGAGCGCGAAGCGCAGCAGAAGGCTTATTTGGAGGCTGGCGGCGATCCGGAGCAGTATCAGGTGTTTCCCGATGAGGACGAGGAAGTCTTCAAGGCGGAGATGTCCGTCATTAAGGAAAAGCGTCAGAAGGCTTTCCTCGAACAGGAGACCTTGAAGCTGGAGAACCTTAAAAAGAAGGAAGCCATCATTGAAAAGATAAAGGCAATGGCCACGACTCCTGAAGAAGCAAACAAGAGCTTTCAGGATTTCAAGGCTCTTCAGCAGGAATGGAAGACCATAAAGATGGTTCCGGCTGAGAAGAACAACGAGCTTTGGCGCAACTATCAATTATATGTAGAGCAGTTCTACGACCTGTTGAACCTCAATCGCGAAGCCCGCGAATACGATTTTAAGAAGAATCTTGAGAAGAAGACGCAGATTTGTGAGGCTGCTGAAAAGTTGGCAGACGAAGACGACGTTATCAGCGCGTTCCATCAGTTGCAGGAACTGCATCAGGAGTTTCGCGAAACAGGTCCTGTTGAGAAGGAACTTCGCGAACAGGTGTGGGCACGTTTCAAGGCAGCGAGCACCGTTATCAACAAGCGTCATCAGCAGCATTTTGAAGAACTGCGTGCAAAGGAAGAAGACAATCTCGTAAAGAAGACAGAACTTTGCGAAAAGGTCGAGGAGATTGCAAAGCAAGAAATCAAAGGGTCTTCGGATTGGGAGAAGTTTACAAAAGAAATTATAGAAATTCAGGCTGAATGGAAGACCATAGGTTTTGCTCCACAGAAGATGAACGTGAAGATCTTTGAGCGTTTCCGTGCTGCCTGCGACGACTTCTTCAGCCGAAAAGGAGAGTTTTTCAAGAACTTGAAAGCGCAATTCTCTGAGAATGCGGTAAAGAAACAGGCTTTGGTTGAAAAGGCACAGGCACTGGCTGATTCGACAGACTGGAAAGCTACGTCCGACAAACTCATTGCCTTGCAGAAGGAATGGAAAACCATCGGTATGGTGCCGAAGAAACAGGGCGACCAGCTTTGGAACGATTTCCTCGCTGCCTGCAACAAATTCTTCGAAGCCCGAAATGCCGTTCACGCAGGTGCAAGAAACGAGGAACAGGAAAATCTCAAGAAAAAGAACGAGATTATCGACCAGTTGAAGCAGTTGGCAGAAACTGCCAAAGACAATATACAGGAAGAAGTTCATAAACTCACGGAGGAATATAATAAGGTGGGACACGTTCCTTTCAAGGAAAAGGACAAGGTGTACAAGGCTTATCACGAAATTCTCGACAAACTGTATAAGGAACTCCACATAAACGCATCACGCCGTCGCATTGACAACTTCAAGAATAATCTCAAGAAGGTGGCAAGCCGTGGCGAAAATGCACTCGACAACGAGCGTGGACGATTGATGCGTCGCATTGAACAGTTGAAACAGGAAATCAATACCTATGAGAACAACCTCGGTTTCCTCAACATCAGCAGCAAGAAAGGCAACAGCCTGATTGACGAAATGAACCGCCGTATCCAGAAACTGAAGGATGATATGGAGGAAATCAAGCAGAAGGTAAGAGTTATCGACGCTGAAAACAAGGATTAAACTGAGATTCAATCAGTATATATAAAAGGCATTCCGCAAAGGAATGCCTTTTGTTTTCCCTAAAATTGATGCCATTTTTGTCGTTTCCCATTGAATTTTTGTTGCAAAAAGGTAGAAATGACAGATTTACAGGAAATATTTATCACTACATTTCCTTTTTTTACATTACTTTTGCAAAATCAGCAAAGCCTGTTTAGACTGAAATATTAATCAACACATAAACATTATGACTATTACAATGATTATCCAGCTATTAGTAGTGCTGATAGCTTTATGGGTAGGCTCGCGTTATGGAAGCCTTGCGCTCGGTGCAATTTCAGGTATCGGACTTGCGTTGCTCGTATTCGGGTTTGGGCTTAAGCCGGGAACGCCTCCTACCGACGTTATCTACATCATCATCGCTGCCGTTACTTGTGCAGGCATCTTGCAGGCTTCGGGAGGAATGGACTGGCTGATTCAGATTGCCGAACGCCTGCTGAGAAAGCATCCCGACCGTATCACTTTTCTTGCTCCCATCTGTACGTTTTTCCTTACCGTGCTTGTGGGTACCGGACACGTGGTCTACACGCTGATGCCTATCATTTGCGACATCGCCATCAAGAAGGGAATCCGTCCTGCACGTCCTTGTGGCGTAGCCAGTATTGCATCGCAGGTGGGCATTACCTGCTCTCCAATCGCCGCTGCCGTAGTGGCTTTCGTTACTATTTCGGCAGCAAATGGTTTCGACATTACCATTCCGAAAGTGCTGATGGTTTCCATTCCGGCCTGTCTCTGTGGCCTTATCGCTGCCGCGGCAGCGTCCTATCACCGTGGTTTGGACTTGGATAAAGACCCTGAATTTCAGAAGAAACTTCAGGATCCGGCACAATATGAGTATATTTATGGTGGTTCTGCCACCACACTCGACAAGGAAATAAATCCGAATGCCAAGCGCGCAGTCTACATTTTCTTTGGAGCTTTGTGCGTTATCGTGCTCTTTGCCGTATTCCAGAACCTGCTTCCCAGTTACACGGAGATACAAGTGGTAGACGGTGGACCTGAAAGCATTACGCTTCCCGGTGGCGTAACCGAGACTGCACAGCAATTGGCAAAGGCAGGTGTTGTTATGGCAGGCGTAACCGAACAGGTAACGAAACACCAGAAGATGAATCTTGTCATTCAGATCATTATGATTTCCGCCGCAGCATTGATGATTATCTTCTGCAAGGCTTCGCCGAAAAAGGCTGTCGGAGGTGCAGTTTGGCAGAGTGGAATGGTGGCTGTGGTGGCAATCTACGGCATCGCTTGGCTCGCCGACACTTATTTCAGCAATTATATGAACGAAATGCAGACGATGCTGGGCGATATGGTGGCAGCCTATCCGTGGACAATTGCGATAGCTTTCTTCCTTGTTTCGGTGCTTATCAACTCTCAGGGGGCGGTGGTCGTTGCGATGTTGCCGTTGGCTTACACGCTCGATATTCCCGGATATATTCTTCTCGGCGTGCTCCCGAGCGTCTACGGCTACTTCTTCATCCCGAATTATCCGTCTGATATTGCGACTGTGAACTTCGACCGGACAGGTACAACGGTTATCGGCAAATACTTGTTGAACCACAGTTTTATGATGCCGGGGCTTGTTTCCGTGCTCGTCAGCACGCTTGTGGCCTATATGCTGTCTGCCTTTTACCACGGAGTATTGGGGATTTACTAAGTGAAATATGCCGTGAATGCAAGGCCTATGAAGTTTATTGTGAGTTGTTTCAAATACAGAATCCTGTTCAGGCGCAGCCGTGAATGCTGGCGTACAGGAAGAAAACAACAACTTAAAACTTCATCGGTCTTGCATTTACGGCTTTGTTTTTTGTGAAGAATCTTGACAAAACCCTCTTTATAATTCGATTATTTCGGACAAACATTTTTTATTTTTCAAATATACGAATTATGGATGTGCGTTGTTAAGTGATTGTTTGTCAGCCGTTTGTTATAGATTTGGGTAATGTGTGCATTAAATTTACGCAGAAAAGTTCCTAAATGAAACAATTAATAGGAAATAACGACCTTGTTTCTGCTCCTTCTCTTCACACTTTCATCTTCCATTCTTGCGTCAGGCGCATTCCATTTGTCGCAAGAATGCAAAACGTTCTTCGGATAATGGGAGTGAAAGGTTGCCGGAACTGGTTGATTTTTGTCCGATTACGGCTGTTCTTTTTCCAGATTGCAGAAAAATAATGTGCGTTTTTTGGTAATGAAATTTTACAGTATATGCGTGTTCATAACCGACAGCCATAATAGGCAGTTCCGTTTTTCATTCCGAACATTTTGCTTATCTGTTTTCAGCCGTTTGCAACGGCAGTGGAAGAAAGACAAATGGACAAGTTTAGCTTTCGCAGTCTCTCCAATTCCGTTTTGTATAGATTGAATTTTGCACTTGCAAAGGCGGAAAACAGAAGAATATTTATTTGAATGATAAAAAAATGTGGATTTTTCTTTGTTATTTAATGAAAAGGTAGTAACTTTGCAAACGCAAAAGCATAAACGATTGCTTAGTATTGGGATATGGTGTAATGGTAACACTACAGATTCTGGTCCTGTCATTCTTGGTTCGAGTCCGAGTATCCCAACAAAATGAAACCAAATAACTGATAATCGGTTGTTTGGTTTTTTGTTTTCTCTGAATCCATCTCGCATTTCTGCTTCCATTATAAGAAAATACTTCTTCATTTGGGGAGTTTTTCATACCATATTGATGGTATTTTCGGCTAAAAACTGTTCTGAAAAGGAAAATAATGGCTTGAAAATAAGGTCGAATGGAAATTAAATCGTAGCTTTGCAGTATAATAACTGAGTTTAATAATAAAGTAAAAAGATTGTAGATATGAAAGTATTAGGATATTTATTCCCCTCATTAAAAGAAGAATCAAAGTTTTCGGCAGCCCTCCTTTTGGGGCGTTTGGTATTTGGATTGACATTTGCCAGCCACGGTTTGAGCAAGTTGCAGAACTTCGATGCCACGGTAGCAGCCTTTCAGGACCCGATAGGTTTGGGCAATGAGCTGTCGGTGGTATTGGTTATCTTCGGCGAATTGGTTTGCGGCATAGCCTTGGCATTGGGATTCCTCACGCGTCTGGCAGTCATCCCGATGATATTCTCAATGTTTGTGGCTTTCTTCGTGGCTCATCAGGGATCGTTTGCAACGGGAGGCGAGTTGGCATTCATCTATCTCATTATCTTCATCGGCTATCTCATTGCAGGGCCGGGTAGGATTTCTGTCGATGGACTGATTGGAAACAGGTTAAGCAAGAACTGATACATTTATTTATAAGGAAGTGATGCTCCTCTTGGCCAGAAGGTCAAGAGGAGTTTTTTATATAGAAAAATGAAATAAATGAGACCTGAAACAGATTATTTTTCTACCTTTGTACTATCTGTAACTTTAAGCAGTAAACAGCCTATGAGACGTCTTATTTATCTTCGGACTTTGGTATTGGTATTCATTATTGGTGCTTTTTCCGTTTCGTTGTATTCAAAGGATAAGGTAAAGAAACTGAAAGTGCCTTCTGCCGAACGTATGCAGGCCATCAACGATTCAATTCTGGAGGAAGGACTGCGGCTGTATGCCTATGAGATTACTCAGTGGCAGGCGGCTGACAGTCTGATGAAATACGGCACGAGGAACATCGACAGGATTGACGGCACGGCTATGATGGCAGTCGATGACCATACTTGGAAATTCATTTATGTGTCTTTAGCCAGTCGGGAGGTTCTGTTTGAATATATTTTGGACACAAATATCAATAAAGGAAAATGGTGCGGCGAGGTCAGACCGATAACTCCCGACGAGGAAAGACTTGCAAACGTGAAGCGTACTGTTCAGACAAAAGCAATAGAATTGAAAGGAGACAGCATCCGGCTGACGAGCACTGAAGGGCTAAATTGGGATTGTGTTCCACTTCTGAATGGTGGATACAGGCTGTATCTGCTCCGTGGTACTACGAAAAATGGCGTGCAGCCGATTGGCGATGACTATTCGTTCGACTTTGACGCAAGGCTGAATCTGACCTCTTGGCGCAGGTATCACCGCACGTTCTTGGAGATACCGGCTGTTGTGGAAGGTAGGAAAATGAGAGCTTTAATCCATTCGCATACAGACCTTACGCCTTATATTACTCCGACGGATATAGCAAACTTTATGCTCTACGGCTACAATTTGTATGGCATTACGCAGATGTATGTGCTTCAGACGGCTTTCAAGGAAGACTATTGCACGATGTTTGATGCTGAAAAGATGCAGCTCGTCTCTTTCCCTGCCAAGGTAATGGAGAAAATAATAAGTAAGTGATTCGAAAAACATATCTTAACGGAAATGCCTTCTTCCCTTTGATGATTCAAGGAGAAGAAGGCATTGTTGTATGGATAGTGCGAGGCTTTCGTGCAGGATTATCTTATCTGAATAATGTATTCGCTCATAAAGCTGGCACCGGGCAGCAGATGGTTCATAAGATGGCGGTCTTTGAATTCGCCCGTGTAGTCAGTTGCGTCTGCTATGCCATACCACGGTTCGATACATAGGAAAGGTGCATTCTTGCCGTAGGGAGTCCAGATGCCGACAGCAGGTGTGTTGAAGTGAACCGATACTTCGGGTTCGCCCCTTCTGTTTAGTAATTGAACATCGTGCAACTGGCAATTATCGAAAATCAGCGCATCGTTCCTGAAAGTTTCTTCGGTAAATTCCAGTATGCCTTCATCGGTTTCCATATCCTTGCGCGATGGTTTCCGGTAGCCTTCGTGCGTGAGTTCCGTGCGTTTAAGGTTTTCTGCGTCCATTTTCAAGTAGCCGTGAATGGGCTCTCCTTCTGTAATGTCGGGGAGGTTGAACGCCGGATGCCCGCCAATCTGGAAGTGGATATCCTTGTCGTCCGTGTTCTGAACGTGCCATACCACGTGGATTTTGTTGCGTTCCAGTCTGTAAGTAACGCCGAGAATGAAGCGGAAGGGAAACTTTTTGTAGGTTTCTTCCGTGTCGTGCATACTGAACGTGAGTTTGTTGCTGTCCTTTTTGATGAGACGGAATGCTGTGTCGCGCGCAAAACCGTGCCGTTTGGATTCATATTCTTTGCCGTCTATGTGGAAAGTATCGTTCCAGACTGCCCCGACGATGGGGAAGAGGATAGGGGAATGGCGAGTCCAATACTTCGGATTGCCCTGCCATAGGTATTCTTTTCCGTTTTCGTCCTTAATGCTTGTCAGTTCAGCTCCAATTTCCGAAACTTTAATGGTCAGGAAGTCATTTGCTATTTGTTCCATAATTGCGTTGTTTCTAAATTATAATATATTTGCAAAGATAGTGATAATTTATGATAAATTTATATGTTTCAAATTGAAAGTGAAAGACATTTCGCCTTGTTCTCATTTTGTAACTGACTGATAAATTGATAGTTTAAGTGTTTTTATTGATTGTTGTTGTTCCACTTTATTTGTTAAAAACCGAGTTTTAAGGCAAAAATAATTAACTTTTTGACTTTAAAAATTTGTTGTTTCATTTTAAAGCAGTATTTTTGCAAAGTATATTTAATACCACGCCTGACCGTCTGTCTTTGTAGACTGCAATGGAACTGGCTGTAATATGGGGAAAATCTATAATACTATAAAAATCTAAATCAAATTAGTTATGAGTAACAATGAAGATTTCAGCAAACATTCTTTGGCTGACAAGATGAAAGATGGATTGTCTTTTGTTGGTAAATTGCTGTGTACAAGAAAGTTCTGGATAGAACTGGTAATAATGACACTTGGTATGTTTGTAGCAGCACTTGGTGTTTATTTCTTCTTGATTCCAAGTAAATTAATTGTAGGATCTATTACGGGTCTTTCGCTCGTGTTGGCAAAATTGATGCCTTTCGTGTCTGTCGGAACCGTTATTTTCATTATCAATGCTGTCTTATTGGTGCTCTCGTTCTTGCTTATCGGCAATGAGTTTGGTGCAAAAACCGTATATACAGCGTTGATTCTCGGTCCTATGATTGACTTCCTCGGCACAATTTTCCCTATGTCTGAGTCTATATTTACCGTCTATGTAGCCGGGCAGGCAATCGCCAATCCGTGGTTCGACCTGCTTTGCTTCGTTGTCATTCTGAGTGCTTCGCAGAGCATTCTGTTCAGCATCAACGCTTCTACGGGTGGACTTGACATTTTGGCAAAGATTATCAACAAATATACGGGAATAAATCTTGGTACGGCAGTATCTATTGCCGGTGCGCTCATCTGTGCTACGGCGTTTGCCATCAATCCTCCAAGCCTTGTGATTATCGGTCTTATCGGTACTTGGTTGAACGGTTTGATACTCAGTCGCTTTATGATGAGTATGAATTCAAAGAACCGTGTCTTCATTATTTCAAAAGAACACGAGAAAATTAAGGACTATGTGGTCAATACATTGCGTCGAGGTGTTACTATGCACGAAATCATCGGTGGTTACAGCAATGAGAAAAATATGCAGTTGGAGATTGTATTGACCAGTGAAGACCTTGGAAAACTGATGGCTTATCTGGGTCAGAATCATATTGATTCGTTCTGTACTACTGATACCGTGAGCGAAGTTTATGGTTATTGGAATAAAAGCAAGCGTAGCAAAAATATAAGATAAGTATTCTCTCCATTGGAAAATGGAGAGCTTTACTGCTAAATCTAATATAAAATACTATGAGACTGAAAACTGTATTGGCACTGATGATGCTTGGTTCTGTTGTGGCTACGGCTCAAGAGAGTAAGCCTATTAACATCACTTTCGAGGCAAGGGGCGACTATCAGCACACAACGCTCGATGGAAAAAAGATTGCAGATGAGACAGGATTCAAGGGAAACGTGGTAAACGTAATCCTGAAAGGCGACCTTGCACCGAAATTCTCGTATGCTTTCCGACACAGATTCAACGGTATCAATAAGGATTACAATTTCTTCAATGCTACGGACTGGCTGTATCTGAAATACAAACCAACGGATAAACTTTCGTTGATCGCAGGTAAGTACATCGTCTTGGTAGCAGGATGGGAGCTGATACCTGCACCGATAGACTGCTATTTCCTCTCAGATTTCTGCTATAACTTCCCTTGTTATCAGTGGGGATTGGTAGGAGAGTACACGCCTAACGCGGGAAAGGATGTGTTCAGCGCACAGATTTGCCAGAGTCCATATCAGAAGACTTACGAAGGACTGACAGGCAATAAGGAAGATATGTATGCTTTCAACCTGATGTGGCAGGGAAGGCACGGAATATACGAAGGTCTGTGGTCTGTTAATCTGTCGGAATACGCACCGGGAAAATACATCAACTACATCTCCTTGGGCAGCAAGTTCTATCTTGGCGACAAGGTTCAGGTGGAGTTAGACCTTATGAACCGTGCTGCTTCGCATCAGACTTTCATCGGCAAGGACTGTTCGGTAATCGGGCAAGTGTCATATCAGCCTACGGAGAAGTTAAATGTCTATGCAAAGGCCAGTTACGAAGTGAACCAGTCCGGTACAGCTGCTGACTATGCAGTACAGGATGGAACGGAACTGACACGTGTAGGTGCCGGCGTTGAGTATTATCCATTGAAGGATAAGCGTCTCCGAGTACACGGAAATTACAGTTACGCTTTCGGAAAGAACACCAATTCTAACGGAGTTGTGCAAGACAAGCTCTCTTGTGTAGACGTAGGTGTAACGTGGAAAGTCAAAGTGCTCTAAGCATTGATGTTCTCATTTATTATGAATGGTATTTTTGTTTAATAAAGATGTGAATAGTCCTTTTTTTACATCACACGATAACTGGGTTAGTGATAACCCAGTTATTTTTTTGTAGCTGCTTTTCCAATGCTCCGTATCTTTTTTTAGTTGAACAAATAAGCGCAAATGACAGGAAGACGAGTGTGGATTCGTTTAACTTCCTTTAAGAAAATAGTGCTCATTATTCAGCCATTCTCTTATTATCTTTGCATCTTCAAAATGCAAGATGTTCGTCAGAAGCATCCGGAACGCTTGAGAAATTGACATAAGAAAACGATAAATAGGATATGAGTAGAGAAACAAAAAAGCAGACTTTACGAGAGGTAACTAACTTTGTATTCATTTTTATTGCGATGGCATTGGCAAGTATGGGATGGTGCGCCTTCCTCTTGCCTCACAAGATTCCGATTGGTGGAATTGCCGGATTTTCCTCCGTAATCTTTTGGAGTGCCGGAATCCCGGTGCATTACACATATCTTGCTCTGAATGGAATGCTCTTGGTGGCTGCACTGAAGGTTTTGGGCTGGCGGTTCTGCGTCAGAACCATTTTTTCTGTGGCTATTTTCACTGTACTTACTCCCATTTTCCAAAACATATTTGCAAACTCTCCCCTCTTTCCCGACCAACCATTCCTTGCGTGTATCATCGGTGGAGTGCTGTTGGGCATCGGAACCGGTGTGGCTTTGCAGTACAATGCGAGCACAGGTGGGTCGGACGTGGTGGCATCGATGATAAACAAGAATCACGATGTGTCTTTAGGAAAGGTTATCTTGGCTTGCGACCTGATCATTATCACTTCGGGCTATCTGGTTCTGAAGGACTGGGAAAACATCATCTACGGTTACATCGTGCTGTTTGTAATGACTTCCGTGGTGGATTACGTAATCAATGGTATGCGTGGCTCGGTGCAGTTCTTCGTTGTTTCTGATAAATGGGAAGAACTTGGAAATGCGATTAACAATGATGTACGCCGAGGCTGTACGCTCATCGACGCACGAGGTTTCTACACCGGAAAGGAAGTGGGAATGCTCTTTATCCTTGCCCGTCGCACGGAGGCACGCAATATATTCCGTGTGATAGACGAGATAGATCCCGAAGCCTTTGTTTCGCAGAGTGCCGTAAACGGTGTTTATGGTATCGGATTCGACCGAATGAAGGTGGGAAAGCGCAAAAAGATGGCAGAGATTGGCGCAGAAGTTAATGAAAATCAGTAACTTTGCAGTATGAATTACGAAGAATTGAAAGACAAACGCATAGCAGTATTGCTTTCAGGCGGTGTAGACAGCTCGGTGGTTGTCTACGAATTTGCACAGCTTGGACTGAAACCAGACTGCTTCTACATAAAAATCGGACCCGAGGAAAAGGAAGAATGGGATTGCAGCTCCGAAGAAGATCTGGAGATGGCAACCTCCGTCGCACGTCGTTTCGGGTGCAAGCTCGAGGTGATAGACTGTCATCAGGAGTATTGGAATCAGGTAACGAAGTACACGATGGACAAAGTGAAGGCCGGTTTTACGCCCAATCCCGACGTAATGTGCAATCGTCTGATAAAATTCGGTGCTTTCGATGAAAAGCGAGGACACGATTACGACCTCATCGCAACAGGACATTATGCGCAGACCAAATGGATAGATGGCAGGAAATGGCTCTGCACCAGTCCTGATCCGGTAAAAGACCAGACCGACTTCCTCGCACAGATATACGATTGGCAGTTGAAGAAGGCCATCTTCCCAATCGGCCATTATGAGAAGAATGAGGTGCGCGAGATTGCTGAACGAGAGACACTCATCAACGCCCGACGAAAGGATTCACAGGGAATATGCTTCCTTGGCAATATAGACTATAATGAATATGTGCGCCGTTATTTGGGCGAGCAGCCCGGCGATGTGATAGAACTGGAGACAGGGAAGAAGATTGGCAGCCACAAGGGGCTGTGGTTCCACACCATCGGACAGCGGAAAGGCTTGGGATTTGGTGGTGGTCCGTGGTTCGTAGTGAAGAAAGACGTTGAAAACAACGTGCTTTTCGTGAGCCACGGCTATGATCCTGAAACGGCATACAAGAAAGACTTCAAGGTACACGACCTGCATTGGCTGACGGAAAAGCCCCAATCGCCACTCGTATCAAACTCCGATGATGGACGGAATGCCGTAGCTGGCAACCACTTAACCGAAGAGCCTCTGCCGATTGCCGATAACTGGATTCCGATTACATTCAAAATCAGGCACACGCCCGAGTTCCATAAAGGCTATCTGGAGTTTGTTCCGAATGCGGTAACTTCTTCTTCGGAGTCTGAAAGTGTTGCACAAGTCTGCCCGGAAGAACCGAATAGCACAAAGTTTGCAGGCACTTCCTGTGCCATCGTCCATTCGCTCAGCAAGATTCACGGCGTGGCTCCGGGACAGTTCTGCGTAATCTACGATGAGGAGCACAACCGCTGTTTCGGTTCGGCGGAGATTACGGTGTAGAATTTATCTCCTTTAAAAAGTCATTGGCTATGTAGGCATCGCTGAAAATAGATATGTTCAACAGGTGGAAAAAATCCTGTGCAGTATGGTTCTTGACCAACTGCACAGGATTTTTTTGTTATTTACTGCCAGATTCGTTTTACTTCAAATTATCACGATAGAACTTTGCGAGCCTGTCAAAAGGAATGTAGTTGTTTGTTCCTCCGTCATAGAGGTCAGTATGATTGGCACCGGGAATTATGAGCAAATCCTTGTTGCTGCCCGTGAGTTTACTGTAAGCCGTCTTTCCGAAGTAAAGACTGTGTGCTTTTTCGCCGTGCATAATGAGTACTGCCGATTGTATCTCGCCAATGCGCTGCATAAAAGGCAGATTGATGAATGAGAGTGCAGAAGTCTTGTTCCAACCTCCCACCGAATTAACTGAACGGGAATGGAAACCACGCTTGGTCTCATAGTACATCGTATAGTCCTTTACAAACTGTGGTGTTGCGTCTGTCAGTTCTTCCAGTCTCAGACATCCTCCGGCACGGTCGTAATATCCTTGCCGATAATCCTTGTTGCGCTGTTCGTTCAGTCCTTGAAGCATCTTGCGCCGTGCTGTGCTGTTGTCGTCAGCATCGTTGTATCCGTTTGCCATCACGCGAGTCATATCATACATAGTCGATGCTACTGTTGCCTTAATGCGGGTGTCCATCGCAGCTGCGTTCAGCGCAATGCCTCCCCAACCACAGACACCAAGGATGCCGATACGCTCAGCATCTACATTGTTCTGTGCTGAAAGGAAGTCTACTGCTGCCGAGAAATCCTCCGTATTGATGTCGGGAGATGCCACATTACGAGGTTCGCCAGAACTTTCTCCGGTAAACGATGGATCGAAAGCAATAGTAAGGAAACCACGTTCCGCCAAAGTCTGGGCGTAAAGTCCCGAACTTTGCTCCTTCACTGCACCGAAAGGACCGCTTACTGCTATTGCAGCCAATTTGCCGGTAGCATTCTTCGGTGTGTACATATCGGCAACCAACGTGATACCATATCGGTTTACGAAAGTAACCTTTTCGTGATTCACCTTGTTGCTCTGTGGAAACACCTTGTCCCATTGCTCTGTCAGCTCCAGCTTTGCCGGCTTTGGCATAGCCGTCTGTCTCTCGTTCTGCGCACTCGTTGTCATAGTCATACTTAGAAAAAATATTGCTAAAATTGTTTGTTTCATCATTTTGCTTCTTTGTTTATGAGTGCAAAGTTATGAAAAACGTCCGATTGTTATTATAACCGAATTATTGGTAAACTTACCAATTTTATAGTTTTTGCTTCTTTACATTGATTTTCCAGATAAAAATGGTAAATTTACAGCCAAAAGCTACCATAGATTATGGAAGATTTACTCATTATCAACAACGCCAACGACTACGCCAACGATATTGGTGCACCTGTATTTCATCCCTATGTGTCCGTTGTCCATTATGACGAGGTGGGAAAAATCCGTCATTCGCTTTGCCGGTTTAATGTATATGGTATTTTCATTCAGCAGAACTTTCCTGCCGACCTCACATACGGAGTTGGCAAATATGCCACCGATGAAAATGCACTTCTTGCCTATGCTCCGGGACAAATGGGAGGCAAGGCTGATGACGGCACAGAGGAACAATACTCCGGCTGGGTGCTGCTGTTCGACCCAGAATTTATATATGGCAGCGACTTCGAGCGAAACTTAAACAACTATCACTTCTTCTCTTACAATACCAACGAAGCCCTGAAGCTGACAGAGGGGGAAATGAGCACTATCGACGGCATTATGAATGTTATCAGGCAAGAACTGATAGACGGAAAACCTCACGCCGACCGTATTGTTCAGGACTATATTCTTTTGCTTGCCGATTTCTGCAATCGCTTCTACGACCGTCAGTTTCAGCATTTTACCAATAATACGAACGATATCCTTGCTCGGTTTCAGAGCGTGCTTCTGCAATACTATGAGCAGGGAATGCAATACAAAGACGGTATTCCCAGCGTGAAATATTGTGCCGACAAGCTCTATATGTCTGCCAGTTATTTTGGCGATGTCGTTCGCAAGGCGTTAGGCGAAAGCCCCATTCGCTATATCCGTCGTTTCATTATAGAGCGTTCCAAGATGCTTTTAGCCTCTGGAAAGACGATTACAGAAACTGCATACGATATGGGGTTTGAATATCCGCAGCACCTTACACGCATTTTCAAGAAAGAGACAGGTGTGCTTCCCTCAAAATTCCTTGAAACTCTGAAATTTGGAAAAAGATGAAGATTGTTCCGGCGTATGCTGAATGATGAAACAGGAATGATGCGATATGTAAATTGAAACGTGTTTTGTAAGTTATTGAAAATCAATGAATAAAACGTCCGTTTCCAAACGTGCGAAGAATGGATTCCATTCTTCGCACGTTTGCATTGTATTTTTGCGAAGATTGCCGTGCATTCTTCGCACGTTTGGAAACGGAGATAAATACGTTTGATTTTCGAGCTGTTGAATCTGTTGCGTGTGCAGACCATAGACGCAACGTGTCGGACGGAATATTCGGATATGTTATTTGACGCAGTATCTCGCAAAGAAATCCTCGTATTCGTTCTTGTAGCCGTTGAAGACGTTGATGTCCACGTCGCCTTCAATGCCTTTCACTTTGCCGTCGGGGCTTAACTGCCAGATGCTCAGTTTCATTTCGGGCTTGTATTCGCCATAGCGGGCAATCCATACGAAATAATCGCCGGCAATGTCGGGTGCAAGCGTGAGATATTTCTTCGTGAACATCTGACTGATGTAGAGAATCGGAGCAACACCGAGTTTCTTTTTCACGACGGTCATCCAGTCGCGCACGTGCTTGAACAACACTTCCGGACCACCCATTGCCGCTATCTGCGCATCGGTCGGCTCCACGTCGAGCACCGGAGGCAGGTCGCCTTTCTGAAAACGGCTGTTGGATAGGAAGTATTCCGCCTGCGCCTTACCGGCAGAAGTGGTGGAAAAGAAGTGGTATGCGCCTACTTTTATGCCGTGCTTGCGCGCCTGTTGGTAGTCTTCGGCATAATAAGTGTTAAGCACCGTGCAGCCTTCTGTGGACTTTATGTAGATAAACGACACGGGATAATCCACCTTTCCTTCTATCTTCTTCGTGCTGAGTGTGCCGAGATGGGTTATCCGGAGGCGGTTCCAGTCGATGTTGAACCGTCGATTGTTCTTCTCGTGCTGATGTCTTGAAATGTCGATGCCGTAGATACGGTCTGCCGTGTAGGTCAGCCGTTCTCCCTTGAACACGTTATCTTTCCATTCTCCCACTTGCAGATATTCGTGAGGAGCAATGTAGATGCCGAATCCGTTGCGCTCGCCGTTCTCCCAATGTCCGTCGTAGTAGCTACCGTTGTTGCCGAAATGCTTTCCGTATCCGTTCGGAATGCTGCCTTTCAGCTCTCCCACGTAGTAGCCCAATGAGTCAGATACGCCCACTTGAAGGTCTTTGTTGAGGGCTTTCTCTGCTTTTGGAGAAATCTTTGCAAGTTCTTCCGTAGCGCGTCCGACGCCGATTTTTGTGATTACGTTGATGGGAGTGTGCTGGTCTTTGGTCTGCAAAAGCACGTTTTCATTGTCTTCGTAAGTCATTATTCTGTGGCAGACAATGCGTTTGGTGGTGTTGGAGGATACGACCGAGTATCGGTTTACCTGCTTGATGGACAGTCTTGACTCGCGCTTAATCTTCTTCAGCACGTCTATTACCCGATTGAGCGAGTCCATCTGTTGCTCAACAAACTTGTTATAGTCGGCAATCCTGTTGTAGCCAAGGTCTTGAACGCTGTGTACGCGCATAAAGTAGGTAAGTTCGTTGTGCTGTGTCTGAAAGCCGGCGAGCTTGTCGTCCGTGGCAATGAACTCACGGCGAAGCAGCTTGTGCAGCTCGTCGCTCTCCAGATTCACGATGGCCGAAGGCTTGTTTTCCCATTTCGTGAGGATGCGGCCGTAGCAACTGGGAACGACAGGATAGTGGTTTACCCAGTAGCCCTTCATTCTTACCTTGCGTGTCTTGATGGAATCCTTGCTGACGGAGCCACCGATGAGCAGCGAATCCTTGTAGTCGGCAAAATAGGCAATGGACTTTCCGTCGGCTTCCAACTGATAATAAGATTCCTGTTCGATGACCGCAGCACATTTATCCACGCTTTGCTGTGTGGGAGGCCACAGTCTGAAGAGGATATATATAATAAGGAGAGCACCGACAATGCCCCCACCTATATAAAAATGTTTACGCCGTTGATGAAAATTAAACATTTGTGAAATAATCTTTTAAACCTTGCAAAGGTAATATTTATTTCCTAACTTTGCGACCATAGAATGAAGAAATCGGTCAATATATTGTTCGTGGTTCTTATGTCGTTCATCATTGTATGGATGGGAACAGGTGTCGTGCTTATGAAGTGCGAGCATACGGGCGATGTGGCACTTCCGATTGCAGTGCAGCAGAACGACGATTGTCTGGTGATGCAGCACGAAGGATGTATGTCGATCATAGTAAGTAAGCTGACGCCAACGAACCAAGTGCAGCCTGCGAGCTTTGATTTCAAGCCGATACAGCTCTTGTTGCTTTCTTTGTTCGTTACAGTTTCATCCTTATTGCCCCTGCCGATTGTAGCAGAGGAGCGCAAGAAGATACTTTCTTATAAGTGGCACAGCCCTCCAAGGCAGTATCTCAACAAACTTACAACACTCTTGATTTAAACCGTTTGAGGGCACAAGGCGTTAGTGTTCTTGTGCGTTCGTGTCTTGCAGTTGCTGACAACTGCAAGCAGATTGTCGTTGCTTTCGGTTGAAGGCAGCGAGGCTCATACGCCGTTGTGCGGTGACCATACTATTATTAACGGCAGGGCAAATTTCCATTGCCTTCAAATAAATCAAGAAATGAATAAGAAGTTACAGATATTGGGCTTCGTGTCGTTGCTCGTTTCCCCTGTTTTGGCACAGGAAGCGGCAACCGATACGACGGCTATGCTTGAGAATCAGCAGTTGGACAACGTAATGGTGTCTGCAAGAAAGGCCGGCGTGCGCCGTATGGCTGGTGCCGTGAATGGGCAGCAGATGTTCCGCGAGGAACTCTTCAAGGCCGCGTGCTGCAATCTCGGCGAGAGTTTTGTGAACAACGCATCGGTCGATGTGAATTATTCTGACGCCACAACGGGTGCGAAACAGATAAAACTGCTGGGGCTCAGCGGCACATACGTGCAGATGCTTACCGAGAATCTGCCCAATTTCCGTGGTGCGGCTATGCCTTACGGCTTGGGATATGTGCCCGGAAGTTGGATGAAGAGCCTTCAGGTAAGCAAGGGAAACTCGTCGGTAAAGAACGGTTACGAGGCGATGACGGGACAGATAAACGTGGAATACGTGAAACCCGAGGATGAAAAAGGTGCAACCGTCAATCTCTATGGCAGCACGATGGGGAAGTTTGAAGCAAACGTTGATGCCAACCATCATATAAACGGAAATAAAAACCTGAGTACGGAGATTCTCGGGCACTTTGAAAACAGTTGGGGAAAGCACGACGGAAACGGCGACGGATTCCAAGATGACCCACAGGTGCGCCAGTATAATTTCCAGAACAGATGGTACTGGCAGACGCGCAACTATGTCTTGCACGCAGGCATCGGAGTCTTGAAGGAAGACCGTATGAGCGGGCAGACTGCTCATTCGCATCATCTATCGCCGACTGCCGAACCGTTCAGAATCAATATCGGTACGGAGCGTTACGAGGCATACGTGAAGAATGCCTATCTCTTCAACGATAATCACGGAAGCAACATAGCCTTGATGGGAACTGTGTCGATGCACAAGCAGAATGCAGCGTTTGGAATCAAGCAGTACGGCGTGAATGAGAAGAATGCGTACGCCTCGCTGATGTATGAAACCAACTTCACTCCCTCGCATAATCTTTCCGTCGGATTGAGTCTCAACCACGATTACCTGCATCAGGGCACGGCGTTGGCGAATGTTCCCGGCACGGCTTCCGACTATGGAAACGTGTATCCGATGGCTAATAATGTTGAGAGCGAGACCACTCCCGGTGCTTATGCGCAATACACCTACACTATCGGCAGCAGATTTACGGCAATGGCAGGCATCCGTATCGACCACAGCAATGTCTACGGCACGTTCGTTACGCCCCGTTTCCACGTGAAGTGGACGCCGGCCGACTTCCTTACGGTTCGCCTTTCAGCCGGAAAGGGCTACCGTTCGCCCCACGCTCTGGCCGAAAACAATTTCCTGATGGCGTCCGGCCGTAAGCTGATAGTGGACAGAATGGAACAGGAACGTGCGTGGAACTATGGTGCCAACCTCGCATTCCTGATTCCGATAATGAACAAGACGCTGAAGCTGAATGCCGAGTACTACTATACGGATTTCAGCCGTCAGATGATAGTGGACTATGACACGAATCCGACGGAGCTGCGCATCACGAACCTGAAAGGCAAGAGCTATTCACATACTTTCCAAGTGGACGCAAGCTATCCGTTCTTCAAGGGATTTGAGCTGACGGCCGCCTATCGGAACAATCTCGTGAAAGCTACCTTCAACGGTCAGTTGATGTGGAAGCCCTTGCAGAGCAGATATAAGGGATTGCTTACGGCAAGCTACAAGTCGCCGCTCGGACTATGGCAGTTCGATGCCACCTTTGCCTTGAACGGTGGCGGCCGTATGCCAACGCCCTATTCATTGGCGAACGGCGGATTGTCTTGGGCAAGGGATTACAGTGCCTATGGTCAGGTCAATGCCCAGATCACGCGCACTTTCCGTCATTTCTCAGTATATGTGGGAGGCGAGAATCTCACGAATTACAAGCAGAAGAACCCGATTATCGGCTATCACGACCCTTGGAGCACAGGCTTTGAACCGACGATGGTGTATGGTCCTGTAACGGGTGCGATGGGATATGTGGGCGTAAGAATCAATCTGGGCGACAGATTATAGTTCGGGAATCCTCAATCCCGAGGTTTTTAATAGAGAAACAAACAAGGGAATATGGAGGAAGTCAGGATATCGATTCTGAAATTCCGGTCAATGCTTCGATGGCTTGTCCGTAAATCCCAATGAATGAAATGTATTTGACTTCCCGTTAACTCCCGATAAATAACAAAACAATAAATATAAGGAGTATGAAAAAGAGTATTTTCACATTGATGCTGCTCCTGACGGCAATGGCAGCATCGGCAAAGGACATTAAGACCGTGGTTTTCACAACCACTCCACAGATGCACTGTGAGAGTTGCGAGAACAAGATTAAGGGTAATCTGCGCTTTGAAAAAGGCGTGAAGCAGATTGAAACGAATGTGGAGGAGCAGAAGGTTTTCGTAACCTACGATGCCGACAAGACCACAGAGGAAAAGCTCCGTAAGGCTTTCGAGACATTTGGCTACAAGGCCGAGAAGACAACCAAGGATGTAAAGGTGGTTGCTCACGAGGGCGAGGAATGCAGAAATATGTAATTTAGCGAGCAGTTTTGGCTGAAATTGAAAATGGAAGCTGTCGTTTTGATTTTCGATGGATGCGCGCAGGACCGGGACAAGAACTTGGCCGACAGGATGTTTTTTACTATCTTGATCAGCTTTTCTTGTCCCGGATTTATGCCTTTATTTTTATATTGTGCAATGGGTTGACTATCAATGAATTGCAAACAGACCCCTCAAACCCTCCAAAAAGTACTATCGTTTTGGGTAAAAAGTACTATCGTTTCAGTCAAAAAGTACTATCGTTTTTCGTTTAAGCAAGTATCGGATAGGAATTAAGCCAGTAGATAGAACAAAACGGGCAATTCGGATTTATGGAATACGGCAGATGCTTACTGATTTATAAGTGGCTGAAAATCAAAGGATATTTTTATCGTTTCCAAACGTGCGAAGAATGCGTTTCAATCTTCGCAAGAATGGAATGCAAATGACCGAAGATTGCATTGCATTCTTCGGTCATTTGCAAAACGGGTTTTCAACTGTCGGAAATAGCTCTTGAATCAGTCGGTTCCGGATAACTCTGAAATGATAGGACGTCTGATTTTATACGAAAGAACTCGGTTGAATCCCAAGCACGGATTCAACCGAGTTCTTTGTTATGCTCTTGCGTCGTTACTTTAGAATCTGTTCCCAGTTGTCAGCCAGTTGGCGGATGTCTGGAAAGAGAATGTTTGCTCCCTCGTTGAGCAAGGTCGCATCGGGGAGCGGCCCGCTATTGACGGCAATCGTGAAGCAATGGGCTGCTATGCCTGCACGGATGCCGAGAGGGGCGTTTTCTACTACGATTCCTTCGTGCGGTGCATAGTTTCCGGCTTTCTGCAATCCCATAAGATAAGGGTCGGGGAAAGGTTTGCCGCATTTCACGTCGAAAGCTGTGGTAACTTGGTTTTCGGTGATAAACTCGCTGAAATCGTTGATGAGGCGTTCGATCAATGCCCGCTGGCCGCTGCCGGTAACAACTCCGATTTTCAATCCGGCAGCCTTTATCTTCCACATCAAGTCCTTCACGCCATCAAAGATAGGCGGCTCGGGCATTTCGTGGAAGTACTTTGCCTTCAACTGATAGATGGCTTCGGCCTCTTCGTCGGATAAATCCTTGTCCAACTGTTCCTTTGCATATCGCTTTACCGTATCAACGCCACGCGCGCCTTCGGTAGCGTAGGCATCTTGTGCTGTAAATTTAATTCCGTTCTCGGTCATTGCCTTCGTCCATACTTGTGCGTGGTTGGGCATAGAGTCGTAGAGTATGCCGTCCATATCGAACAGTACCACCTTGGGGGCAAATGGTTCGGAAGAAGTTTCGTTGTATTTCTTGATTGATGGTTGGAACATAGCGCAATGAAAAAGACCTCTTCCCATTGCTTTTCTCCGAGAGGGAGGACAGGGGAGGAGGTCGGTTTGTTTTTTATAGTCTTTCTCTGATGGCCTTGCTTTCTGCCTCGTATCCGGGCTTGTTGAGCAATGCGAACATATTCTTCTTGTAGGCTTCCACCCCCGGTTGGTTGAATGGGTTCACTTCCTGAATGAGACCGCTGATGCCGCAGGCCTTTTCAAAGAAGTAAATCATCTGTCCGAGATAGTATTCGTTGATTGTGGGAACGCTGACACGGATGTTTGGAACGCCGCCGTCCACGTGGGCGAGGAGTGTGCCGAGCTCTGCCATCTTGTTTACTTCGTCAATGCGCTTGCCTTCGAGGAAGTTCAGGCCGTCGAGGTTCTCGTCGTCGTGTGGGAAGAGCAGCTTCCTGTTGGGGTCTTCGATGGAGATAACCGTCTCGAAGATGGAACGCTCGCCTTCCTGAATCCATTGTCCCATTGAGTGAAGGTCTGTCGTGAAGTCGCAGGCAGCGGGGAAAATGCCCTTCAAGTCCTTGCCTTCGCTCTCTCCGTAGAGCTGCTTCCACCATTCAGACATAAAGTGGAGCTTGGGCTGATAGTTCACGATTATCTCGATTTTCTTGCCAGCCTGTGCGTAGAGTGCCTGACGAACGGCTGCATAGCGTGCGGCAATGTTCTGGGCGAAAGGAACGTCGTTGGCTGTTTCTTGCTCCATAACCTGTGCGCCTTCAACCAATTTCTTTATATCGAAGCCTGCAACGGCGATTGGGAGCAGACCTACGGGAGTGAGAACTGAGAAACGGCCGCCGATGTTGTCTGGAATAACGAATGTCTTGTAGCCTTCCTGAGTTGCGGCGGTGCGTGCAGCACCCTTTGTTGCATCGGTTACGGCAACGATAACGTCCTTTGCCTCTGCCTTGCCGCGCTGTGTTTCGCATTGCTTCTTCAGCAGACGGAAGGCAAGGGCTGTCTCTGTTGTAGTGCCGGATTTGGATATGTTGATGACACCGAACTTCTTATCTTTCAGGTATTCCGTGAGTTCATAGAGGTAGTCTTCGCCGATATTGTTGCCGGCGAACAGAATAGTGGGGTTCTTCCTGTCGTTTTCCAGCCAAGCAAAGCTGTTGCCCAACGCTTCGATTACGGCACGCGCACCGAGATATGAGCCGCCGATGCCGGCCACTACAACCACTTCGCACTTCTCACGAAGTGTGTCTGCTACTGCCTGAACCTCATTTAGAAATGCTTCTGTGATACTTGATGGCAAGTGGAGCCAACCAAGAAAGTCGTTACCCGGGCAAGTTCCGTTCTCGAGTGCCTCCTGAGCAGCAGCTACCTGTGGTGCAAGTGCCTCAACTGCACCCGGATTCAAGAACTGAACAGCCTTTGAAATGTCTAATTTGATACTTTCCATTTGTTAATTATCTGAATAAATTTGTTGTTTACCTGAATGAATCAGTTAATAATTTTATTTCTACCTGTGGACTGATACGTTCGTAAAGAATGTTATATACGGCGTCAAGGATAGGCATATTCACGTGAAGATGCCGGTTGATTTCCTTCATACACTTTGTTCCGAAATATCCCTCTGCAATCATTTCCATTTCCATCTGTGCCGACTTCACGCTGTATCCTTTTCCTATCATCATACCGAAAGTACGGTTACGGCTGAAGTTGCTGTACCCTGTAACGAGTTGATCACCGAGATATACGCTGTCAATCATTGAGCGTTGTATGGGATTTATGGAAGTGAGTGCGCGTTCCATTTCCTGCATTGCATTGGAAATGATGACGGATTGGAAATTGTCTCCATACTTCAATCCCGCACAAATGCCTGATGCTATTGCGTAGACATTCTTCAATACGGAAGCGTATTCTATGCCGATAACATCGGGCGAGGTTTTCGTCTTTACATAGCTTGAGGACAAAACTTCGGTCAGTGCCTGTGCCTTTTCCTGATCGGTGCAACCTACTGTAAGGTAGGTTAGGCGTTCCATAGCCACTTCTTCGGCATGCGACGGCCCACCAATGACGGCAAGATTTTCGTCGGGCACATTGAAAATGCGGTGGAAATACTCTGAACAAACCAAGTTCTCGTCTGGCACGATACCCTTGATTGCCGTAACGATGAACTTATCATTCAATTTCGTCTTTACCTTTTTCAACAGCGTTTTCAGATAAGGCGATGGCGTAACGAAAATCAAGGTGTCGTAATCCTGTATCAAACGGTTGATGTCTGACGAAAAAGTTATTTCATTTACATCGAAGTGTGCGCTTGTCAGATACGTTGGATTGTGTCCGAGTCTTCGGAAATCGTCGATTTTTTCTTCGCGTCGGAAGTACCAACCGATGTGATGAGTGTGCTCCACCACAATCTTTGCGATAGCCGTTGCCCAACTTCCGCTTCCGATGACTGCTATGTTTCCTACGTCGTACATAAGTTTTCAAAAACACCTTTGCATCCTCTTTTCAGGAGAGGAGCGAAAGGTGTGTTTATTGGTTGTTTTATTTGGTATTAATTCCCACCGTATTCATAGTTAGAAGTATGCCGCTTCTAAAAGAATCTGCCCCATTTTAGCCTGCTTGGAAGTTTATTCGGAAACTTCTTTCTTCGCATTTAAAGCCCTCCTCCCATTAAGAGAGGAGGTGGAGGTGGGTTGTTTTATTGTGCTTTGTCAATCCATTGCTGGATTTCCTCAACAGACGGCTTCTCGTAGCCGAGCTTATACTTCTTGTTTATTTCGCCGAGTTTCTGCTGCAAGCCCTGTGCTTTTTCGTCCTTGATGTTTTGAATAAGGTTGAAACCACATTTACGGAGCACGTAAACCCAGTCTTCTGCCACGCCGATTTCCGCCCATTCCTTGATACTGCTCTGCGGCATCTTGGCCTCGGGCTTCATCTGTGGGAAGAGCAATACCTCCTGAATGTATTCCTTTCCGGTCATAAGCATAACCAGACGATCGATACCGATACCGATACCCGACGTAGGAGGCATACCATACTGCAATGAACGCAGGAAATCCTGATCGATAATCATTGCTTCATCATCGCCATTGTCAGCAAGACGCATCTGTTCCTTGAAACGTTCTTCCTGATCGATAGGGTCGTTGAGCTCGGAGTAGGCGTTTGCCAATTCCTTGCCGTTTACCATCAGTTCAAAGCGTTCTGTAAGACCCGGTTTCGAGCGGTGCATCTTTGTCAATGGAGACATCTCAACCGGATAGTCGATAATGAAAGTAGGCTGAATGTAAGTGCCTTCGCAGAACTCGCCGAATATCTCGTCTATCAGCTTGCCCTTGCCGAAACTTTCATCGATACCTTCCAGTTTAAGGTCATTGACAGCGATGCTGCGGATTTCCTCTTCGGTCTTCTCATAAAGGTCGAAACCGGTCTTTTCCTTGATAGCTTCGAGAATGGGAAGACGACGGAAAGGAGCTTTGAAACTGATAAGGTTCTCGCCCACCTGAACTTCGGGCTTGCCATTAACCTCTGTACAAATCTTTTCCAAGAGTTGCTCGGTAAAACTCATCATCCAGTTATAGTCCTTGTACTGAACATAGAGTTCCATACAGGTAAATTCCGGGTTGTGGAAACGGTCCATACCCTCGTTACGGAAGTTCTTTCCGATTTCGTAAACACCCTCAAATCCACCAACAATCAGACGCTTCAGATACAGTTCCGTAGCGATGCGCATATACATATCAGTATTAAGCGCATTGAAGTGTGTGATGAACGGGCGCGCACTCGCACCACCGGGGATAGTCTGCAATGTTGGAGTCTCCACCTCGGTATAGCCTGCTTCGTCGAAGAAGTTGCGCATCGTGCGCAATACGGTCGCACGCTTGAGGAACGTATCTTTTACGCCGTCATTCACAACGAGGTCTACGTAACGCTGACGATAGCGCATTTCCGGGTCATCAAACTTATCGTAAGCCACACCATCCTTGTATTTCACTACCGGCATTGGCTTCAAACTCTTTGAAAGAAGCGTGATTTCCTCTGCGTGAACAGAGATTTCGCCCATCTGTGTCTTGAAGACAAAGCCCTTGATGCCTACGAAGTCGCCGATATCTAAAAGTTTCTTGAAAAGAACATTGTATGTATCCTTATTCTCTCCCGGACAAAGTTCGTCGCGGGTAACATATACTTGGATGCGTCCTTTGCTATCCTGTATCTCAGCAAACGAAGCCTTACCCATCACACGGCGTCCCATAAGTCGGCCTGCAATGACTACTTCGCGCTTTTCATCTTCCTTGAATTCAGATTTTATGTCCGTAGAATATGCATTGGTTGGAAACTCTGCTGCTGGATATGGGTCGATGCCCAGATTGCGCAGCTCCTGTAAGCTCTGACGGCGCACAATCTCTTGTTCTGATAATTCTAAAACGTTCATTATTTAATCGAATATATTCTATATAGGTTGCAAATTTAATAAATTATTTGCACAATATTGCGCTTTTTATCTTTTTTATACATAAGCACCTATCGGACGAACTAAATTTGTAGATAGTCTGTCGCAAGATTTTGCCGGTATCGCCGTTTCCGTCAGACTGGAATTTAAGACAGTCTTGTGCTTTAAATATTTGCAAACTTGCAAATGGTTGAAAATCAGATGATAAAATAATGGTTTCCAATCTTCGCAAGAATGCGTTTCAATCTTGCGAAGATTGCGCTGCGTTTTTGCGAAGATTGCATTGCATTCTTCGCACGTTTGAAAATCCGTATTTCATAACCTGTCGGCAATGGCTGTTTGGTTTCCGAATCGGTAATATGAAACTGACTGCAAACAAGCAAGAAACGGAAGAAGAAACAGGTATGCGCAGACGGGGATGTTCCGAATATGAGGGCGATATGTTGCAAGTTCAGCACAGAACTTACGGAATCAAGGAGAGGAGTTTCTGACATCCTTTCCGGCGAATGGAGGGTGGAAGATTGCTTCTTTATTGCACTTTGCTGCAATCTTTGCGCATTTTTTTGTACTTTTGCAGAGCAATGCAATGAAGGCGTTGCAGGATTTTTATTTATGAATCGAACTTTCAATCATCGGATAATGATACTGGAGTGGTGCTCAATCGCGCTTTTCGCATTGGGTATGCTCTATGGGGTTTGGAACAGACAGAATGTGGCGTTGGTAATATTGGGCGTCGTGTTCGTGTTCCTCACAATCGTTGCGCTGGAACGTGCGGTGCACACGAGTTATGTGCTTACCGAAGATGGGAAACTTATAATCAACAGAGGACGTTTCACTAAGACGAAGACCATTCTTCTGACCGACATTCAGGACGTAAGGGAAATGCCGCTGGCGTTTGGTCTGGGCAGTTTCGTACTCATAGAAATGAAAAACGGAAGAATGGAGAGCGTTCAGCCCGACAATAAGGAAGCATTCATAAAAGCAATTCAGAAACAATGATGAGACTAAGACATATCTATGCCGTGCTGCTGGGCGTACTGCTTGCCGCCAATGTGGAGGCGCAAGTCTATATAGACAGCACAGAAGTGGCGCGAATACTGGGCAGGCAGCCTGCTAAAACTGTCGCCGCGCCGGAGATTTCCATTGAAGACGGCGAGGGGGAAGATGACGCAGGCTTTCCCGATTTCCAGACTGACGCACGGCTCTCGTGGAAAGAGAATATTAAGGCGCGTCTGGACGGAATACTTCAAGGCAACCTCGTGGAGACAACGCAGGTGGGCGTGATGGTCTGGGACTTGACAGACGACAGCAGCCTTTATTCCTACCGCGAGCGGATGCAGATGCGTCCTGCCTCAACAATGAAATGCGTAACTGCCATTGCCGCACTTGACAGACTTGGAAGCGACTATAATTTCCGAACGAGTATCTATTGCACGGGCGACTCCGTGGACTCCACGGGCGTGCTGAAAGGCGACATATACTGCGTGGGAGGAATGGACCCGATGATAAACTCTACTGATATTAGTGCCATTGCAGACAGTATCAGGGCGATGGGCGTGCGGACAATCAACGGCAGCATCTATGCCGATCTGTCGTTCAAGGACAGGGACCGGCTCGGGAACGGATGGTGTTGGGACGACAAGAATCCTACGCTCACACCTTTATTATACGGCAAGCGCGACGAATTTACGGCACGGCTGCGCAGCCGATTGCGCGAAATGGAAATATCGCTGAGTGGCGGTGCAGGCGAAAGAACGCTGCCGGGCAATGCCAAACTCATAGTTTCCCGAACGCACGGCATAGCCGAGGTGATGCGTCCGATGATGAAACAGAGCGACAATCTCTATGCAGAAGCAATGTTCTATCAGATTGGCGCAGCCGAAGGACGCAGATGGAGTTCGGCAAAGCAGAGTGCGGCGTACATCAACGGATTGATACGCAAGGTGGGACTGACGCCGAACAACTATAATATAGCCGATGGTTCGGGGCTGTCGCTCTACAATTATGTCAGCCCCGAGCTTGAAGTGCAGCTCCTCCGTTATGCTTTTAAGAACAAGAACATCTATGACACGCTCATCGAGACGCTTCCGATAGCAGGCGTGGACGGAACTCTGAAAAGTCGGATGAGGGGCACGGCGGCGGCAGGCAACGTGCGTGCGAAGACCGGAACCGTTATGGGGGTAAGCTCGTTGGCGGGCTATCTTACGGCTTCCAACGGTCATCAGCTTTGTTTTGCCATCATCATCAACGGTGGCATGAGGAACGGACCGATGCGGAATTTGCAGAACAGAATCTGCGTGGCATTAAGTCAGTAAAACGTTTTGAATATGGAGAGAATAAGAATATTCGTAGAAGAGCTGTTGAGTTCTATGGGAGTGGCAGACAATAGCGTTGCCGTTATCCGCCATATTGTTTTGGTAGTGGGCACGATATTGCTCGCTTGGCTGCTGGACTACCTCTGCCGGAAACTCGTTGTGCCTGTTTTGCTCCGTATCACTGCGAGGACGAAAGCAAAATGGGACGACATCGTGTTTGATAGGAGCGTCATTTGCACGGCCTGTCACATTGTGCCTGCCATAGTTGTATGGGAGTTTCTGCCGATGGTTTTCTATCAATTCCCTACCATACAGGAGATATTGACAAGGCTGACGGCCGTATATATTACCGTGAATGCGACGCGCCTGATGGTAAAAATCATAGACAGGTTCCGTTTCCTCAACACAAAGGCGGGAAGTTCCAGCAGTCAGTATCTGAAATCCTTCTGTGGAGTGCTGAAAATCGTGATGATATTCATTGCCGTTGTTGTGGTAGTCGCCATACTGATAGACAAGAATCCGATGACGCTCTTTGCCGGTCTGGGTGCTACTTCCGCTATTCTTATGTTGGTTTTCAAGGATACAATAGAAGGATTGGTGGCAGGAGTGAGGCTGACGAGCAACGAAATGGTGCATATCGGCGACTGGATTACGGTGCCCGGCACGCCCGTAGACGGCAATGTGATTGACATCACGCTCACAACCGTCAAGGTGCGGCAGTTCGACAACACGATAACCACCGTGCCGCCACTGACGCTTGTGAACGGAACGTTCCAAAACTGGAAAGGTATGCAGGAGAGCAACGGACGGCAGGTAAAGCGTGTCGTTTACTTCGATGTTCGGAGCATTCGTGCAGCCGACGAATCCCTGAAAGCGCATCTTGCTGAAAAAGGCTATCTGAAGTCCGAGCGGATGGAGGGCGATGTGGTGAATATGGGGCTTTTCAGAACCTATCTGGAAAGCTATCTCCGTGCCCACGAGGAAGTGAACTCGGAAATGACGGTAATGGTTCGCCAGAAGGAAGCAACGCAAAGCGGCATTCCCGTGGAGCTTTATTTCTTTGTCCTGAACAAGGAATGGGTGTCTTACGAAGGCATCGTGTCGGATATTCTCGAGCACGTATATGCTTATGCCAATGAATTTGGCTTGAAGATTTACGAGCAGTTTCCCGTGCAGTAGGCACGGTTTATCCCGGTTTGGGATAAGTAAACAAGAAGCCAAGTGAACGAGCTGACAAGTAAGTTTCTTCCTTTCCTGATAGTTTCATCTGTAATTTGCCTGTTCTTCTCCTGAACATACAGAAATAAACTACCTGCCAGCTTGTCTCTCTGTCTCCTCATCCTCTTGTCGGCTGAACCCGAAATCGGGCGTTATTTCTTCTTATAGACGATATCCATATCGTGCTGATTCAGTTCCTTGCCCTCCTTGTCTATGCTGAAAGTGTCGTTGAGTTCGGTTTCCTGTCCCTCAAAAACGCTTTTGCCGTGGATGACAACCGTACTGTCGTTCACTTTTGTCCACTTGTCGTAGGGCAGCGTTTCCATATTGATGGATGCAGCCTCGCCGTTTTCCTTCAGTTCCACGCCCATTTCTATGGAGTCGCCAACGGTAAACGTGGTATATTTTCCGACGAGACTGACCGTATCCTTCTTCGCTTCTTCCTCACTTCCCTTTGTATCCGTGTTCTTGCAAGACACAAATGCCGAAAGGCAACCGACTGCAACGCACGCAAACAGTATTTTTTTCATCTTCGTTGATTTTATGAATTAAACTTAATTGCAAAGTTACTAAAAAACACAGAACGGCTCCCTATCTTACCATTAAATAATGTGTGTTTTATGAAATAGTCGGTATTAAGAGTTTGAATCAGAGACTCTTTTATCATTTATCCCCTTTGAACATAAATATTAGTAAATTGTTGAAAATCAATGAATAAAAGATAAACTTGTAAATGTGCGAAGAATGCGTTCCTTTCTTGCGAAGATTGCATTGCGTTTTTGCGAAAATTATAAGACATTCTTCGCACGTTTGTAAATCGTGTCTTTATCGGGTTGAATCCTTTTTTGTTTCATCGTTGGAAATCAATTTGGAGGATGGATGTAATTGGGACGAAAAACTTTGGAAAATAATAGCGTGGCGGCAAGATAAATTCAACGGACAGATATAATGTGTACATTCCTTTCGGCTTGGATTTGATGGACGGATACGAAAAAGGGAGCGCAGAATGTGCGCCCCCAATGAGAGATTTTACTATTCTATGGAATTATTTGTTTAGAAAGTCTGCAGAGTTTTTGAGCAGGGATTTGAGGAAATCATCCTTTACGAGCTTTGTCAGTTTTCCAATTTCCCCTTGTACGAGTTTGCGTTCATTGTCATCCAACTGACTTGAATGCTTGCAAAGGTCGTAGATGGTGGAAATATAATAGGAAGTGGTGTTTGCATCGGGATATTTCTCCACTAACTGTTTCATCGAATAAAACGTTGAAAGCCAGACAGAATTGCCCATTTCCTGTGAGCGGAGCAGTTGGTCGTTTACTTTGTATTGTGGACTGGACTCACGAATTATTTTGTTTACGTCTTCTTCCCAGTCTTTTGATTTGGCTTTTTGTTTTGCCAATATTTCCTCTACTTCGTCCAGCGATATTGCCTTCTCTATGCTTTGGACTACGTATGGTTTCTCTTCCAAGAAGCTGTATCCAAGAGTTGGGAATGTCATCTTTTTAAAAATCTCTTTATCTGTCTCTTTGTTTCCTACCGGACGCACGTCATAGGTTTCAATAATCTTTCCTCTTATGCTGTCGTTTCCTTTCGGAGTGTCCCATTCCAACGAATAGGCATAGCGCATTGTGCTGTCCTTAACATCTTCATAGCACGCCAGCCGCACGTTGTCGTAGTGCTCTCCGATAATCGTCCTTATGTGCTTTGCATACACGATACTTGCTACTCCATTGCCTTCTGTGCCATTTCGATGAATGGTATTGTAGGCATTGTTGTCGTCTTTATTGAAAGCCTCTTCCAGTTGTTGCACGCGACGGAACTCGTTGTTCGGAAGTCTGAATTTATAGATGTTGCAATATATCTTCAAATTCTCCTTGTAATCGAGTTTGGATTTAGATATAAAGCTTGTAGGCTTCACTTCCTTGACAAATTTCTTGATGGCACTCTCTATGTTTTTTTGCGCTTGGGCGGTAAAAGGGAGTGCAAGCAATGCGATGATGATGATTGATTTGAAATGTTTCATAATTGTATGATATTATTGGTTTCTGTTTGTGATTTTGTATAATAAGCGGATCCGTTTTCATCATAGGCTATTCTATATCCACGCGCCTGCATCGTTGCATTCTGAACTTCCAGTTGCGCCTCGATGAGTGCCCAGTTGATATTCGCATATTCTCGTGCAATCTGCTGTTCGATGCACCTTTTGTTAGTCTTCGGTGCATCTTTTTCAGTTTTGTTCTTTGCTGAAGTTTTCTGCGTTTTATGCTGTTGGATATCGGTTTCTTCTGCATTTTTATTGTCGTTCTCGGCAGTCAGTTTTCCATCCTTTGAATCAGTCGGATGCTTTTCTGCCGTGGAGACTTGCTGCTCTACGGCTGAAGCTTCTGTTTTCGTATAGTCCTCGGTTCTTTTTTCGTCCGTGATAGCCAGATTATTGTCAGGCTTTTCATTCATTATCTGTGCTTTTTCCTGACTGGAAAGAGACTCTTTGGCATCTATATTTTCGTTGTTGAGCGAAGATTGTTCGATTCTTGCAGTTTCCTTTGGGTTGTTTCTCGTCTGCAAGACGAATACCGTGGCACCCAACAGTAGGAATATGCAGGCAGCAACGGCTATCCGTTTCCAGATGAAAATAGGAATCAGAGCTTGTTTGTAGTCTTCTTCCTCGTTCAAGGGCAGTTCTTTCATTCCGTTGTCGAAGTAGGCAAACATTGTTTTATAGTCTTGCCATTCTTGTGGAATGTGCTCCGTGGTTCTGAAGAACTCGCCCAGTTGCTGCTCTTCTTCCACCGTTGTTGCTCCGTTCATAAACCGTTCGAGCAGTTCGGCTATGTAATGTGTTGATTTTTGTTTCATTGTTTGTTCCTCCTTTTTATGTCCTCCAACAATCTTCTTCGTGCTCTGGCAAGCAGCGTGCTTACCGATGTCTCTGCAATGCCCAGTAGTTGTGCTATTTCCTTATTGCTTCGCTGCTCCACCTGCCGCATCATCAGAATCGTATGCTCCGTGTCGGGCAGTTGGTCTATGCGTTGTTGCATCCATTCGTCGTTTTCCTTGTCTTCCAAAGTTTCGGCAGGCGATGGCTGCAGTAGTGTTATCTCCTTTCCGTTCAGGTTGTCAAGTATCGGCTTTCTGTGAAGACTGAGCGTCAGGTTGTGGGCAATTCTCGCCGTAACGGCTTCCAGAGAGTTGAATCTTTCAAGTTCGTCGTGCATTTGCCACAGACGGAGCATAGCATCCTGTGCTATGTCTTCGGCCTCTTCCTTGCTGGCTCCCGCCCCTCTGCTGACCTTTTGTGCCAGACTTCTCAGTTGTGGAGCCAGTTTTGCAAATGCTTCTTCTTTCATTACTCGATTATTGGTATTACAGTTAGAAGACGCACGAAAGGTTGATTTTCAAACTCTGCTTAACGTTTTTTAGTCTTTTTGTGAGTAAAATAGCAGTTTTTTTGTCATATATATATGATTTAAAATATTAATTATTATATTTGTATGCTAAAAAATGGTTTAATGAAAGTTAGATTTATGAATAAAAAATTTTTTTTTGCCTCTCTTTTGGTGGCAATGGCTCTGCAGGCACAGGCCATTCGTCCTGTAAAGAAGGCTTGGCCTATGGCACAGAGTGATGGAACTACGGTAACTGTATATGTTCATGGGCATAGTGGTGTTGATTTCTATACTACTATGGATAAGAAAATCTTACTAGCAAACGAGCAGGGAGACTTGTGTTATGCGCTCATTGAGAACGGTAAGTTGGTGCCATCTGCTTATATTGCGCATGAGGCAAATGTTCGTTCCGCTGAGGAAAAAGCGTTTTTGGAAGAAAACAATGTTGCAGATAAACTCAGTGAAATGAGGAAAATCGCTATTCGTGGGAGACACAAGATGTCGCATAAAGTTATCTCTGCTTCTACGGAAGATGGATTAGGACGTTATCAGCAATCTGGTATGGGAGCTTTGAATAGTATAGGTCAGGCAAATATTCCCGTTATTATGGTGGAATTTTCTGATGCAACTTTCAAAGAGGGCAATACGATAGAGAAAATGCAGCGCTATTATACCGAAAAGGGCTACAAGGACGAAGCAAATTGCAAGGGGTCGGTACGCGATTATTTTTTGTCGCAGAGCCGTGGAATGTTTGATCCCAACTTTAAGGTGGTAGCAAAGGTAAACGTAGGCAAGCCATATAAAACTTATGGACGCAATGTAAATGGTAATGATGTTGCGGTTGAAGATCTTGTGCGCGATGCTGTCAAGGCTGCCATTGCCCAAAATGTGGACTTTAATGAGTTTAAGGATGCACAGGGTAATATACAATTGGTAACAGTTCTCTATGCAGGAAAGGGTGAAGCTACCAGTTCTAATCAGGCTGACTTGGTTTGGCCATGCCAGTTTGACTTTAATAGTTGGGAGAATATAGAAGGCTTTCATTTCAATGGGGCTTTCGTAGGTAATGAACAGGACAATGATGGCAGCCTTATGGGAATGGGAGTATTCTGCCACGAACTTGGTCATGCACTTGGTTTGCCTGACTGGTATTGCACACTTGCGTATGGTTATAGTGGCGACGATGCCTTTGGTAATTGGTCGATAATGGATACTGGAGCTTATGTATACGACGGCAATGCTCCAATTGGTTATACGGCTTACGAACGTTCTTATTTCGGTTGGCTGAATATACCGGAACTTAAGGACACGACATTCGTAACACTCACTTCTCCAGAACGTCTTGATGGAGAGATGGCAGTGTTGATACGCAATCCTAATAGTAGTAAAGAATATTTTATTCTTGAGAATCGCCATCCGGGTACTTGGTATCCAAAGATTGAGGGATATGGACGTAATACTTATGGGAGTGGCTTAATGCTAACTCACGTTACCTACGACAAGGACGCATGGAAAACGAATACACCAAACAATGAACAGTATGCCAAGCGTGCTTATATTATTACAGCAGATAAGCAAAAACTCGATTATAGCGCATCTGAATCGAACCTTTATGGTAATGGTGTGAATGAGATTATTTCTTTACCACTTTATGATGGAGCATCTCTCTCAACTACACCTATCTATAATATAAAAAAACATACAGATGGTACTATCACTTTCCACTATCTTACGCCAACAGCTATTCAAAATGTTGTAACAGAAGATGTAAAAGGTAATGATCTATATTATGATTTGCAAGGACGAAGAATCAAAAATCCAATTCGTGGTATCTATATCAAGAATGGCAAGAAAGTTATTGTGAAATAGATTGTTTTATATTAATTATTTTTAAAAAAGAGAACTCTCCTTTTCCGATATGATTCGGGAAAGGAGAGTTTTTTATCTATTTATTCATTCATTCGTTTGCTATTTTATCTTGAACTTGGGAATCTGTTTGTTAATTCATTCCTTTGTTTCCTTATCTCTTCGAGTTTGAGATTAATCCAAAACTTGATTATTTTGTAAAACTTGATTACCAAAAAACGCACAAAATTTTTCATCAATCCAGAGAATGACAAGGCTTGTTTCTATGATTGGAAGCTGTTTTTCGCATTCTTGGATTGCAAATCTGCGAAGACGGCAATGCGTTCTTGCGAAGAATGCAAATCGTTTTTCGCAAGAATGTAAGCTGATTTTGTGAAGAAAAAGAACGGAAATAGGGTTGTTATGTCTGATTTATTGTTCTCTTTGGGAAGTTTTTTGCGAGAATTTATTGCACAATATTAGTGTTTTGGATGATAAAGTGTTGATGAACAGGTGGCTGCGATTGCACATTCATAATTCGTGTATTTGAAAAACAAAAATATTTTGTTCAAAATAATGAAGTTATGAAAGGACTTTTGTCAAGAAAATTCGCCGTGACGGCATCGAACGAAAAGCAATGAAGTAGGCTGATGAAAGACTAAACAATGTTTAATACTTGGGAATATGCTTGTTTTTTGCTAACTTTGCAAGTATCACAAAAATAAAGACTGCGGGTTGAAGAAAAAGGCTCGGCGATGAGACCTTGAGGTGCTTTCAGCTCGTTACTTTGTAACCTTGTCTACTTAAAAGCAACAATATGAACGTAGAAGAACAGCGTAGTCGTTTGGAAAGTGAAGATGGATTGAGCAGAACATTGGGTATGCAATTCATTTCAACGCCCGAACCTGACACATTGATTGGTAAGATGGCGGTAGACGACCGCAACAAACAGATATTTGGATTCCTTTCCGGCGGAGCAACTTTGGCACTGGCGGAGAATGTTGCCGGCGTAGGCTCTATGGCGTTGTGCCCGGGAAAGATGGCATTGGGCATCAACGTGAGCGGAAACCACGTGAAGGCAATGCCTTATGGGGGCACGGTTACGGCTTTCGGCCGCATTGTCCATAAGGGAAACACGCTGCACGTTTGGCAGATTGACGTGAAGAACGATGCCGGAGAGTTGATTTCCGCCGTTCAGGTAACGAACTATGTTATAGAACCACATAATAAATAAAGGAGAAACAAGGGCTTTTCTATGAGTTCTTTTGCTTTATACAGGCTGCCTTTTGCAGAGCAATACACGAAAATGGTTCAGCATTCCGAACCCATCGTGCTGTTGTCCGTCAGCGAACTGAACGGACGGGGTGGCTTTGTTATTGCTCCTTTCAGCCCTTCCGATGAGTGTCCTATCCTTCTGATGCAGCCCGATGAGATGCAGGTGATGGAGATTCCGAAGACGGACGATGCTTCGGAAATTGTGGATGCACGTAGATTGCAAGGCTCCGATGAGGCAAATCGGGAAAGTTATCATTGTGATTTTTCCTTGTTTCATCAGCAGTTAAAGACCGGGAATTACGCTAAGCTCGTGCTTTCGCGCTGTGTTTCCGAACCATTGCAGAAAGGTTTGGAGGCAGAAGAGATATTCTTTCGTGCCTGTCGATTGTATCCTCGCCAGTTTGTGGCAATGTTTTCCACTCCGAAATCGGGCACTTGGCTGATGGCAACGCCCGAAATTCTGTTGGATGGCAATGCCGATGCGTGGCGGACGATGGCGTTGGCAGGTACGATGCAGCATTGTGAAGAGGGCGTCGCTTGGTCGGAAAAGAACAGGGAAGAGCAGCAGTATGTGGCAAGATATATCAGAGAACAGCTCGAGGAATATGCTGAGGCGATTCAGGAAGACGGACCGTACACCACGCAGGTTGCCGACTTGGTGCATCTGCGCACGGATTTTGTGTTCAGGTTGAAACGTCAGGACGCAATAGGCAGTCTTTTGGAGTCGCTTCATCCTACGCCTGCCGTATGCGGAATCCCGAAGGAGGCTGCGCGCGGTTATATCCTTGCGACTGAATCCTCGCACCGTCGCTATTATAGTGGCTTTGCAGGGCCGCTTGCTTTGCAGGGCGAGACGCATCTGTATGTGTCTTTGCGTTGTATGCAGTTGGAGAATGACAGTTGCAAGTTGTATGCAGGTGGAGGAATCCTCAGGGAAAGCACGGAAGAGAGCGAATGGAGGGAGACCGAGGCAAAGTTGGCCACAATGCGGCAGCTCTTGCGTTGAGATGCTTTTTTCCTACAATACTGTGTTAATAGAATCGTTTCAATACGGATAATATACAAATTAAGCCCTATTATAATAATGTATAGCAACAAAGAAAATGTAAATATTCTCACTTCACTATTGGTTGAGTTCGGCATCAGCAAGGCAGTTGTTTGTCCCGGTTCGCGCAATTCGCCGATTGTTCATAACCTTTGTGAATGCAAGGAAATCGATTGTTTCTCGATTACCGACGAGCGTTCGGCAGGTTTCTTTGCAATAGGTGTGGCGTTGTCCGAGCACGAGCCGGTGGTGGTTTGCGTTACTTCCGGCTCAGCTTTGCTCAATCTGGCACCGGCTGTTGCCGAAGCGTATTATCAGAATATTCCTCTTGTTGTCGTTTCTGCCGACCGTCCGCGGCAATGGATTGGTCAGCAGGATGGTCAGACCATTGAGCAGGTAAACGCATTGTGTCCGAATGTCCGCAAGAGTGTGAATATCCCGGAACCCAATAGCGAGGAAGAGCGTTGGTATTGCAATCGTCTGGTAAACGAAGCATTGCTGGCGAGCACGCATTATGAGGGTGGCCCGGTGCATATAAACGTTCCTCTCAGCGAACCCTTGTTTGAATATACGGTAAAGAAACTGCCCAAGGAACGCCGAATTTCGCATTCTCTGCCTGAAGGAGACTTAATTTCGATGGCTGATATTGCAGCGGAATTTGCCAAGGCGAAGAAACCTATGTTGGTAATTGGGCAGGTTTCGGCAGACGAAATAGGGGAGGCCATTGGGCAGATAGGCCGATTGAATGAGCATACGGTGGTATTGTATGAGAAGCTCGCTGACGATTCCATTTCGCCGGCATTGCATTTCGATGAAGTATTGTCGGCTTTTGCCGACGACGACGGATTGCGTCCCGATTTCCTTGTATATACCGGTGGAACGATTGTCAGCAAGCGTTTGAAGAAATTCTTGCGTGGTTGCAGGGACATTCGTTCGGTGTGGCTCGACAAGCGGGGCGAAGTCTGCGACACGTTTATGAATCTCACGGATGTCGTTCAGGGAAGTATAGGCGACTTTGCCGAGATGCTGGCAGACGAAATGCAGGGAAAGCAGCCGAATGCTTTTGCCAAACGGTGGAAGAAGGAACTGGCACTTGCAGCGCAGTATGCTGAAGAGTATCAGCCCGACTACTCGCAGATGCTGGCTGTTAAACGCTTCCACGAGTGGCTTCAAAAGAGCGACAGCGACGGAGAAATGGTTTACGGAAACAGTTCTGTCGTCCGTTTGGGAAACATTTATTCCGATCAGTACATATATGTGAACCGTGGCGTGAACGGAATAGAAGGCACGTTGTCTGTCGCTGTCGGTCTGTCGGTGGCGCGGAAAGACTATGAAGACGTGTATTGTGTCGTTGGAGACCTGAGTTTCTTCTACGATCAGAACGCCTTATGGAACAAGAATCTTGATGCAAATCTCGGTATTCTGCTGCTGAACAATGGAGGAGGAGGCCTCTTCCGTCAGTTGCCCGGTTTGGAGAAGTCGCCTTATCTCGATGAATTTGTGGGTGCAAGCCACGACGCAACGGCAGAAGGCATCTGCGCCGAAAACGATATTGTTTACCTTTCGGCGCACAATACCGTTGAATTGGAGAGAGGACTGGAGGCGTTTTTCAGCAGCGAGGAAGGCCCGATACTGTTAGAAGTCTTCACGGATGCCGAATTTGACGCGAAAGTTATAAAGGATTATTACGAGGGATATAAGAAGAAAGTAATGAAGTAATCGGATTGACAGGTGCGGAAACAGATGGAATAAAAGCTGAATATGCTTGTTCGGAAGTACATCGGAAGGCTTGTCGGTTCATTAAAATACAATAATTATGGCTAAAAGAGAATGGAAGACAATCGAAGGATTCGAATTTAAGGAAATCCTTTTTGAAGAATACAATCACATTGCGAAGATAACAATCAATCGTCCCCGCTATCGCAACGCGTTCACACCATTAACGGTGTGGGAAATCTCACAGGCATTCGGCTATTGTCGTGAGGCTTTGGACATCCGAGTAGTGCTGCTTACGGGTGCAGGCGACAAAGCATTCTGCGCCGGCGGCGATATGCACGTGAAAGGACGTGGGGGATATGTAGGAGGAGATGGCGTTCCCCGTCTGAACGTGCTTGATGTTCAGATGCAGATTCGTCGCTTGCCGAAACCCGTCATTGCGATGGTAAACGGCTATGCTATCGGTGGCGGCCACGTTCTGCACGTGCTTTGCGACCTGACGGTGGCATCGGAGAATGCTATCTTCGGACAGACAGGTCCTAAGGTCGGCTCGTTCGATGCCGGTTTCGGTGCATCGTATCTCGCACGCATCGTTGGACAGAAAAAAGCGCGCGAAATCTGGTACCTCTGTCGTCAGTATTCAGCCGAGGAAGCCGAACGGATGGGACTCGTAAATACGGTAGTTCCTTTCGAGCAGCTCGAAGACGAATGCGTTTCTTGGGCTGAAACGATGATGGAACGCTCGCCGTTGGCACTGAGAATGATGAAGGCCGGATTCAATGCAGAGCTTGACGGACAGGCAGGTATTCAGGAATTGGCAGGCGACGCCACGATGCTCTATTACACAATGGATGAAGCACAGGAAGGAGGCAAGGCTTTCTTGGAGAAACGCAAGCCCGATTTCGACAAATATCCCCAGTTTCCTTAAGCAGACGGGCATTTATCCTTGCCATTATATTGATGTACAGAATAGAAATATCTTCCCGAGTGCTGCACTTCATCAATCCTGCCGGCACTTCCCGAGGCACTTACACTACTCGCCATAGTTTCTATGTAACGCTGTCTTCCGATGCCAAACCGGGAGTGGAAGGAGTGGGAGAGTGCGCCGCCTTGCTCGATTTGTCGTGCGATGCAATGCCTGCCGACGTTTACGAAAGGACGCTGCGAACGTTTTGCGATGCCTTTGAACGGACGGGACAGATAGACTATGAGGCAATGCGCCCTTATCCGTCGATGCTCTTCGGACTGGAAACGGCATTGGCACAATACAATGCAGGGGGGAGTTTGAACCTGTTTGACACGCCTTTCGGGCGTGGCGAAGAGGGCATTCCCATTAACGGACTGGTGTGGATGGGCAGTTTCGAGGAAATGTATGCACGACTTGAGGAAAAGATGCAGCAGGGTTTCCGTTGCGTGAAGTTGAAAATCGGCGCAATAGATTTCGACAAGGAACTGGAACTTATCCGACATATCCGAACGCATTTCACGAAAGAAGAGGTAGAATTGCGCGTGGATGCCAACGGAGCTTTCTCTCCCGATGAGGCTATGAAACGGCTCGAAGCATTGGCAGAATACGAAATCCACTCCATCGAACAGCCCATCAGGCAGCACCAATGGGCTGAAATGTCCCGACTGTGTGCCCACTCGCCACTCCCGATAGCATTGGATGAAGAACTCATAGGAGTGAACACCCGAAAAGAAAAGACGGAACTTCTGAAAACAATTCGCCCGCAATACATTATACTGAAGCCGAGTCTGCACGGCGGTATGGCAGGTACGGAAGAATGGATTTCGCTTGCCCGCGAGCGCAATATCGGTTCGTGGATAACGTCTGCGCTTGAAAGCAACGTGGGACTGAATGCCGTCGCACAGCTGACGGCGAAAATCTATGGTCCGAACGTGCAGATGGCACAGGGACTTGGCACAGGTCAGCTCTTTTCCGACAACATAAAAATGCCGCTGACTATCAAAGGAGACAAACTCTTTGCCCTTTGGATGTAACGCATTCCTCCCAATCAGGCAACTCTCCTATCTGATAAAATCCCGACAATGATGACTCTTGAGACTTTTCTTGCCGAATGGCAGAATGACAGCGAAACGCTGACCGTACACACAAGTGGCTCTACCGGCAGCCCGAAACCCTTGCAGGTGGAGAAAGCGCGAATGCTGAATTCGGCACGAATCACGTGCGATTACCTCCGGTTGAAGTCTGGCGACACGGCATTGCTGTGTATGCCGTTGGACTATATCGCCGGAAAAATGATGGTGGTGCGGAGCATTGAGCACAATCTTCAGTTGTTGAGCGTAGCCCCGAGCGGTCATCCTCTTTCAGATGCGTCGCTTTCGGTGCTCGACACTCCGAACGCCGACATTGATTTTGCGGCGATGGTGCCGCTTCAGGTCTACAATTCCCTGCAAATGCCCGAAGAGTGCGACCGACTGAAACGCATCAGGCACTTGATAATCGGTGGTGGAGCTATTGATAACAGTCTGGCTGCTGCGCTGAAAGACTTTCCCAATGCCGTCTGGAGCACTTACGGAATGACCGAAACGCTCTCTCACATTGCACTCCGACGGCTGAATGGTGCCGATGCGAGCGAATGGTATGAGCCTTTCGATACGGTGGAAATATCTCTGAACGATGAAGACTGCCTGATGGTGAACGCCCCTTTGGTAAGTGCCGAAGTGCTGACAACTAACGATATTGCCGAGATAAGGAAAGAAGGCACGAAAACTCGCTTCCGAATCATCGGGCGTAAGGACAACGTAATCAATACGGGCGGCATCAAGATACAGATAGAAGAACTCGAATTGCTGCTTCGTCCTCATCTCTTCGAGCCATACGCAGTAACGAAACGCCCACACGAAAAGTTTGGCGAAGAGGTGATTCTGCTTACCGAATCCACAGAACTGGCAGCCATTGAAGCCATTTGCCGGCGCATACTACCCAAATATTGGATGCCGCATAGTTTTCAAACGGTAGTGGCCATTCCGACAACGGAAACCGGAAAGATAGCACGTGCAGAAGCAATGAAGCTGGTCGATAGGGTGGAGGAGTGATATTTGTTTCTCGATTTGTAAAAAACATTTACCGAAAAACGCTCTTTTGAAATTCTTGAAATAGGATTTGAAACTCGGAGAATTGAAGAACGGAAAGCAAATATCCGTTGAATTTTTGGCGTGAGAGCAGAAATTTTCTGCAAACGTGCGAAGATTGCCTGCCATTTGTCTGAAGGATGCGCTGTGTTCTTCGGACAAATGTTTTGTAAACGTGCGAAGAACGCAGAGGAAGTTTGGGATAATTGCTGTTCTTAATGCGAGATTTAAAATTTGATATTTATCAGATTAGTTGATAAGTAATTAATAATCAGTTTGTTATTGACGTGCTGAAAAAACGTGGTTTTTGAAAAAATAAAATATATTTTTCAGAATATGGCCGTATTTTTCAAAGAATTGTAAATAAAAATGACGAATAGTGAGAACTTTCCCAACTATTCGTCATTGTAAGTTTTATCGGTTGTAGCAGACTGTTTTTTCATCCTTCACGGAAAAAATCAAGAGCTTCCTTGATTTCCTCTTCGGTTGCAGTCTGATTGATATTCACTTTGCCGATTTCTGAGAGCAGCGAGAAGTTGATGCCGTTGTCGCGGTTTTTCTTGTCGTGGTGCATCAGTTCGATGAGTTCTGCGTAGTCGTTGCAAGTGATGGAGAGAGAACTATAGTTCTCCTTAATGTAATTGACCGTCTGGCGCATCTTGTCGGATGGGAAACCGGTCTTGATTACCGACAGATAAAGCTCACAGACGAGACCGAAAGCCACGGCGTAGCCGTGAAGAATTGGGTTGCGCTTCAGTGCCCACGACTCAAATGCGTGACCGAAGGTGTGTCCGAGGTTGAGCGATTTGCGAATGCCCCTTTCCTGTGGGTCTGCTTTTACAATCCTTTCCTTTACGGCAACGTTTTCGCGGAGCATAGAAGAGAGTTTTTTAAGGTCGGGTTCGGCGAAATCGAATTTAAGAAGGTCTGCCCACATCGTTTCTTCGGCAATGAGTCCGTGCTTCAGCATTTCGGCATAGCCGCTCAGGAGATTCTCCCTGTCAAGCGTCTTGAGCCAAGTGGTGTCGAGAATGACGAACCTTGCTTCGCTGAACACGCCGATTTCGTTTTTCAGTCCGCCGAAGTTGATGCCTGTTTTGCCCCCTACGCTGGCATCTATCATCGCAAGCAGCGTTGTAGGCACGTTGATGAAATTGATTCCACGCTTGAAAGTTGAAGCTGCAAAACCTCCCAAATCCGTTACCATTCCACCACCAAGATTAATGAGCAGCGAGTGGCGCGTGGCATTTCCGCGCTGCATTTCCTCCCAAACGTGGGACAGAGTTTCGAGATTCTTGTTGCTGTCGGTAGCCTTTACGGCGATGAGACTGGCGTTCTTGAGGCTGAAAAATCCCTGAATCTTCTGCCAGCACGCCTCTCTTGTGTTTTCATCCACCAGTACAAATATGCGGTCGTGTTCGCATTCTGCCACAGCCTGCGCCAGTTCTCTCTTGAAATTATCCGAAATAATGATTCTCTGCTCCATAACTCTCTTACCTAACGTTTCTACAAATATAATAGCTTTTCGCCCATTTACAAGTAATAGTGCCTAACCTTTTCACACAATTTTGCACAGCAAAGTGCCAAACTGCACACATCGTCGAAGGCTTGTGCACGTTTTCGTCTGCTTTTCTTCTTGTCGGCTTCTTCTTTGCTTTCGATGAATTTAGTTACTTTTGCACCGGATTATAAAAAAGAGAAAGATAATGAACGGACTTTACACGATAGTTTTACTCGTTGTTTCAAATGTATTTATGACGTTTGCTTGGTATGGGCATATCAAATTGCAGCAGGCAAAAGTGCTTACGGACGCTACTCCCTTGTATGTGGTAATTCTTCTGAGCTGGTTGCTGGCATTGGCTGAATACTCTTTTCAGATTCCTGCCAATAGAATGGGCTATGTGGGCAACGGAGGTTTGTTTTCGCTGATGCAACTGAAGATTATTCAGGAAGTTATTTCTCTGGTGGTTTTCACGGTGTTTACGGTCGTCTTCTTCAATGGAGAGAGCTTGCATTGGAATCATCTTGTGGCTTTCTGCTGTCTGATTCTGGCTGTCTTTTTCGCCTTTCTGAAATAGGTTTCCATTTGCTTTTCCGTTTTTAAAAGTATTAAGTGGAGATACAAAAAAATATCAACAGATATTCGGCCGAATATCTGTTGATATTTTTCTGATAGGGAAGAGTTGCTTGGAAATCATTTCCAGTGTTTTTAGCGTCTTCCTTCTATGTAAATGTAGTTAAAAAGGATGTGGAGGGCTATTTGATTAAACCTTCCTTGCGCAGAATTTCCTCAATGGTTCTTGGGAAATGATCCATTTCGAGGACGTGTTCCTTGGCTGCAATGTCGTCCGGAGTGTCGTCCGGAGCGATTGGAGTCTTGAATTGTGCGATGATTTCGCCGCCGTCGCATACGTTGCTGACCCAATGGATGGTCATTCCCGTCTCTGTTTCGCCGGCAGCCTTCACGGCTTCGTGAACGTGGTGACCGTACATACCGATGCCTCCGAACTTCGGAAGCAGGGCAGGGTGGAGATTGATGATTCTTCGATTGTATGCTTCGATGAGAAAGTCTGGAATCATCAGGAGGAAACCGGCAAGTACGATGAAGTCGATATTGTGTTCCTTCAGCAGTTGGAGAACGTTCTCTTTGTCGTTGAACTCGCTTTTGGGCAAGACAATGGAATCCACGTTGAGATTCTTTGCACGCACCAATGCGTAGGCATCGGCTTTGTTGCTGATTACGAGCGATATATTTACCTGACTGTTGTTCTGGAAATAGCGGATGATGTTCTCGCAGTTGCTTCCACTTCCCGAAACAAAGATTGCTAAATTGGTCATAATTAAGATGTTTGGGCTGCTCCGAAGCTCTCAGAGAAAGGAGAGATGAGCGGCAAAATTATACGAGATAGAAGTGTTTTCTTCAATTCTTCACTTCCTTGTGCCTTTATATTCCTTCTTCGTCCTCGTCGTCGAAATCGTCAAAGCCGAACATTGTGGGGGCTGTGAAAGCGTCCATCTGTCGGCGGTCTTTCTTTGTTGGGCGGCCGGTTCCGCGTGCACGGTCCACGAATCCACTGATACGGCTCATTTCCAGAAGCTCGTACTGTTTGGCATCCGTTACGTTTTTGTAAATCTCGGGAACGAGTTTTGCGCCCACTCGTTGCTCAATGGGCTTGAGCACTTCAAACGAATAGATGATGGGCGGCTTCTTCACGCTGACGATTTCCCCTGCCTTGATGGTGTGGGAAGGTTTCACGTTCACGCCCTTAATCGTAACACGCCCGTTCTTGCACGCATCGGCTGCAATGCTGCGTGTTTTGAATATGCGCGCTGCCCACAGCCATTTGTCAATTCTTGCAATGTCTGCCATTATTTCTTTCCTAATTTGTTGTACTGGTTCATCGTGATATTGATGCCGGCAAGCACGAAACTCCTGATGATTTCCACACCGAGGTCTATGCTTGGCTGAAGAGTCTTCATATCTTCTTCGGTGTATTTGCCGAGAACCCAGTCCACTTGTCCTCCCTTTGGGTAATCGTTACCGATTCCCATACGCAGTCGGGCGTAGTTCTGACCGATGAGCTGCTGGATATGTCCCAGTCCGTTGTGCCCTCCGTTCGAACCGTTTGCCTTCAGGCGAAACGCACCGAGTGGGAGCGCAAGCTCGTCTGAGATGACGAGCAGTCTGCTTTCATCAATCTTTTCCTGATTGAGCCAGTAGCGAACAGCGTTACCCGAGAGATTCATAAAGGTAGTCGGCTTCAAGAGAATGATTTTTCTGCCTTTCAATGTCGTCTCTGCCACAAATCCGTAACGCTTATCCTCAAAAACAATATTGGACGCCTTAGCAAAAGCGTCCAATACCATAAATCCTGTGTTGTGTCGGGTGTTCTCGTATTCTCGTCCGGGATTGCCCAATCCACAAATTAAATATTTATCCAAATTGTCAAAATCTAAATGATTTCTCCTATCCTTTGTCTATTAAGCCTCTGCGTTCTGAGCAGCTTGGATAGAGTTACGTGTAGCCTTGATAGAGCAAACCACAACCTGCTTCGGTGTAACGAGTTCAAGACCCTCGAAACTCAAATCGCCAACCTTGATACTCTTGCCGATATTGAGGTTTGTTACGTCGATTTCCAAGAACTCTGGAATGTTGGTGTAAGGTGCCTTAACGTTGATTTTACGGATTGACATATTCATACGACCACCATCGCGAACACCCTGAGCAAGACCAGTGTGCTTTACTGGAACACCCATTACAACTGGCTTTTCAGCGTTTACTTCGTAGAAGTCTACGTGAAGCACTGCATCTGTTGTTGGGTGGAACTGGAGTTCCTTCAAAATTGCGATGTGCTTTTCGCCATCAATGGTAAGCTCTACTGAGTAGATGTTTGGAGAATAAATCAGTTTGCGGAGTTCAGACATAGGAGCTGCGAATGAAAGTGCAACTGGATTCTTACCTTCCTTAGCTTCGCCGTAGAGGTTGCAGGGAATCATACCTGCCTTGCGGAGTTCCTTAGATGCCTTCTTACCGGTAGTTTCACGCTTCTGACCTGTGATTTTAATTTCTTTCATTGTTGTTTGTGTTACTCTAAATTAATAAAAATTTAATTCGCCATCACACACTGAGACGCCTGTTGTCGGACGATGTTCCGTTCGTTTTACCGTTCTCAATTTGCAAAAAGCACTGCAAAGATAGCCCTTTTCAATGGATTGACCAAGCATTCTTCGTAAAAATACTGAAAATCCCATCCTATAAATAAGAAAATACAGGCTTTCTCTTGCATAGAAGAGGGATTTTTTCTACATTTGCAAAATATTGAATTCATATAAGAAACACAACATACATACTTTTCAATGATTAATAGAGATTTAATTCGTATTAAGGTAGTTCAGTTAACCTACGCATACTATCAGAATGGGGACCGCAATATGGACAAAGCCGAAAAGGAACTTCTTTTCAGTTTGTCGAAAGCATATAGTCTTTACAACTATCTCTTGTCTCTCATTGTATCAATCACGCAGGAGGAACGCCACCGTGTGGAAATATTGACTAACAGAGCTAAGCGGGAAGGAACGGAGGCTCCTTCGCAGCGTTTCGCATACAACAAGTTTGCAGTTCAGTTGGAAGAGAACAAGCAGCTCAACCTTTATATGGAAGGACAGCAGTTTCGTTGGGAAGATGATATGGAATCTGTGCGCAAACTTTGCGACCAGATTGAGCAGAGTGTCATTTACAAGGAATATATGGAAAGTGAAGACGATTCCTACGAAGCACACCGTGAGCTTTGGAGAAAGCTCTACCGTACGCTGATTCAAGAGAATGAAGATCTCGACGCTGTTTTGGAAGAGAAGAGTCTCTATTGGAATGACGACAAGGAAATCGTAGATACTTTCGTTATCAAGACGATTAAGCGTTTCGAGGCTGCAAACAAGAGCAACGAGGAACTGTTGCCGGAGTTCAAGGATGAGGAAGACCGTGAGTTTGCCGTAAAGCTTTTCCGTTCCACTATTCTCAATGCCGACCAGTATCAACGCTATATGAGCGAGACAAGCCGTAATTGGGATTTCTCCCGTTTGGCCTATATGGATGTGGTGATAATGCAGATTGCGATTGCAGAAATGCTGACATTCCCCAACATTCCGGTCAGCGTTACTATCAATGAGTACGTTGAACTCGCAAAACTTTACAGTACTCCTCGTAGTGGTGGATACATCAATGGTATGCTGGACACTATCGCACGCCATCTGATTGATACGCGGGCGATGCTGAAACAGATGCCCGAGCCACGTCAGCGTCGTCCACGCGACGACCGTAGAGCCAATGGTCATCAGGGAAATGAGCCTCGTTTCCAAAATGAAGGTGGTCAGCAGGAAGCAGAGAAAGAACAGGAATAATTAAAAATAAATATAAGAAATGAATACAGCAATTCTATTGGCTGCATTGCAGCAGGGTGCGCCACAAGGTGGCGGATGGACAATGATTTTGATGATGGTTGCCATCTTCGTGATAATGTGGTTGTTTATGATTCGTCCACAGCAGAAGAAGCAAAAGCAAATTCGTGAATTTCAGAACGCACTGAAAGAAGGCGACTCTGTGGTTACTGGTGGAGGAATCTTCGGTACAGTGAAGCGCATCGATATGGCAAGCAGCAAAATCGATGTAGAAATCGCACGTGGCGTTGTGATTACAGTTGATAAGGGCTACGTTTTTGCTGATGCTCAGGCTATGCAGCAGAATGTAAGATAATCATTAAACAGCGATTAGTGGATATTGATAGATGGTAGGCGACTCGCTGAACATATTCGATAAAGTCAGGAACCTCTTGTTGAAAATCTTCAACAAGGAGTTTCTGATTTTTTTATTCTTCTTAGCGTTGAGCGGACTCTTTTGGTTGTCGAACACCTTGGACGATACTTACGAGAAAGAGATACCAATCGATATACGCTTGACCGGCATTCCGAAGAATGTAGTGCTTACGAGCGAGGTCGATTCCACTATCCGTGTTACCATTAAAGACAAGGGCTACATCCTTGCGATGTATCTTTTCAGCAAGGAAATCCGTCCTTTGACCTTCGATTTCTCCACTTATCGCAATTTGAATAATTCCGGTGAGATAACGATTGCCGAGATTCAGAAACTGTTGGGACAGCAATTGTATTCCAGTACAAAGATTACGGCAGTTAAATCCAATAATCTTTCATTCACGTTTAATTACGGTCAGCACAAGAAAGTATCGGTAAAAATCTCCGGAATGGCGATACCTGCCGAAGGATATTTCCTCACGCGTGTTCAATTTACGCCCGATAGCGTTACCGTTTATGCGGAGAAGGAATTGCTGGACAGCATTCGCGAGGCATACACCGAGAGTCAGGAAATCCTGAACTTTACAGAAATGAAGGAACTCAACGTGAATTTGCGCAAGATAAAGAATGCCAAGTTTGTTCCTAACACGGTCAAGATGCAGCTCTATCCTGACGTTCTGATTGAGGAGACTGTGGAAGTTCCTATCAAGGCCATCAATGTTCCTGAAGACAAGGTAATGCGCGTGTTCCCCGGAAAGATTAAGGTTGTCTTTGCAGCAGGTACGGCCCGTGTGAAGGCTATGCCGAAAAACATTGAGACACAGCAGATACTTCCTGACGGTTTCACGGCAGTCGTGGATTACAAGGAGGTGGAAAACGGTACATCGGACAAGTGCAGGGTTTACCTTCGCGCTACGCCTAACGGCATCCGTAATGCCCGACCGGTGGCAGACAAGGTGGATTATCTTATCGAACAGCGATGAAGGTAGCAATTACAGGCGGAATCGGTAGTGGAAAATCGTATGTCTGCAAACGGTTGAACGCTATTGGGATTGAAGTCTACGATTGCGATGCGGCGGCAAAGCGACTGATGCGCACCTCCACGGAGCTTCAGCACCAACTTCAAGAGCTTATTGGAGAAGAAGTGTTCGAGGAGGGCGTGTTGCAAAAAGCCGTAATGGCGAGATTTCTGCTTGAAAGTGAGGAGAACAATCAAGCCATCAACGACATTGTTCATCCTGCCGTAGCCCGTGATTTTGAAAAATCGGGCTTGGAATGGATTGAAAGTGCGATACTTTTCGATAGTGGGTTTATCAACCGTATATATATAGATAAGGTGGTATGCGTTACTGCACCCGAGGAAGTGCGTGTTGAGCGTATCGTTGCGCGCGATTCCATTTCGAGCGAGAAAGCTTTGGAATGGATTCATCGCCAATTACCGCAGGAAGCCGTGCTGCATCGGAGCGATTATGAAATAGTGAACGATGGCAAACACGACATAGACGAACAAATCAGCCGTCTTTTGCTTCAGATAAGAGATTAAAAACGGAGACTTTCATTGGATTTGAATGATGGAATGTATCCTAAGATAAATAAAACAAATAATAATTATAAACAAACGACAATGTTACAGACAATTCTTTCAATTGCCGGCAAGCCAGGTCTTTACAAGTTGGTAAGCCGTGCTAAAATGAACCTCATAGTAGAAACCCTCGACGAAAAGCACAAGCGTGTGCCTGCATTCGCAACAGACCGCGTTACCAGTCTTGCTGATATTGCAATGTTTACTGAGAGTGAAGATGTTCCATTGGGAGAAGTGCTCGGAAAAGTACGTGACAAAGAAGAAGGAAAGGTTGCTTCGTTAGACTGGCGCAAGGCATCTGCAAAGGAGTTGCAGGACTATTTCGCAGAAGTTCTTCCGGATTTCGACCGCGACCGTGTTCACAACAGCGACATCAAGAAACTCTTGCAGTGGTACGATATCCTCATCAAGGCCGGTATTACAAACTTTGAAGAAGATTTGAAGCCAACCGACGGCGAGAACATCGACGACCGTAAGGAAGAAGAATAGACCACAAACTCCGTATGATACAGCAATGTTCATACGGAGTTTTTTTATTAAATCCTGATTTTCAGGGGCATCAACAGATTTAACCACAGAAAACAACGGTTTCTCTTTCCCTACTGAGCCAACAGCTTCTGTCGGTCGAGTATGGTAATTTCCTTACCGTTAATCTTCAGTGCTCCTTCCTTTTCAAAGTCTGAAAGAACGCGGAGGAGAGAGAATTTCTGAATACCGAACGAATCGGCAATCTCCTGACGCGAGCGGGTAAGACGGATATTGTTGCTGCCCTGTTCGCCAGCAACCTCCATCAGCAGATAGGCAACCTTTTCTCTCACCGTGAACAGGCTGAGCACCTTCATCTTGTGTGTGAGAAACACATCTATGTTTGAGAGGATTCGGATGAAATTCATACGAATCTGCTCGTCCGTATCTATCAGCAGTTTCAGTTCCTCGGGTTTCATACGCAGCAACTGCACCTTGCCGTCCGTCTCCACACTTACGGGCAATGCCCTCTTTTCTGCAAAGATGAAAGCCGGCGCAATGACAGTGCCTTCTTTCAGTCGGCTTACCTCCACCTGTTTTCCCGAGAGCGATGCCATTCTGGTAATCAATGTTCCTTTTATAATGATGTCGGCATATTTGCAGGGCATACCTGCCAGCGCATAAACATCGTGCGATGGCAGATCAACAATCTTGTAATTGGCATTGTCGAGCGTCATTTCTATTTGAACCGGGCTCATCCCTGCAAAGAGAGGGCAGCCTGTGAGCACCTTTAATACTTTGTCTTCCATATCTGCAAAAGTAATGCTTTTCGGCTGGAATACCAAGTTTTCTGCTTGCCTTCTCGTTTCTTTGTCCTCTCGTTTTCTTCCCATCTTGACAAAATGTCATTTCTTTCTGTCAAGTTGTCTTTGTTTTTGTGTTGGTATGCTGCTTGCAATATAGAGCATATAAACGATAAAAAATAAACAAACTAAAATAGGAGATTTGATTATGTACAGAAATTCTTGGTTACCGGAAGTGTTCAACGACTTCTTTTACAACAACAATATGCCGAAGGCAAACGCAACAGCACCTGCAATCAACGTGTTGGTCTCAGACAATGAATATACCGTAGAGCTTGCAGCTCCGGGTCTTCGCAAGGAAGATTTCGTAATCAACGTGAATGCCGACGGCGACTTGACCATCAAGATGGAGAAAAAGCAGAGCGAGAATGAGCAGAAGGCGCGCTATGTTCGCCGGGAGTTCTCTTACAGCAAATACGAGCAGACCCTCATTCTGCCCGAAGATGTGGACAAGGAAAAAATCAGTGCGAAGATGGCTGACGGCGTGCTGAACATCAACTTGCCGAAACTCAAGCAGGAAGAGGTTAAGGTTGCTCGTCAGATAGAGGTAGGCTAAAGCCTCCTCGTTCTGTGAAGGCATCGCTTTCACATCTTCAATAGGAACACATAAATGTCAGTTAAGGAATAAACTATCTTTTGTTTAGAGTTAATAGCTAAGATAAAATAAATGTAATTGTTAGGTTGTAGCCCTCGAATGCGTGAGCATTTGAGGGCTTTTTGTAAATGCTTGAAAATCAAGGGATAAAATATCTGTTTTCAAACGTGCGAAGAATGCAGCGCAATCTTCGCAAAAATGCAGTGCAAACGTGCGAAGAATGAAATGTATTCTTCGCACGTTTGAAAAACCGGTCTTTGTCAGTTGCAATGACAGCGTTTGTCTGATTATCCGTTTTGTCCTTTCCATATCAATTAGAATGAGTGAAGAAGTTTTGGAATCAAATTATTTTGCGTATCTTTGCAGCAGTTAATTTAATAGGTTATTATGTTCTTAAACATTGTTTTTATTGTAGCGGGAATGGCCATCGTTCTGTGGGGTGCCGACCGTCTGACGGAAGGTGCAGTAGCAGTTGCCGAGAAAATGAAGGTCTCACAGATTGTCATTGGCCTGACGGTAGTGGCTATGGGCACGAGTATGCCCGAGTTTTGTGTGAGTCTTGTGTCTGCATTGAAGGGCACTCCCGACCTTGCCGTGGGTAATGTGGTGGGTTCCAATATCTTCAATACATTGTTGATTGTAGGTATTGCAGCCTTGGTTTGCCCGATGACAATTCTTAAAACCACCGTCCGCAAGGACATTCCGTTTGCAATGGTGGCGGCTGTATTGCTGATGATGATGTGCTTTGATGGTAAGATTGGCCGTATCGATGCAGCCGTCCTGTTTGCCTTCTTCCTGATTTTTATGTATATGACCGTTCGCGGTGCACAGATCGAGAAGAGCGATATGCAGAAAGAGAATGAGCTGGCGCAGGAAGCATTGGAGGAACGGCCGAAGATGAATTCGGTAATGTCGGCCGTTTGGATTGTCGTTGGCCTTGCCTGCCTGATAGGAGGAAGCAACCTGTTTGTGGAAGGAGCTACACAGGTGGCGAGAGCATTGAACGTTTCAGATGCCGTTATCGGTCTTACGATTGTTGCCGGAGGCACGTCGCTGCCCGAATTGGCTACGAGTGTTGTTGCGGCGCGCAAGGGAAACAGTGGTATTGCCATCGGAAACGTGCTTGGTTCCAACGTGTTCAATATCCTTTTCATTCTCGGTCTGACCGGGCTTATCTCGCCAATGGAAATTCAGGGCATCACAATGACCGACCTTTCTATGATGGTAATCTCAATGATTATGATTTGGCTCTTCTCCTTCACGAAATACACCATCGAGCGTTGGGAGGGTTTTGTGCTTGCAGGCGGCTTTATCGGCTATTTGAGTTATCTGATTATGAATGCATAGAGGGATATATACGGCTCTGCCGGTATCTTGAGATTTTGCAAGATTTAGAGAATATTTGTCAAGCGTCTGTCTGTTTGGATAGACGCTTTTTCTGTTGTATCTGTTACGACTGTTGCTGTTATGGAATTTACAACAAAAAAAACTCCTCCCTTTCGGGGAGGAGCTAAAATATTTTTTGACGGCTTTTATTTGTAGATTTCAGCCAAAACTTTCTGCAAGTCTTCGCCCCGCAGGTCGTTGGCTACAATCTTTCCAGATGGGTCGAGCAGTACGTTTGAAGGGATAGAACGAATGCTGTAAGCCTCGGAAGCAGCACTTTGCCAACCTTTAAGGTCGGACATCTGAGGCCAAGTCATACCGAGTTTCTCCACGGAAGCTGTCCAAGCAGCCTTCTTGTTGTCGAAACTAACGCCGATAATCTCCAAACCCTTTGCGTGATACTTCTTGTATGCCTCTACAACGTTCGGCATTTCCTGACGGCAAGGACCACACCAGCTTGCCCAGAAGTCTACGAACACGTAGTTGCCTTTGCCTGCATAGTCGCTCAGTTTCACAGCTTTGTCGTTCATATCGAGCATAGCAAGATCCTTGAACATCAAGCCCGGACGACGCTTGCTCAATGAATTGAAGTGATCCTTGGCCTGCTTCATTTCCGGTTCATTGTAATAGCCTGTTGATGGGTCGAGGATTTCGGCGAGCTTTTCGTATTCCACGTCGTACATCACGTTGGCAACGTATTTCGCCGGGAACTTTGTTGCCTTGAATTTTTCGATGATTTCCATCGAGGTTTCAAACTCCTGCTTGCCGAGCACTTCTGCCCTTGCCTCTATTTCCTTTACCTTTTCCTTGTCGGCATCGGTAAGTGTCTGCTTCTTGGCAATCTCCTTGTATGTGGCAACTAATTGTTCGTACTCTGCCTCAATCTTATTGATCTTGTCTTCATAAGGCTTTGTGTCTGTCTGCGCAGCGGCACCAACAACCTGTGCTGCCAATAATACTGCTAAAAAGATTTTCTTCATATTATACTAATTTGTTTTTAATGTTCGAGCGTTCTTTGCTTTTGTCCACGCCAGTTGAAATATTGGATGCAAAAATAAGTATTTGTATTGAAAGTAACACTATTATTTAAGTTTTTTTAGGTTGTAATTATTGCGGATGCCAATGTGTTTTCATTTTAAAAACGTACCTTTGCACCCGATTTATAAACAGGGGTACTTGCTAAACCCCCTTTAACAAAACAAGAAAATGACAAAAACAAAACAACAAGTGAGCGTGCTGTTTATGTTATTCAGCATCCTCTTCTGTGTTTGCCTCATTGCGGCAAACATTCTCGAGACCAAGCAAATCTCTGTATTGAACATCAGTTTGACAGGTGGACTCATTGTCTTTCCGGTCTCTTACATCATCAACGACTGCGTCTGCGAGGTGTGGGGATTCCGTAAGGCACGGTTGCTCATCTGGACGGGCTTTGCTATGAACTTCTTTTTCGTTACGATGGGTGCCCTGTGCGACTGGATTCCGGGTGCTCCCTACTGGACGAATGAGGAAGGTTTCCACGCCATTTTCGGTCTTGCACCACGTGTGGCGACGGCCTCTTTCGTTGCCTTCATCATTGGTTCGTTTGCCAATGCGTATGTAATGAGCAAGATGAAGATACGCGATGGCGGCAAACGGTTCTCCCTGCGTGCAATCCTCAGCACGATTGCCGGCGAGACCTGCGACTCGATTATCTTCTTCCCATTGGCACTGGGTGGTGTGGTTCCGACGGAAGAACTCCCGAAACTGATGCTTTGGCAGATTCTCCTGAAGACCGTCTACGAAGTTATTGCACTGCCGATGACAATCAGAATCGTGAAGAAACTCAAGGAACACGAGGGCGAGGATGTTTACGACAATGGCGTAAATTACAGCATCTGGAAGATATTCAGCATAGGATAAACGCCACCATCACTTTTTCACTCCCTAAAACAATGGAAAGAAAAGACGAAGGTCTTCAGCAGTTGGGTGCGAAGACCACTTACAGTATGGACTATGCTCCGGAAGTTCTGGAGTCGTTCGAGAACAAACATCCCGAGAATGACTATTGGGTAAGATTCAACTGTCCCGAATTTACGAGCCTTTGCCCGATTACGGGGCAGCCCGACTTTGCAGAAATCCGTATCTCTTACGTTCCCGATGTGAGGATGGTGGAGAGCAAGAGCCTGAAACTCTATCTGTTCAGCTTCCGCAATCACGGCGATTTCCACGAAGACTGCGTGAACACGATTATGAAGGATCTCATCAAACTGATGGATCCGAAGTATATCGAGGTTACGGGAATCTTCACTCCGCGTGGCGGTATCAGTATCTATCCTTACGCAAACTACGGTAAGCCGGGTACGAAATACGAGAAAATGGCAGAAACACGCTTTATGAACCACGAGTAGTTGAGCGTGTAAGGGAACAAAGATTGTGAGTTTACAAGTTTACGAGTTTACGAGATGACAAGTTTACGAGTAGACGAGATAGCGAGGAACTTAGTAACCGAGTGTTTAGATGTTGAGTTCGTCATAAGCCAGACCCAAGTATAAATATACATATAGATATTTAGTTTTGTGTTTTTCAAAGTGATTGGAAATCAATAACTTATGACGATGTTTCGTTTGTGCGAAGAATGCGTTGCGTTCTTCGCATAAATGTTTTGCATTTATCGCAAAAACGCAAGCCGTTTTTCGCACGATTGGAAAGCAAGGATGCGTATTTCGTTTTCGTGCATAAAAATACATAAGATTGAAGGAGTGGGCGAGGAGATAAAAGGGAGAAGGAACAAGTGGAAATTCAATAGAAAAACGCACATACTCCGCTTGAAGTATATATGCACTTCAAACGGAGTATGCGCATTAATAATAGGGTGGTTTGCCGGCTGTTATTTCTTGATGGTATCCTTAACCGATGCCTTCTGCTCTGCTTCCTGAGCCTTCTTGTTGGCCTCAATGGCATTCTTCTTTCTGTGATACTGCATCACTTTCTTTCCGAACAGCGCAGCCATAGAATCAGCCGAGAGATGTTTCAGAATGCCGTCGTCGTGTCCCACCTTCTCATCGGGTATTCTGTTGCCCTTCTCATCAATGGTGTCCTTGTATATATACAGCCATCCGTTGTAGATGTGCCACCTTGTATACACCGTAACCTTTGGGTATTCCACCGGACTTTCATCCTCCAGCGTGTTGGATTTGAAGATGTATCCCACCGGCGAAGCCTGATTGTAGCTCTTCAGCGTAAAGCCGTATTCGCGCGGAACGAAGAGTGCGGCTTTCATAGAGTCTGACATTTCTGCCATAATTTCCTCTTCGGTCTTGGTTGGATTGGGCTTCAGCTTCGGAATAACTTGGAAAGTCCACGTGCCTTTTATCTGTTCAAGGTCGATGACCAACGTCGCCTCGGTGCTGTCTTTCGGATTCAGGAGTACGGCCAGTTCGTCGCCTATTTCTATATCGCCGAACACCTGATTGTTTTTCATCGCATTCACGATGTTGAATTTCACGGGGTCGCCTCCCTCGTTCGGAAGAAAGACGATTACCGAGTCGGAACATCCGTCACAGGCAAGGCCGTAGAGTGTGTTGTCGCCTTTCAGTTTGACTTCCTTGTCTATGGCACCACGGTCTCCAACTGCGCCGTTGTCGTAGCAGGCAACGACGGAGAAAAGCGAAAATATAAGAAGTAGAAGTGTTAGTTTCCTCATTGAATCACTGATTTATAGAATGCAAAGATAGTCAATTATTGCAAAAAATGTAGCTTATCGGAGTTATTTTGATTTTTTTTTCCTACTTTTGCACGCAATATTGTGCGTGCGCAATATTCTTTTAAATACGAACAAGGAAAAAGTTAGATATGGCAAAGAAAATTCAATTCAGTCTCATTTATAGAGATATGTGGCAAAGCTCAGGTAAGTTTCAGCCACGCAAAGACCAGTTGGTACGCATTGCTCCTGTCTTCGTTGAGATGGGATGCTTCTCACGCGTAGAGACAAACGGCGGTGCTTTCGAGCAGGTAAACCTTCTTGCAGGCGAAAACCCCAACGAGTCTGTACGTGCATATACAAAGATTCTTCACGATGCCGGCATTCAGACACACATGCTCGACCGCGGTTTGAACGCATTGCGTATGTATCCCGTGCCCGACGACGTGCGTCAGTTGATGTATAAGGTAAAGCACGCACAGGGTGTAGACATTCCCCGTATCTTCGACGGTCTGAACGATATTCGCAACATTGCGCCGTCTATCAAGTGGGCAAAGGAGGCAGGTATGATTCCACAGGGTACGCTCTGTATCACCACTTCTCCGGTTCACACGTTGGAATATTACAGCAAGCTCGCCGATCAGGAAATCGAAGCTGGTGCTGAGGAAATCTGTCTGAAGGATATGGCTGGTATCGGTCAGCCTGCTTTCTTGGGACAGCTCACGAAGATGATCAAGGAAAAACATCCTAATATCATCCTTGAATACCACGGACATACTGGTCCCGGACTTTCAATGGCCTCAATGTTGGAAGTGGCAAAGAACGGTATCGACATTCTCGACGTTGCCATCGAACCATTGTCGTGGGGTAAGGTGCATCCGGACGTAATCTCTGTTCAGAGTATGCTGAAGAATGCGGGCTTCGATGTGCCTGAAATCAATATGGATGCCTATATGAAGGCTCGTGCTATGACACAGGAATTTATCGACGAATGGCTCGGCTACTTCATCAACGACCAGAACAAACTTATGAGTTCGTTGCTGCTCGGCTGTGGTCTGCCCGGTGGAATGATGGGTTCTATGATGTCCGACCTCGGTGGTATCCGTGCAACCATCAATAATCTCCGTGCAAAGAAGGGCGATTCGGAACTTACAGTAGACGATATGCTCGTGAAGCTCTTCGACGAAGTGGCTTACGTTTGGCCGCGCGTGGGTTATCCTCCATTGGTAACTCCATTCTCACAGTACGTTAAGAACATCGCCTTGATGAACCTCTTGACTATCGAGCAGGGCAAGGGTCGCTTCGTAATGATGGACGATTCTATGTGGGGTATGATTCTTGGCAAGAGCGGTAAGGTGCCGGGAGAAATCGATCAGGTTTTGAAAGACCTTGCAAAAGAGAAAGGACTCGAGTTTACAGAGGCTGATCCGCACACGTTGCTCGACAATGCGCTCGATGGTTTCCGCAAGGAAATGGACGAGAACGGATGGGAATATGGTCAGGACGACGAAGAACTCTTTGAATTGGCTATGCACCCGGAACAGTATCGCAACTACAAGAGCGGTCAGGCTAAGAAGAATTTCCTCGCAGACTTGCAGGCTGCTAAGGATGCAAAGCTCGGAGCGAAGGTAAGCATCGAAGAAGCTACGGCGTTCAAGCACGCAAAGGCCGACGCTATCGTGTCTCCTGTCAAAGGCCAGTTGTTCTGGGAGTTCCAAGGCGACGGTGAAGCAGTAACTGCAACAGAACCATTCATCGGCAAGGAATACGTCGAAGGCGACAAGCTGTGCTACATTCTGGCTCCTTGGGGAGAGTTTGTTGAGGTTCCGGCAGCGTTGGGTGGCAAGCTGGTTGAAATCAATGCGAAGCAAGGTTCTAAGATAAACAAGGGCGACGTTATTGCTTATATCGAGCGTCCGAACAATGCTTAGGCAGTAATATATATAAGGTTAAACGGTTTATGCTCGTTTAGTTCGCTTCAACAGGATTGAGACGAACCGGCAGGCATAGACCGTTTGTCTTTTTACATCGCAATAATGAAATGGAAGAGCTGAGGAAACAGCTTGCGGGCAGACTTCACATTGCCGACATAAAGACGTTGGCTTTCAAGGCAGAAGACGAGCGCAATGTTGAAATATTCCAAACATTGTTCGGATTTATCTTCGATGAAGACAAACGGATAGCCGAAAATGCAGCTTGGGTGCTTACGCATTGCAAGCAAAAGGGAATGCGAAGGCTTTGCCAATATCGGGATGCTGTGATTGAAAAGGTGTTGAACACAGAGAGCAGCACGATGCAAAGACTCTTGCTGTCGCTCCTTCTGAAGCAGCCGTTCGAGAAAGAGCGAATAAGGACCGATTTCTTGGACTTCTGTCTTTCCACCATCACTTCCTCAAGGCATTCCGTAGCTGTACGGGCATTGTGCTGTTATCTTTCCTACAAGCAATGTTGCCATTTTCCGGAATTGATGAATGAACTGGAATCCACGCTCCATCTGCTTGAAAGCGAACAACTCACGTCGGGTCTCAGGCATTCGAAGAAGAAAGTATTGGCTTATATTGCAAAACATAAGAAACAGTAAGAATGGACTATCAGGCAATCATCAATAAGTTTTATCCCGAAGACAACGAACTGAAACATATCCTTATGGTTCACAGTAGGAGTGTTGCCGACAAGGCACTGCGCATTCTCGACGCGCATCCCGAGCTTCAGCTGGATAGGATTTTCGTGGAAGAGGCGGCTATGCTTCACGACATCGGCATCTTCCGATGCGATGCAGTGGGCATACATTGTTTTGGAACAAGTCCCTACATCGTTCACGGACGAATCGGTGCCGAACTTTTGCGTGCTGAAGGCTATCCCAATCACGCACGGGTTTGCGAGCGTCATACCGGCGCAGGGCTTACCAAGGAAAGCATTATTGCGCAGAATATTCCGTTGCCCCACGAGGATTTCCTGCCCGAAACGCTTGAAGAGCAACTCATCTGCTATGCCGACAAGTTCTATTCAAAGACTCATCTGGACAGGGAAAAGCCGTTCGAGAAAGTGGAAAAGAGCCTTGCAAAGTATGGAGAAGACGGATTGAAGCGTTTCCGTGAATGGCGTTTAATCTTCGGATGATAAACGTTAAAAGTTAAAAATAACTCATATATTCCCCATTATTTGCTTAATTTTGCACGTTATTAGGCAATGAGAAGAAAGACCGTTATATTCCTTTTATCGTTTGTCATCGTGTTTGCGATGGCCAATGTTCATTTTACCCCAAGGAAAAACAAGTCTTCCAAAAAGAAAACTGCCGACAGCACGGTGGTAATTGACACGCTGCTGCAACGGATGAAAGCTGCAAATGCCTCTGATTCAAAGGGACAGAACGCTGTCGACACCACTCAGATGGACTCATTGCGCAAGGCCATTTATTACCATAACAAGGCGATTGACGACTCCATTCACGCCGACAGCGTGCTGCGTTCACGCTCGAATGGCATAGAATCTCCCGTTACCTATTCTGCCGAAGACTCACTGGTCTACGATGCCACTACGGGCGTTGCGCATCTTTATGGCTCTTCCAAGGTGGATTATCAGAATATGAAGCTCGCCAGCGACAAGGTTTATCTCAGTCTTGACAGCAGTCTGGTGCGCGCTTCGGGCAGTGCCGACTCAACGGAAGAGAACGGAATAAAGGGCAAACCCACTTTTACGATGGGCGGACAGGAGTATGAAAGCGACACGATGGCTTTCAATTTCAAGTCGAAGAAAGGTTTAATCAAGGGTGTTTATACGGCACAGGACGACGGATTTCTCAGCGGAGAGAAGGCAAAGCGCGATTCTTCGGGTGTAATCTACCTACAACACGGCCGCTACACCACTTGCGACGATCCCCATCCTGACTTCTACATCGCGCTTTCCCGCGCCAAAGTCCGCCCGGGAAAGGACGTTGTTTTCGGACCTGCCTATCTTGTGGTTGCCGATGTACCGTTGCCATTGGCTATTCCCTACGGCTTCTTCCCCTTTTCAAAGAAATATTCCAGTGGATTCATAATGCCGAGCTACGGCGAGGAACAGGAACGTGGCTTCTATCTGCGCGACGGAGGTTATTATTTCGCCATCAGCGACAAGTGGGACTTGAAGCTCTTGGGAGAAATCTATACGCGTGGTTCGTGGGGAGTAAGTGCCGCAAGCAACTACCGTAAGCGTTATAAGTATTCCGGCTCGTTCTATTTCAGCTATCAGGATACGAAAACCGGCGACAAGGGACTGCCCGATTTCAGCGAACAGGAGAGTTTCAAGATTCAGTGGAACCATCGTCAGGACCAGAAGGCAAACCCGTTCAGCACGCTTTCAGCAAGTGTGAACTTCGCAACATCAAGCTACGAGCGCAACAACCTTAACAGTATGTACAACCCACAGACGCTCACGCAGTCTACACGTACATCATCCGTAAGTTGGAGCACACAGTTCTCGAGCATCGGCCTTTCGCTGAGTGCCACGGCCAACTTGGCTCAGAGTATGCGCGACTCCACCATTCAGCTCACGCTTCCCGACCTCAACATCAGCCTGAGCCGTTTCTATCCGTTCAAGAGAAAGCACGCTGCCGGAAAGGAACGCTGGTACGAAAAAATCTCAATGAGCTATACCGGCCAGTTGTCCAACTCCATTTATGCAAAGGAAGACCGTATTCTCAAGGCCAACTTTATGAAGGAATGGAAGCACGGATTCCAGCATAATATCCCTGTTCAGGGCAATTTCACGCTGTTCAATTACATCAATCTTTCCCCATCGTTCAATTTCACGGACCGTATGTACACGAATAAGGTAATGCGTTCGTGGGACAGTTCGCTCGGAACGTCGGGCGCGGAAGTGCAAGATACCATCTCCGGCTTCTACAACGTGTATAACTGGTCGCTCAATATGTCGGCGAGCACAAAGCTCTACGGCTTCTGGACACCGAACCGAAAGTTATTCGGCGACAGAATCCAAGCCATCCGACACGTCATTACCCCACAGGTGAGTATATCCTATTCGCCAAACTTCGGCGCACGCAGCTACGGTTATTGGGACAGCTACCAGTACACCGATGCCGACGGCAACGTGAAGCTCGTGCAGTATTCTCCCTATGCCGAACAGATGTACGGCGTGCCGGGGCAGAGCAAGACGAAGATGATAAGTTGGGATGTGAGCAACAACATCGAAATGAAGGTAAAGAGCGACAAGGACTCCACCGGATACAGGAAACTCAGCATTATCGACGAGTTGGGTGCATCAATGTCCTACAATGCGGCAGCCGACTATCACAGATGGAGCGACCTCAGCGTGCGCCTGCGCCTCAAGTGGTGGAAAAACTATACTTTCTCTATGAATGCGCAGTTTGCCACCTATGCCTACGAGTTGGACGCAAACGGCAATCCCTATGTGGGCAATCATACGGAATGGGGCTACGGCCGTCTGCCTCGTTTTCAGGGAATGTCGCAGAACTTCTCGTTCACGCTGAATCCCGAGAAACTGAAGAAATGGTTCGGTGGAGGCGAAGAGGAAGACGAGAAAGAGAACGACAGCGACGAAGGAGCTGATCCTGACATAGAAACGAATATGGACGACGACCTCGAGCGGGGCAAGCACGCCGCAAAGAAGAAGCACGGCAACATTGCCGAGACCGACGAAAACGGCTATATGCGTTTCAGTATGCCGTGGTCGCTGACCATCGGTTACGGTATCACGATGCGTGAAAATGCCCAAGGAAAGTTCAACAAGGAGACGATGCGCTATCCATACAAGTTCTCCCACACGCTGAATGTCAGTGGAAACATCCGAATCAGCGATGGCTGGAACATCAATTTCTCCAGTGGTTACGACTTTGAGAACCACGCAATGAGTATGACCACGGCGAGCCTCTCCCGCGACCTGCACTGCTTCAATATGAGCGCGTCCGTTGTATTGGCACCCTACACGTCGTATAACTTCACTTTCCGCTGCAACGCTGCCACCCTGACCGATGCGTTGAAATACGACAAGCGGAGCGGCATCACGAATGCCGTGCAGTGGTATTAAAACCATTTTCTGGTGCGTTGTCTGCGAAGATGCAGACGAACAGAGACGCTGTTGCTCTCTGTTTTGTAAATAACTGATAATCAGACTTTGTTTTTTCGGTTTTCAATCGTGCGAAGATTGCCGTGCAATCTTCGCAAAAACGCAATGCAAACGTGCGAAGAATGCAATTCATTCTTCGCACGTTTACAATTTGACAGCGTTTTCCATACCCAACGGCTTGCCTTTCCTTGCTTTTTTGTCTGCCTTATGAGAGGTTTGTTTAGGAATAAATTTCTTGCTGACTCAAATCTTTTCGCAAAAAGCTTTTAGGATTTTTCTCTTGTGAACTATCTTATTGAGAAATAGATTGTTACCGTTTTGGGCTGGATAGACAGGTAACGATTTGGAAATGAGCGGAGTGCTTTTAGGTACATTGTTTTGAATAGCCAAAGAACGCTTACTCTTATCACCTGCAAAGGTACAGATTTGCGAGCGAAAGTGAGCGCTCTTTCGTGATTTTCTTCTTAGGGAAGGCAAATTTGTTTCCTACATCCTCCGTCCCCGTTTCTTTTTCTTGTCGGCTTCGTGGCGCAATCTTCGCTGAAAGGCGGTCTCCGCATAATCCTCTCCGTGGACTTGGAAGTCCAACACACCGCCAACTCCCGATGCAATCCCTTCAGCCACATCCACCACACTTTCGACAAGATTCGGTGCCGGGCTTGATGTTGGCTGTAGCTTTTCTTCCTGTAAAGGTTCTTTCGGCTGATAAATCGGAACAGAAGAGTGGTAGGGAGCGGCATAGGACAACCCGAATTGTTTCAACAGAGAGTTGTATCCAAACTCTCGTCCTATCTCCGAAGCCTTGAACGTCTGCCCCTCAAAATGAAACTTCAGTCCATAGACTTTACCTTTCTTGTTCTTCATCTGTTCAACGGTTACTCCTTGTCGTCTCAAATCATATCGAAAGGAAGCATAGCCATTCACTCCGCCATTCGTATACTTTCCCAACAAGCCGTAAGCCATTGTGCGCAGTTTCTCCTTGCTCGCCTCCCGTGCCTGATTGGCTCTCGGCTTTTGATACCTTTTCTCTGCCCGTATCTCATTGGCAATCGTCAGACCGTGCTTGCGACTTAATTCCTCTGCCACCCGTGCTGCCTTGTTACTTACAAAGGTCGTATCATAAACCGCCCCGTTCATACTCATCCGATTGGCAATGACATGAATGTGCAGATTGTCGGTATCCTTATGCGTAACGGCTACCACCTGATACTCCTGCAATTTCATTGCTTGGATAAACTCACAGGCTATTTCTCGGAGCTTCTTCCAATTCATTCCTGCTTCATCTTTCGGAGCGATACCGATTTCCATCCGCAGGAATTTGTTGCGACAACGGCTGTTGAACCGATTGACAAGGTTCATCTCTTCGTATATTCTCTCTGCCGTATCTCTGCAAAGGTTCTGGATTAAGAGCTTATTCTTGAGCTTCGTTTCTCGGAAGATATACTCCAATGCCGTCTTACCGTGTGCTATGGCTTTGCACTTCGCTATCATTGCGCTTCATATTTAGAACATCATATATCTCGTCCGTAATCCGATACCGAGGACTGTAAAATCGCTCGAAAGCGTGTAGTGAAATGCAAGAAAGGTTCTTGGCAATGGCAACCCAAGAGGGGTCTTTCGTCTTAATCAAGTTGGAAATGTGACTGAAGAAGTAGCTGACCCGTTGCAATACCCGAATGGCTTCCCGTTCGTGTTCTCCCAATTGGGGAACGGCAACAATCTCTCCGGTAAGCAATGCCTCCCGACAGAACTCGGAGAGTTTCTTGCCCGTCCGTTCCGCTCGCTTTTGTATCCTTGCTTTCTCCTCTTCGGAGCAGCGTACCCGAAGAAGGCAGGTCTTATTGGACTTCTTCTTCCTTTTCTCTTTATCTGTTTTGGGTTTCATATTAGTTTGTTCATTAAGGCATTCCGACCGATGAGAACGAAGTGATTACGGCTCTCCCCCTGAGCGTAGCGGTAAAGGGGGCAAGCGCAGTTTGTGGCTACAAACTGACGTCTTGCAATGTTACCGATGGAATACCCTCGCATATACTATGCTTGGCTTTCATCTCCTGTGTTTCTCATCTTCTGAGAATGCCGATTATTCATTTCCTTACCGATGGCTCGGAATGCCGTGATTAAAGTTTGCGCCAGCGTTCTATGTCCTCGCTATATTCCTCCAGATGTCGGAGAGCTATGCACTCCAAGAAACTGGAAACATTCGCCCCGTAATCGCCCAAGCGACGGACAACGAACTCCAAGCGTTCCCACGTGGAGCGACTGAGATAGGTTGCTTTTCGGTCGATGATTTTATGGGGCAAGAGAAAGGCTTCCCGATAGCTCTCCAAGCTCTCTTGTCGTTGCTTGTGGCTGATACGTCTCGGAATGCTTGATATCGCTTGTCGCTTCTCCTGCTCGGAGTGCTCTGCTTTCACGGCTTCCTTTGCTTCATTCAAAGACTCGGAAGGCAATGTCTGCTCGGATACAGAGGAATGCTGTGAGCTTTCAGATTGCTTCATTGGCTCTGCTTGCTCAGTTTCTTGTTTAGTGGAAACGGCTTTACTGATAAGTTCAGAAAGTATCTGTGAGCCATCGGATTTTTCGGAATGGTTCAAATAGCGTGACAAATCAAATTCTTCTTTCATAGCTTATCTTATTTTGTGTTTGACAATAACAGGTTTCCGCTGTTGTTCTTTTTGTTCTTGCTTACATTGAGCAATATGGTAGTCGTTGAGGTCTTTATGTTGGGAATAGTGTCGGCTCATATCCTCTACCTTGATGCCTGAAGATTGGATACCCTGAAGAGCTTGCCGTCCTGCTTGGTCGTTGTCGAAGAATGCACGGACGGAGAGAATGCCATTCTTGCAGAGATAGGCGATGGCTCGTGGTAGATTGCTGACGGAGTTCAGAACTATGGAAGGCGAAATGCTTTCTTCCCCTTTCATTGTGAGATAGGAAAGGAAGTCCATAAAGCCCTCGAAGATGCAGTGAGGGGTGTTGTTCGCTTCTCCTGCAACTACGGATATATCCTTTGGTGCGATCGTTCCCTTGAATGTCTTGTCGCCCCGAAGCTCGTACCCTCCAGCTCGGTTGGGAAAGCCGATGGCAGAGTATTCTCTTCCTCCCACTTCGTAGCGAATATGACGGAGATAAGGACTTGCCACGGCAAGGTCTATCTTGCGTACTTCTCGGAGATAGTTTTGCAGGTGCAGAGGCAATTCTTCACTAATGGAGAGAATACGCCTTGCATCATTTTGTCGCTGTTCATTTCTCTTCCGCTCCGTGTGTGCTTCACGATGAAAGGAAGAGGGTGCGAGGGTTGTCGCTTTCTCTTCGGCAAGATGTGCCATTGCTTCATAGGCACTGCATCCTTGCATCCGCATCACAAGGTCGATGATGCTTCCACCTTGGCTTGTGCCGTAGTCGTGCCACAGATTTTGCCGAAAGTCCACTTTCAGGCTGGCGTTGGGGTCTTCTCGGTAGGGTGCGTGATAGAGGGCGTAGCCGTTGTAACGCTTCGCAGGCTCGATGCCGCAGGCGTGCAGATAGTCGGCTATCGGTATCGCCTTGATATGTTGTAAATCGTAATATCTTGATTTCATAAGTTGATTCGATGATTATTGTGTGGATAAAAGGTTGATTCAAACGGTGAAAGGGAAAGGCTATAGGCTCACGGAGGACGAACTTTCTTGCCCTCAAAGCAAAAAGTCTTTCCCTGCTTTTTCCCTTTCACCGTATATCTCCTTTCACAGTGAAAGAAGAAAGTATCTATGGCATTTCTTGTTCGTCTGTTTCTTTTCATTGTTCGTATCTCTTTTATTTGCTTGGTTTTGAACTTTCATCCGAAACAGGATGCTGAAACCAAGTTAGAGAGCCGAACCTATACCGACAAGGTTTGCGAGGCTGTTGCTTCGGGGTACGGGAAAATGCTCCGAAAATGGACGGGGTAAACGGGAGAAATTGGGACGAAACCATTCAAAAGGAGAGAATCGAGAGAAGAACGGCTCGGAAACCAACTTCATCGGATTGCTGACTCTTGCACACTTTTTCTTCGAGGGATATGCAAGCGAGAATTATCATAGGCGAGAGAACCTCCAAAAGATGCCGAGTAATCGAAGAAAAGATACCGAGCGACCGTGAGATTGCTCGGCATCTTTTTCCCGTTGTGTCGTGCGGACATTTCACACCATATCAGAGCCACAAGTACGCACTTAGATAAAGGTGGGTGGAATGGTCGATTTACGCTCGTATATTTCCTGCGATTTCCTTTTATTTCCCTTGATTTCATCGGTTCTTGGGACAAGGATTTCGCTTGCATACATTTGCACCGAAAAGAGAAAACGACAATTAAAAACGATATTGATATGAGATTTACCGCCATCGACACCTCCGCGTGGGAGGAACTGAAAAAGAGCATCGAAGAGCTGGCTCTTTGTGTGAGAGAACAATTCGGTACGAAGCCCGAACTTCCTGACCTGTTGCACAACGGGGACGTGTGCCGAATACTGAACATCAGCAAGCGGACGCTCCAGCACTATCGGGACACGTCCGTGCTGCCCTTCATCCAAATCGGGCATAAGTGCTATTACAAACGTGAGGATGTGGAAGCACTCCTCGAAAAGTCGAACCGAAAAATACAATGACTATGGAACACGAAATCGTAAACAAAGAAACACCCGAAATGAAACAACTCATCTCAGGCATCAGAGAAGTGAGCAAACGCCTTCTGGAGATTGCCCAAACGCACCGTCCGTTCTTCGGAGGAGAAATCTACCTCACGGGGCGAGAGGTCTGCGAACGGCTTTTCGTCAGCCCTCGCACCTTGCAGGACTATCGGGACAAGGGTATCATTCCTTACACCCAAATCGCAGGGAAAATACTCTATCGCCTCTCCGACATCGACCGACTGCTCCAAGAAAACTATCATTCAGTTTCGACACGCTGAGCCCCCTCTTTGCAAAAAAACGATTTTTCATTAACAAAAATCACTATTATTAGGTATTGTGAGATGTGATTGTGATACATATCTTTGCCCATGAGGAGACTCATATTGAGTCTAAAACAAGATTTAGTAACAATAAAAATTCAAATAGTATGAAACGTATTCTATCTACTATGGTAGCGACACTTGTTGTCGTTCTGTTCTCTATCTGCGATGCAACAGGGCAAATAAGGTATATGTCTGATGGGAAAATGACTATCGGAAATACGGATCCTTTTGCATTTTATCATTACACGGTTGCAGGTACGGGTATGTACTTTAAATTTCCTGGAGATTACAGCAACTTCTTCCAAATTGATGTGACCCCAGCGGCTCCTCGCTTAGCAGGACATGGTGACCAAATTGTGTTTTACAATACACAAACGAACACTTTTAATAGTATTCAAGTGCACAGAGTCTTCAACTACTCGGATGCTCGTGCAAAGTCAGGTATAGCACCCCTTAATCGAGGGATGGATATTATCAAAAGACTTCGTCCTGTTACCTATAATTTTATAGGTAACGAGACAAGGTCTTTCAGAACGGCTTATAATGAATATACCAAAAACAACATGGAAATTGGGTTGTTAGCTCAAGATGTTGAAGCCATTCTTCCCAACTTAGTCTATACGGACAGCGAAGGACGAAAACTTGTTGATTATACCTCTTTGATCCCCGTACTTATCGATGCGGTCAAGACTCTACAGAAAGAGATCGAGACCCTGAAAAAACAGAAATAGCAGATGCAAAAGAGACACACAGATAGGAAGAGGTATTTCTGCGAATTAGCTACTACATCGGGTTCGTTTTACGTGGATTACGTAAAAAAGTACAAGAATATTGATTCTGCCACACGAATATTAGAAGTAGGGTGCGGTGAAGGAGGAAATCTATTACCCTTTGCGAGATTAGGTGCAAAAGTTGTTGGAGTAGATTTATCTGAGGCTCGAATTGAGCAGGCTCGTATCTTTTTTCTCGAAACCAATCAAAAAGGCGAGTTCCACAATGTGGATTTTCTTCAGATGGCATCTCCTCGAAGCGAGGATTTGTTTGACATCGTATTGGTACATGATGTGATAGAGCATATTGAACCGCAATTCAAGGAAGCTTTTATATCTCGAATTAAGATGTTTATCAAAGATGATGGGATTGTTTTTTTTCGATTCCCTGCTTGGCAAATGCCATTCGGAGGACATCAACAAATTTGTAGAAGCCCATTGCTTGCAAAGATTCCCTTCATACATCTACTCTCCAAAAGAGCTTATAGGTGGCTTCTCTCAGCCTTTGGGGAAAGTGTACCTTGTATTGAAGAACTTCTAAGTATAAAACGCTCGAGGGTGACAATAGAGAAGTTCGAGTCTTTGTGTCGAAAACTCGAATATCAGGTTTTAGATAGAATTCTTTGGTTTATAAATCCGCATTACAAGGTGAAGTTTAACATCCCAGCAATCAAGTTGAAGTTGTGTAAACACATTCCCTATCTAAGAAATCTCTTTTCAACATCGTGTTTCTATATCATAACCCCACAAAAGAAAGTGTTAAGATGAAAAAGATTTACATTTTATTCCTATCTCTCTTTCTTGTCGGATTAAGTTCTTGCCGAGATGACATCGCAGGAGATTTACAACACGAGGATAGAGGAGGAAAAACAGAAACAAGAGCTCTGTCAAGTGATATTTTTTACTGGCATAATGGAGAACGTATTTTGTTATTTCCCAATAGCGAAAAAGAGTATATTCTCTATCGAGCCTCAGATGAAAATACCCTGCTTCAAAGTATCTCAAAGGGAGTTTCAAATGTGAGAAGTGGAGAATTGCAGCAGTATACTACTTCGTTGTATATCCCCTCAAAACAACAATCAGAGATGAAAGGAGAAAAATTAAAATGGGCTGTTATTCCCAAGAATACCACTTTATCCAGACGTCCTGAGATTTTGTACAGAGGAGATTTTTATACTAATGAAAAAGGTCAATCTGTCGGACTATCTCACTTGTTTTACGTCAAATTAAAATCTGAAAAAGACTTTGAAGTACTAAAGGGGTATGCAAGAAGATACGGTCTTTGGATTGTTTCCCAAAATAAGTATATGCCTCAATGGTATACGTTAGCTGCAATACAGACAAATTCCTCTACCATTGATTTAGCAAATCTTTTTCACGAGACAGGCTTATTCGAGGTGGCTCAACCTGACATAATTGTTGATGAAGACCTTACTTTCGGCAATCCTAATGACCCATTATTCTCTACCCAATGGGGATTAAAAAACACAGGTCAAGCAGGAGGTAGCGGAGGTTTTGATATTGCATTTAGTCAGGCTTATGGAATAACACAAGGGAGTTCCGATGTTATTGTTGCAGTAATTGATCATGGAATTGCATTAAATCATCCTGATTTAAATATTTATTCTTCCAGTTATGATACAGAAAGTGGAACTTCTCCGAGTGTAATTCGAGGTTCTCATGGTACCGCATGTGCTGGGATAATTGGAGCAAGAACGAATAATGGCATTGGAATTGCGGGAATTGCCTCTGCGTCACCTTTGATGTCTATTAGTAATAATTTAAGGCCTTCGCCAGACATTGCACAAAAACTTGCTGATGGATTTGGGTTTGCATGGAGAAATGGAGCTTCTGTAATTTCCAATTCATGGGGAAGACTTTCTCCTTCTTCCATATTAGAAGATGCTATAAGGGAAGCCCTAAGTAAGGGTAGGAATGGAAAGGGCTGTGTTGTCGTTTTTTCAGCTGGCAACGAAAATGCTTCGCAAGTCAGCTATCCAGCATCATCTATTCCTGATATATTGGTAGTAGGAGCAATGAGTCCCTGTGGAGAACGTAAGAGTTTTTCTTCTTGTGATGGAGAAAACTGGGGAAGCAATTATGGGAACGCTTTGGATGTTGTAGCACCTGGAGTCAAAATACAGACAACTGACTTACTTGGTTCTTCTGGATATTCTTCAGGAAATTATTACGCCTCTTTCAGTGGAACCTCTTCAGCATGTCCACATGTCGCTGCTGTTGCTGCGCTAATCATATCCGTGAAACCTGAATTAACACAGGAAAAGATTGTTAGAGCGATTCTTAGAAGTGCGAGAAAATTACCGTCTTACTCTTTTTCTCAAATAAAGACCTATGGTTCTTGGAATGCAGAAGTTGGGTATGGTCTTGTCAATGCCTTTTCTGCTCTTCAATATGTTATGGGAGACAATATCGTTTATTTTAACGATAAGATAGTGTCCAATGATGAGAATGTATTTGGAAGAATAATCTATTCACAAAATGTACTTGTAAGAAATGGGGCAAAACTCCTTTTTACAGCCCAAGAAGAAATAGAGATAGCACCTCCTTTTACAGTTGAAAAGAATAGCGAATTTGAGATGAGATTTTAGGATAAAAGAGGTGGAGAAATCCACCTCTTCTCTTTTTATTACTCAGAGAGAGTATTTTGTCAATACTCGTTTTTAATCATCAGTCTATCCATATCTGTTGCAATCTTTTGGTCGGTGATTTGGGCATAGATTTGCGTGCTGGCAATGGACGAATGTCCCATCATCTTGGCGATACTCTCTATCGGAATACCTGCCTCCAAAGTCAGCGTACCGAAGCTATGTCTTCCGACATGCCAAGTCAGCGTAGTACGAATGCCACATGCCATGCCCACGGCTTTGAGATGAGTGAGTAGTTTCCCCTTGCTCATCGTATCGGGAAATATCTTGTAATCCTCCCTGCTTTTCTCCTTTGTGTAAAGCGAAAGTATCTGCTCCGCTATCGGATGCAGAGGGATCAAACTTTCCACCTCCGTCTTCTGTCTTGCTTTGCGGATATACCGCTTCCCCTCGCTGTTCGTTTCGATTTGTGAGGCTCGCAGGCTCTGTAAGTCAGCAAATGCCAAACCCGTAAAGACGGAGAAAAGAAACATCCTTCGGCTTAGTTCTGCTCCTTCTTCCTGTAATGGGAATGCCAAGAGCTTTGCCACGTCACCCTTGCTCAGGAAACGAGGTTTGCGCTCCACGGCTTCGTACTTCGCCTCCTCAAACGGATTGAAGCGTATTGTGCCTTGACTGACGGCTCGATACATCAACCGACTCAACCAGCATAAATGCTTCTTCATCGTTGCAGGGGCATAGCCCTCTTTCTTCAAATGGAAACGATAATCATCAAAGAACTCTATCGTGAGAGTCGTTAGGAGAATATCCTTCTCGCCACGACTTCGTACAAATGCGTTAAGCTGTCTGTCGGAACACCGATTGTTACTGTACGTCCCCTCGCTCTTGCTTGCTCGTTGGGCTTTGAGTTCTTCTGCACTGAGGGCAAGAAGTGTTGTCGGAGTTCTCCCGATACCTTGTAAGTAGTTCTTCAGCAACTCGGCACTCACCGCTCCATATTTGTAGAGCAAGGTATTGTACCCCTGTTCGATTTCCTCCCGAAAGGCTTGCAGGCGTTGGTTTATCTTCTTGTCCGTTGTTTCCCCTCGCTTCACGCTCCAATCGTGGTGAGTGGTGCTTTCGCCTGTGGTTATCACTGCGTTCGCTCCGTCTATGGTGATACGGCAGAGGATTGTCGTTGTGCCGTCCGCTTTGGTTTTGCTCTTATTGATATAGAATAGGATTTTGAATGTACTACGCATAGCTCTTATAGGGTTAAGGTTAGGTTTTCAGTGAAAGAGAGAAATCGCTTGAACTCATCGAAGAGCTTCTTCGGGGTAACGTGGGCATACCGCTCGGTCGTTTGGATGTTGCTATGCCCCAGCATTCGGCTCACGGTTTCGATGGGAACACCTCGTTCCAATGTAATCAAGGTAGCAAAGGTGTGCCTCCCAACATGTGCCGAAAGGGGAATGGAGATACCGGCTCGAAGTTGCAGGGCTTTGAGTTGGACGAGGTAAGCCGAATAAGCAATGGGAGCAAATAGCGTGGTTCGTTCGTCAGATTGATAACGCTCTATCAAATGAACGGCTTCAGGCAAGAGCTTTACACGACAAAGCGTATCGGTCTTTTGTCTGTGGAACTTCAGCCACAATGCCCCTTCATCATCCGTAAAGAGATGTTCCCGATTCAGGGCAACCATATCGCAATAAGCGACACCCGTATAACAAGAGAATAGAAAGAGATTGCGAACGGTCTCCAACTCCACTTCATACGGCTCAAAGGTCAAGCCCTGCAACTTATCCAACGAAGCTCTATCCAACGCACGAGGTTGTTTATTCTCTCCTCGTTCTATCTGTACGTGAGCGAACAATTGTCGCTCTGTCAAGCCTTCACGATACGCCAAACGGCAGACTTTCTTCACGGCTAATGCCATCGTTCGGTAATGACCTTGCGAATGTCCCAGCTTCCCGACCGAGTAGTGTTGCAGGCATTCCAAGAAATCTTCTTCTATCTGTCCGAAAGGAATATCTGCCGTGCGGTACTTCTCTCGGATAAAGGCTTGTAAGTGCTTGCGAACAGTGTGGTAACTACTCATAGTTGTAGCCTTTATTTCGATACCCACCTTTTGTTCCATCTCTTCGACCATTCGGTCGTATCGCTCCAAAAAGGTGATTTGAGTTTGCATACTTCCTTGGAACTGCTCTTTGATGTCTGTTGCCGTAAAGACCGCACATCGCTCACAAAGGAGTCGATAAGCCGATTGTACCGAAAGAAGTAATCGTTCTAACTTGCCATTCGTTGCCACCGCTTCACGGCTTTTGCCGTTCAGTCTGCTCTCACGAGCATTCCACAACTTCGGATCGCACGAGAGCTTACAACTGAATTGGGCGATGGTTCGCCCGTAGGTTATACGCCCCATTATCGGGGCTTGCCCCGACTTGTCCAATCCGCTCTTTTTGAGGTAGAGCAAAACCTTGAATTTTTCTCTTTGCATACGCTTCTGTTTTATGGGCAAAATTACCCGTTACCGAAGCGTTCTCAGCTACGCAAAACATTGTAGTACAAAGTATAAGCACCGTAACGCGAGAAAGATGAGTTACCTAACACTCTTCTGCCAGTTACCTTCTCCTACCTCTTCGTTACCATCCAAAGAATGGACTGACGATTTGGTAACGGAACTTCTGCATAAATCCACATCTTCTGCACTTTTCCCCTCTGTGCAAACCATAGAGATATACCGCAAATCCCTCTCATTTTCATTCACTTACCTCCTATCCTCTCCCTTATACCCTTTCCTCTGATAGTTCTTAAGACCTTTTCATAAAAAACTTAAGAGCTTTTTGGAAAAAGCTTAAGAGCTTTTCGTGGGAATGTTGCGTGATATTTGCAAACCTATGCTTTATCCTTTATTCCTCAACGGCCTTGTTTTCTTCCGTATCTTCTGTTTCAACAGATTTCGATGTCGCCTCCATACACTCTCTTGAGTGCAAGATTAAGTACCTGATTCTCGAATTTGTCCTCTCTTTCAGCATTCTTCTTCAGAATGTTGGCAATGATTTTCTTGTCCTCTTTCATATAGAGGATTGTTTTATGTTGCAAAATTAATAAGAAAAGGAACAAGTTATATCGTATTGTCTATTATAATTCTGTTGAAATTTCGTTTCAATCTGTAATGAACGGTTTTATATATAATAAAGTAAAGTGCAGAAAGGATGTTTCAAATCCGTAAAATGAAATATTTTTTTATATCTTTGTCAAGAAAATTAAACATACGTGATGTAATTTTGCAGCAGATTTTTAATATCTCTATCAAATATATGCAAAGAAAACATATAAGTCTTTTGGCATTGTGCTTGCTTACAGGAATTTCAGTATCTGCGCAAGTGGAGCAGAAAGTGGACAGAAAGCCCAGCGTTCACGGCACTATCCGTGGAAAATATGAGTATCAGCCTGAAGATGAAAAGGGAAGATTTGAAGTGAGAACCGCCCGAATCAGCATAGATGGCAAAGTAACCGACTGGGTTAGCTACAAGGCTGAAATCGATTTGTCTGACGAAGGCAAAATCAAGATGCTCGATGCCTATACACGCCTGACTCCAATCAAGAAGTTTGATTTCAGAATCGGACAGATGCGCGTGCCGTTTACGATTGACGCACACCGTTCTCCTCATCAGCAGTATTTTGCCAACCGTTCGTTCATTGCAAAGCAAGTGGGCAATGTGCGCGACGTAGGTGCTACGGTGGGCTATACTTTCAATCCGGGTTTTCCGATAAAGCTGGAGGCAGGTGTTTTCAACGGGTCGGGGCTGACCAATCAGAAGGATTTCTGGACAAACAATATCAACTATTCTGCCAAGGTGCAGTTTATGTTTCCACGTGGCTTCAATCTGACTTTGAGTGCGCAGAAAATCAAACCAGACAATATTTCGGTGATGATGTACGATGCCGGCGCATACTATCACGCACACAACTGGCACATAGAACTGGAATATCTCTACAAGCATTACAGCAAGGAGGCTTTCCGTCCGGCACATTCTGTGGATGCTTTCGTGAACTACGACATACCTTTGCGCAATAAATTCTTCTCAAAGGTATCCCCTCTGCTCCGTTACGACTTTATGAGCGACCACAGCGATGGTATCCGTTATTTGAACGGAGAGCAGGACGAAGCTGGAAAAATGAAGTTCACAGACTACAAACGTTCGAGAATCACGGGTGGCGTTACGTTCAGCATCGACCGTCCGTTCATCTCAGACATCCGAATCAACTACGAAAAATATTTCTATGGCGACAATGCCGTGCCAAAGAAGTCGGAAAAAGACAAGTTCGTGATTGAGGTAATGACCAGATTCTGACAGAGAAGGTATTCCCTGATAGTATCGAATCTTATATATTCTGTAAGTAATTGAAAATCAGTAGAAAATGATCCTGTTTGCAAACGTGCGAAGAATGCAATGCATTCTTCGCACGTTTGCATTGCATTCTTCGCAAAAATGGAATGCAATCTTCGGTTATTTGAAAATCGTATTCATATCGCCTGAATTTATGGTGGTGTTGAGGCGAAGAAAACTCCCGTTAAAATGCGTTTATTGGTTCACTTCCTGTATGCGTTTGATGTTGTCCCTTTCCCCTACAACCCACAGCGTGTCGCCCACTTCAAGGTCTCTTGCAGGGTTGATGAGCGTAATGTGCGTCTGGCCTTCGTCCACGCCCACCACCATACAGTTGTATTCGTCTCGGATTCCACTCTCGCGCAGCGTCTTTCCGATGAACGGACTGCTTTCCGACAACTCAATCTGGCGAAGCACCATTTCACGTTTTTCTATGTTGAACTCCTCGGGATGTATCTCGTGAGCAATGGCGGCGGAGATGGCAGCAAGCTGTTCGTCGTTGCCAATTACCTGAATCTTGTCGCCGGGGAAAACAATCGTGTTTCCGTTGGGGATATTGATGCGGTGCGAGCCACGGAGAATGCTGCTGACGTGTGTGCCGAAACGGTTTCGCAGTTTGAGTTTTTGCAGCGTTTTGCCTGCCCAAGTGGAATCTTCCGGTATTTCAATGCACCCGATATGTATGTCTCTGTCGAGCAGATGCCCGGCAAAAAGTGGTTTCTTTCTGCCCTTCACGCGTGCCTCTATATCTCGGCTCCGGAGGTTCTGCACGAACAGTCGCTCAAGATTGATGCTGCGCTTCTTCAGGCTTCTCGAAAGAACCATCAGCACAAGGAAGCCGATTGCAATCACGATGAGCAATGCGTTCTTGAAGCGTGTGAGATAATTGCAGATGTAGAAAATGAACATCAGCGCAATGACAACACGTGCAAGAACGGTAAATACGAGCGGCAGACGGTTGATTCGTCGGACCGTCCACAATGTCTTGAACTCCTCCGAGTGGTTTTTCTTCATAACGAACGCACGGAGGAATGGCGAAATGAGCAGTATCGTAATCAGTCCGCACACTGCATTTCCCGCCCAGTGGGTTCCCGTGAGGCTGATTGAGAACCGGCGAAGAACGGGCAGTGCCAGCGAGAACATCACGGTTATGACTGCACCCGAAAGAATACTGTAAATAATCGTGTTTGAAACCATTGCCCGGATGAGACTCTTCCACAGATTGTCTGACGAGAGAGATTCCGAGGAAACGGTTTCGATGTGCGTCAGACGGCGCACCCATCGTCTGGGAAGTCTGCGCAGAAGGGCGTTGTAGCACGGTTCAGCAGCACGAATCATATAAGGTGTGAGGAAAGTTGTAATGACCGAAACTGCCACGACAACCGGATAAAGGAAATCGCTGATAACGCCAAGGGAAAGCCCGAGCGTGGCGATGATGAAGGCAAATTCGCCCACTTGCGCCATAGAGAAGCCGCAGCGCAGCGCATTCTTCAGCGTCTGCCCGCCGAACATATAGCCCAATGTGCCGAAAACAGCCTGTCCCAACAGTATCGTAATTACAAGAATAAGGATAGGGAAGGCATATTCCACCAGAATTTTAGGGTCTACCAACATACCTACCGACACGAAGAAGACGGCTCCGAATAGATTCTTGACCGGTTCTACAATCTTAATTATCTTGTCGGCCTCGATGGTTTCTGCCAGAATGCTGCCCATAACGAATGCGCCAAAGGCCGCACTGAAACCCACCTGCGTGGAAACGACAGCCATCAGACAGCACAAACCGAGCGAAACAATGAGCAATGTCTCGTTGTTGAGGTATCTTCTTACACCTTTGAGGAAGAGAGGAATTGCGAACAGTCCGATAACGAACCACAGAATCAGGAAGAATCCTATCTTGAACAGGCTGCCCAAAAGCTCTCCGCCGTCAGGACTGTTTCCGCTTGCCACTGCGCTGAGCATCACCATCATCACAATGGCCAGTATGTCTTCCAATATCAGCACGCTCATAACGGTTGCTGCAAAGCCCTGCTGCGACAGTCCCATATCGGCAAAGGCCTTGTAGATAATGGTTGTGGAACTCATTGCCAGCATTCCTCCGAGAAATATGCAGTCCATCTGCTGCCATCCGAATGCCTTACCCACGGTAACGCCCAGAGCCATCATACAGAAAATAATCGTACAGGCGGCAATGGCGGGCGAGGCACCCATCTTGAGAATCTTCTTGACGGAGAAATCCAGTCCCAATGAAAACAGAAGGAAAATAACGCCGATGTCCGCCCAAGTGTGGATATCGGCTTTATCGACTACGCTCATAAGGTAGGGCATATGTGGCGATACGAGAAAACCGGCCACGATGTATCCCAATACCAATGGCTGGTTCAGTTTCTTGAACAGCAGCGTTACGAAACTTGCCACTACAAGAATCAATGCGAGGTCTTTTACTAAGTTGTGGAGTTCGGCCATAAAATAAAAAAAACACCTCCAATTCCTCCTTTGAGGGAGAAGTTGGAGGTATGTATATGGGTTGTTAATCGTTGTATCCTGCCGTCAGTTGGCTGATGTTCACAATCACTTGCATTGCCTTTTCCATTACCTGAATGGAAACAAACTCGTAAGGACCGTGGAAGTTCACACCGCCTGCAAAGATATTAGGGCAAGGCAAGCCCTTGAAGCTGAGCTGTGCTCCGTCGGTACCGCCGCGGATAGGCTGCACGAGCGGCGTAACGCCTGCCTGTTCCATAGCCTTTACAACGAGGTCGATGACGTGGATGTTCGGATCAATCTTCTCCTTCATATTGTAATACTGGTCGTTCATCTTGATTTCAACCGTACCCTCGCCGTATTTCTCGTTCATCTTCTGCACACAGCGTTCCATTACGCGCTTACGCTCCTCGAATTTCTCCCTGTCGTGGTCGCGGATGATGTAGTTCAGCTTTGCCTCTTCGCAACGGCTGTCAATGTTCAGCAGGTGATAGAAGCCTTCGTAGCCCTCTGTTGTTTCAGGAATTTCGTCCTGTGGCAGCATCTGGTTGAACTCAATGGCCAGTCTGCTTGCGTTTACCATCTTGCCTTTGGCATAGCCCGTGTGGACGCTCACGCCGTGAATGTAGACCTTTGCACCTGCCGCATTGAAGTTTTCGTACTCCAACTGACCGATGTCGCCGCCATCCATTGTGTATGCCCATTCGCAACCGAACTTCTCAACGTCGAAGTGATGCGCACCCATACCGATTTCCTCGTCGGGATTGAAGCCTACGCGAATCTTTCCGTGTTCGATTTCCGGATGGTCGCGAAGGAAGCACATCGCCTGAACAATCTCTGCAATGCCCGCCTTGTCGTCGGCACCGAGCAATGTTGTTCCGTCGGTAACAATCAGGTCTTCGCCCTTGTGGTCGAGCAATTCAGGGAACTGCTTTGGCGACGACACCATATTCTCGTTCAGCTGTATGTCTCCTCCGTCGTAATTCTTCACGATGCGCGCCTTGATGTTCGCACCGCTGGCATCGAGCGCAGTATCGTAGTGGGCAATGAAGCCGATGGTAGGCACTTCTTTCTTGGTAGTGGCGGGCAGCGTGGCGTAGATGTAGCCCTTCTCGTCCATTTCCACTTCCTTTAGTCCTTCTCTTTCGAGTTCCTCCTTCAGGTATTTTGCAAACTCAAGTTGCTTCAATGTACTTGGCACGGTTTCGGATTCGTCAGCCGATTGTGTGTCGAACTTGGTATAATTAATAAATCTTTCTGCTATTTCCATAATTTGATTGGAATTTGGTTATCAATAAGTTTTTGGACAGGTTTCGCCCTATTATCTGCAAAGATAGAAAAAAAGACCTTTACAGCAAAACTATTAAACAATTTTTCGCAGGAATAAATGCCTTGCGTATCTGTTAAATTTGTTTTTCACGTGTCTTTTAACTTTCTTATGCTTTTCGTTCTCTCCATTCAAAGGTTTGTTACATCGGTTCGGCAGTAAAACAATCGCACTTCCAGCTGATAAAAAACACGATTTGTAAATGACCGAAGATTGCGTTCCATTCTTCGCAAAAACGCAATGCAAGCGTGCGAAGAATGCGGCGTAATCTTCGCAAGAATGGAAATGAGGATAAATATGGTTGATTTTCAGTTACTTACAAATCGTGTGCTTTGAATGTATAAAGATAACTTGCTTGAGGACTTACAGATAAGAAAACTGGTGTCTCTGGATTCGGAATCAGCTTGAACTTGGAGCGATATTTGCGCTTTTGCAGAAAAAACATAGAATATCGGGCTGAAATTTGCTTCGGTAATTGATTCTGTAATGGATGAAAAGTGCATTTTAAAACACGAGAATAGATTATTTGTTTCGAGTAGATAAGAAGGAAATAAAGATGAGATGAAAGCCTGCAACCGTTTCTTTGCCACCCGAAAAATCGCAAAATCTGTGCTATCTGCGAGAGTTGTTCACGCCGATTTCGCAGATTTTGCCGATTGTTTCATCGCTGTTTGGAAAATGGAATTTCAGAAAGTCGGTTATATTTATCAAGGGGAAACGGCACGTAATCGAAAAAAAATATGTAAGTTTGCATCATATTGAACCCGATGAAACAGACAGACAACAACATTTCAGACAAGAGAATCAGGCTTACCATCCGTATTGGAGAAGGGGGTATGTCGTTTTCCGTTGGCGATCCGCAGGCCGACGAAAAGATTGCCTACGAGGAATACGAACTGAACAAAGGTATTTCCATTGCTGCCAATCTGCGTGAAGCCTTCAAGGTGTCCGAACTTCTGCAAAGTGGATACAAGCGGACGTTGGTGCTTATGAGTACTCCGGTAATGCTCGTTCCTATGGATGAGTTTCAGGAACAGGATGTGGAGACACTCTACAAGCATACATACAGATGGCGAAGAAACGAGGATATCGTGTCGAACGTGCTTCCCGGGCTCAATGCCGTGGCTGTGTTCAGCATCAACAAGGACTTAAAACTGGTGGTAAACGATCATTTTGAGGACATCAGAATCCAACCGTTGATGCAGCCCGTATGGTCGCACATCTACCATCGTTCGTTTACCGGGGCACGCCGAAAGCTCTTTGCCTACTATCACGACAAACGGATGGAGGTGTTTGCGTTCCAACAGAACCGTTTCCGATTCAGCAACTCGTATGAAGTGAAGCAGATAAACGACATTCTTTACTATCTGCTATATATCTGGAAACAATTAGGAATGAATGCTGAGAATGATGAACTGCACCTTGCAGGACGCTTTCCCGACGAGAAAGGACTGGACGAGGAAGTGCATAAGTTCCTCAGAAGATGTTACTTCATCAATCAGGAGGTAGACTTCAACAACACTTCCATTGTCAAAAGAAAGGACATCCCTTACGATTTGAAAGCGTTGTACTTAGGTTAGATTCACTCGGAAGCTGGCAGAAATGTTCTGCTTATCTTCAAAAACAAAGAATTATGCGCATCATAACAGGACTATATAAAGGAAGACATTTCGATATTCCACGCACGTTCAAGGCTCGGCCGACGACCGACTTTGCTAAAGAGAATATTTTCAACGTGCTGAATGGCTACATTGATTTCGACGACACTACGGCACTCGACTTGTTTGCAGGTACCGGAAGCATAACGCTCGAACTGATTTCACGCGGCTGCCGTGAGATTGTCAGCGTGGAGAAAGACAGAGACCACTCGCGTTTCATAGCCGAATGTGTGAAGAAACTCGGTGTGGATAACAATATTCTCATCCGTGGCGATGTGTTCCGTTTCCTGAAAACGTGTCATCAGAAGTTCGATTTCATTTTTGCCGACCCTCCTTATGCGCTCCCGGAACTGGAAACGATTCCCGATTTGGTTCTGAAAAACGGACTGCTTGCCGACGACGGCATATTCGTATTCGAGCATGGAAAGCAGAATGATTTTTCCGAACACCCTAATTTCAAGGAGCACAGAAGCTATGGGAGTGTGAATTTCAGCATATTCGGGCTTGCCGTCAAGCCTTAGGCAGTGTGGATTTACCGAATGACAGGAAGGAGAAAGAGGCGTTTTCTTACAATAACGGACTCAGCAATCTGATGACAGACTCCCACAAACGCTGCAGGAAGGTGCGCTGTGTAATGTCCTTCACGCTTTCGAGACTCACGCTGTAAGCCTCATCCTCAAGATAAATCTCCTTTACCTTCAGTGCCATTGTCTTGTCATAGAAGAACGCATTGGCTTCAAAGGCATTTTCAAAACTACGGAAATCCACGTTCGTAGAACCTATTGTGCATAATGTATCATCGGAAACAAGGAGCTTGGAATGGTTAAACCCTTGTTTATACAACATTATCTTTACACCTGCCCGCGCAGCTTCGAGCACGAAGGAACGCGATGCCCACTCCACTATCTTTGAATCTGCGCGCAGAGGTATCAGCAAACGCACGTCCACTCCTGAGACGGCTGCCGTGCGCATTGCGAAGAGTATCGGCTCGGTAGGCAGGAAATACGGTGTTTCCATATATACATATCTCTTCGCACTCAGCAGAATCTTAATATATCCCTGCTCTATTTCGGGCCATTGTCCGGTTGGATTGCTCGTAACAATCTGTGCCAGAACGTCATTCTGTCCCACATTCATAGTGGGATAATACTTTCGGTCGCTGATCAGCGTCCGGTCCACGAAGAACCAATCGAGCAGAAACGCACGCTGAAGACCGTAGACTCCGTATCCCTTAATCTTGATATGGGTATCTCGCCAAGGTTGTTTCTCATTGCCTTTAACGTATCGCAATGCCACGTTCATGCCACCGATGAAACCAACCGTACCATCAACGACACAAAGTTTTCGGTGGTTCCTGTAATTTACCTTGCTTGTGAACAACGGAAAACGCACAGGCATAAAGGGATGTATGTCTATTCCTTCCTCGCGCATTCGCTCAAAGAATCTCTCTTTCGTCTTCCACGACCCCACGTCATCGTATATCAGGCGTATTTCCACGCCTTCTCTCGCCTTCGCAATGAGTGCGTCGGCAAGCAGATTGCCCAATGGGTCGTCGTCGATGATATAGGAAATGAAATGTATGTGATGCCTGGCTTGGCTTATTTCAGCCAATAAAGCCGGGAAAAACTCATAGCCATTCCGATACACTTCCATTTCGTTGTTCTTGAAAGGAAGTGCCCAGTTCTGATTCATAAACAAGCTGATGAGTTCCTTATGCTCGTCGGGCAGGCTGAGATTGCGCTGCTCCACGAACTCAAGCATCGCACGTTTGGTTATCTGATCGAGGCTGTTTTGCCATATTTGTCGGTCCTTGCGCGTCCGTTGTCCGAAAAAGAAATACAGGACAATGCCCACCAACGGCATAAACAAGAGAATCAAAGCCCACGCCATAGTCTTTGCCGGCTGACGGTTTTCCATCAGTACCCTAATGAGCGCAGCAATTGCCACGAGCGTATAGGCGACAAGGACTATCCAGTGAATGTAAATCATAAGACTATTCTTTCTTTTCGCGCAGTTTTTGGAGGTACACCAGTTCTTTCAAAGCATATTCACTGCTGTTCGGATCATTGAGAAGATGCTTCAAAAGGGCTTCGGCGGCATCGTAATTCTTCTTTTCTATCAGCACGTAAGCCTTTCTCCGGTAGAGGAACGAAAGGAAGGATTGCAGATGAGGTTCGGGATTTTCGTCTTCTTCGCCGTTGTTATAGATGTTCTCTATATCGGCAATAATACTGTTTATATAGCCCATTGCACGGAAATCGCTCATATTCACCAGACAGTTGATGTATTCCTCGGTGTAAGTGATGCGATTCAGGCCGAGCGTGAAAGTGAGATAATAGAAGGCACGCTCGTAATCCTGCATATTGGAATGGCAGAAACCGAGCATATAACAGATTTCAAAGAAGTTCTCGTGGTCGGTGGTATTCAGCTCGGAGAAGCTGTCGTGGAGAATGTGGAACGCATTTTCGAGCCACAGCGCAGCCTCATAATGACGGCCTGACAGGTAAAGCTGCTTGCCGCGATACATAAAATGCGCTACATTGCGCAGCGAAATCTTTGCTATGAAAAGCTGTTCCTCCGTCAGTTGGCCTGTTTCTCCCTTGGCAATCTTGTCTTTTGCGTCTTCCCACATAAAGTTAAATTCGTCCAGCAGTTGCTTGTCTGTACGGAGGTCATACGCTAAAAGAGTGGTGCGCACCGTAGGTTGGTACTGCCTTGTTCTTAAAGGTGCGTCTCCATTGGGCAGCAACGGCATTACCGTAGCCGTAACCCGATAGTATAATGCTTGCTCAGAACCGTCTGCCTGCTGAACAAAAAGCGTCATAAACCTGCGGCGGTCGGGTTCTGAAGTCTGGAAGAAAACTAATGAAAGCGTTGCTTCTTTCCGGACGAACTTGCCATTTTCTATCAGCAGGGAAGCGAACGAGAGGTTGTTGATAGCCTCTTTTTCGGTAACAGTCTTCGGCTCATCGCTGCATATCATCAGTTGCGATGGAAAGAAATCATCGATTCCGAAGACGGTTTTCATCCATTGGGAAAACGTAATTTTCTCCACCTCGTTTTCCCTCCATCGTGGTACAGCGGCCTGATGGTTCAGTTCCTGCTCGCGAAGCATAAAGAGTTCGCGCGACAGTTGCTTTGACGTGAGTTCCACATCGGGGCTTTTTGTATTCTTCTGTATGTCTACCAAATCGCCCAATTTGCGCACAAACACATTCTGCCAGCCGAACAAATCGGTCATTGTCCGCGACAGAATGTCGCGCGCACGGTCTTCATCGAGCAGAAGACTGTGAAGCAAATGCACATTTATGACGTTCTTTTCCTCATCAATAACGTAGGTAAAGCGTGGTCCGTCTGAGCTGAGATTGAACTGATTGCACAGTTGCCGCACATTGTTCACGTGCTCCATTGGTGCTTCTGCAATATAAGGGAAGGACAAGAGTACATTCGGGGCATTCTGCTGAACACGGATTCCGAAGTGCCCACTCTGAAAATCATAGAAAGCTGTCTGGTCTTCGCCGTCTTTCTTCCATTGATATTGGCAGTTGAGAGCCGACAGAGCCTTGCTGACCAACCGTCGGTTGATCGATGGGGCAAGTTCCGAAAGCTGAATCTTGCGCCTGAATATATTCCTGAAATGGTTTATCATACTTACCTTACTACAATATCCGTGCCCAGTTTCTTGGCGAGAATGTTGCGCATTTCCTGCATATTCTTCAGTTCTGCCATTATCTCCATCATCTTGTCGATGTCCTGTTCCTGCGAAAGTCTCGCCTGCAATGCCTTCAGATGCTGCTCCACGTAGTTCATCCTGAAGTCGAGTATCAGGTGGATGATTCTGTCCCGGAGGTCGGTCTCGCGTTCCTTGAGCTGCAGACTCTCTGAAAGTTGGAACCTATCAACACTCAGTTTCACGGCAAGGGTGGAAAGATTGATGTCGGAATGATGAGTGAAGTATTCCTCTGCCTTGAATCCCTCGTCCGAACTGTGCTCAACTGCCTCTTGAAGAATCTGAATTGAGACGGGATTGGAGAAGGAAAGGTTGTCCAGACCGAGGTCGTAGGCAATGTATTGTGCCACGTTCAGATTTACGGTAGTGCCTGTTTCCTCATTGGGAACATCGCGGATGATGATTTTCTCGCCATCGCGCACGATTGCCTGCACGAGCATTGTCTCAACTTTGGATGCCTGCTGCACAGGCGTTGCAGGTCGGACAGGACTCGGAACAGACTCGGAAAGCGGCGTTGCATCCATCCTTCGCTCCTGTTCCTTGCGCTGCTGCTCGCGGTCGCTGTGTATATACCGGTTCATCTGTGCAATCAGCGTCTCCTCCTTCACGCCTGTTCTGTGTGCGCACTCGCGCAGATAGGTGTCGCGAAGAATGGGATCCTTGATCACGGCAATGCTCTGAACAATGGAATTGATGGCCTCCGAACGCTTCACGGGGTCGCTCACGCCCTTCAGGAGCACGTTTATCTTAAAGACAATGAAGTCGGTCTGATTCTCCTCGATGTATTTTCGGAAATCCTCAGCCGAATAGCTGCGTGCCAGTTCGTCGGGATCCTTTCCGTCGGGAATCAGCAAAACCTTCACGTTCATCCCTTCCGAGAGCAGCATATCCGTACCGCGGAGAGCTGCGTGCTGCCCGGCTGCGTCGCCGTCGTAGAGCAAAACAATGTTCGGCGTGAATCTCCGGAGCAGCTTTATCTGATGGGTTGAGAGCGCAGTTCCGCTGTTTGCCACCACGTTCTCAATGCCGCACTGGTGCATCGAAACCACGTCCGTATAGCCTTCCACCATATATACGAGGTCGAACTTCGCAATGGCTTTCTTCGCCTGAAAGATTCCGTAAAGTTCTCTTTCCTTGTGATAGATTTCGCTGTCGGGCGAATTGACGTATTTCTGACTCACGCCCTTTGTGCGGGAGTCGAGCAGACGGCCTCCGAATGCAGTAACCTTGCCGCTCACGCTTATCCAAGGAAAGAGGACACGGCCGTTGAAACGGTCTACGAGCTCGCCGTTTTCGCGTTCAAAACACAGTCCTGTCTTTATCAGAAACTCTTTCTTGTAGCCTGCCAGCAGGGCGGCATTGGAGAAAGCCTGTCGGTTGTTCAGACAATATCCCAACTGGAATTTCTGAATAATGTCGTCCCGGAATCCACGGCTGCGGAAATACTGCAAACCGATAGCCTGTCCGTCTACATTGTTTTTCAGGATATTCTGGAAATACTTCGATGCCCATTCATTCACGAGAAACATAGACTCGCGCTCGTTTTCCAGACGCTTTTCCTCCGAAGTAAGCTCGCGTTCCTGAACTTCGATATTGTATTTCCTTGCAATCCATTTCAACGCTTCAGGATACGTAACCTGTTCGTGCTTCATTATGAAGTTTACCACGTTGCCGGCTTCGCCACACGAGAAACATTTATACACTCCCTTTACCGGACTGACGGAAAACGACGGCGTTCGGTCGTCGTGGAACGGGCACAATCCCTTGTAACTTGTTCCTGCCTTTCGCAAAGAAACAAATTCCGAAACTACGTCTACAATATTCGCTGCATCAAGAATCCTTTGTACCGTTGGGTTGTCAATCATATATTTTCGCTGAATTTTGAGGATGGCATTCCGAAGGGAACCACTTGCAAAGATAACAAAATATCTGCTGATTATATTATCTTTGCCAAGAAAACTTACCATCTATAATAAATATAATAAGGTGCAAGAGAACATCATTCGCCAAACGTCTGCACTTCCTTCTGCCAGCATCTCTATCTTTCCTTCCCTTCTTTTTGTTCTCCGTTATACTTTGCTTCTCTGGTCTTCACACCCATCAGCTCTATTCCATAGTGCAATCCATCTCCTTTCTATGCCGTTATTGTTTTATCGTATGTAAGTGTCTGATAATCAATACTTGTCCTCTCTCATTCCAAACGTGCGAAGATTGCATTCTATTCTTCGCAAAAACGCGCTGCAAACGTGCGAAGATTGTTTTGCATTCTTCGCACGTTTGCAGACGCATCCCAAATCAGTAGAAAATCATAGACGAGAATAAGAAATATTATCGCAAAAAATGCAGGACAGAACAAGAAAAAGAATCTCTGTTCTTCAAATCAAACGAAAACAAACGGGGCGACACTTTGAGAGTGTCGCCCCATTCATTAATGTATGAAAAATGGTGCTTATCCGTAGATAATATTACCGTTTTCATCCTTGTACTCGTCGAGTCCCTTCTCGTAAGTAGCCATAGCACGGAGACTCATACCCACGTTGGAGAAACCACCGTCGTGATAGAGATTCTGCATTGTTACTTTCTTGGTAAGGTCGGAGAACATTACGATACAGTAGTCAGCGCATTCGGCAGCAGAGGCGTTGCCGAGTGGCGACATACGGTCGGCAAAGTCGTAGAGCTTGTCCATACCCTTCACGCCCTGTCCGGCAGTAGTCATTGTAGGAGACTGTGAAATCGTGTTGATGCGCACGCCCTTTTCGCGTCCATAGATGTAGCCGAAGCTGCGCGCAATGCTTTCCAAGAGTGCCTTTGCGTCAGCCATATCGTTGTAGCCGTAGAATGTGCGCTGTGCAGCCACGTAGGTAAGGGCGAGGATTGAACCTCCTTCGCTGATGGCATCGAGCTTCTTCGCACTCTGAATCATCTTATGGAATGAAACGGCAGACACGTCGAGTGTCGTGTCGAGCATCTTGTAGTCGAGATTATCGTATGTGCGACGCTTGCGAACGTTCGGCGACATACCGATAGAATGCAGTACAAAATCAATCTTTCCACCTAAGACTTCCATAGAACGCTTGAATACGTTTTCCAAGTCTTCAACACTTGTGGCATCAGCCGGTATAACCTCGCAATTGAGTTTTTCGGACAGTGCATTGACTGTTCCCATTCTTACCGCAATTGGAGTATTTGAAAGTGTAATCTGTGCGCCTTCTTCAACGGCACGCTCGGCTACTTTCCAAGCAATTGACTGTTCGTTCAATGCACCGAAAATGATGCCTCTTTTTCCTGATAATAAGTTGTTACTCATACTTTTCGTTATAATACAGTTGTCAAAGGTACATATTTTTATTGAGATAAAGGGCTGAATATCTGTTAAATTTGTATTTTACACACTTTCAAGCACCGAAATTCAGAATACTTTTTGTTATCTTCAGAGCTGTAATTATTACAAAAGGGAGATAAAGAGAATGCTCAATCTGACAGATTTGTGCACGAACGTACTTATTTTGTGCAATTAATTTGTTGGTGTTATAAAAAAAATGTACTTTTGCTATCCGATTCTATTAAACAAAATATTCTAAACAACACATTATATCTATGAGTTTGAAAATCGTTGTACTTGCCAAGCAGGTACCAGACACAAGAAATGTGGGCAAGGATGCTATGACAGCTGAAGGCACTGTGAACCGTGCCGCGCTGCCGGCTATCTTCAACCCTGAAGACTTGAATGCTTTGGAGCAGGCTCTTCGGCTGAAAGACGAGAACCCTGGTTCAACAGTTGGTATTCTCACTATGGGACCTCCCCGTGCAGGCGAAATAATCCGTCAGGGACTTTTCCGTGGAGCAGACACCGGTTGGCTATTGACCGACCGTAAGTTTGCAGGTGCCGACACGTTGGCTACGTCTTATGCACTGGCAACTGCCATCAAGAAGATTGGCGATGTGGATATTGTTATCGGCGGCCGTCAGGCTATCGACGGCGATACGGCACAGGTTGGTCCGCAGGTGGCACAGAAGCTCGGTCTGAATCAGGTTACTTACGCAGAGGAAATCCTGAAGGTGGAGGACGGAAAGGCTACCATCCGCCGCCATATCGACGGTGGTGTGGAAACCGTTGTTGCCCCTCTTCCGGTGGTTATTACGGTAAACGGCACGGCTGCACCGGCTCGTCCCTGCAATGCCAAGCTCGTAATGAAATATAAGTACGCAACCTGTCCTATGGAGCGCAAGGGCGACGAGCCGTGGGCAGAGCTTTACGAGACGCGTCCTTACCTGACTTTGACCCAATGGTCGGTAGCTGATGTTGATGGTGACGAAGCCCAGTGTGGTCTTTCCGGCTCTCCAACCAAGGTGAAGAGCGTTCAGAACATCGTGTTCCAAGCTAAGGAAAGCAAGACTATCACAGGTTCGGATGCTGATATAGAAGGATTGGTAAAGGAACTTCTCGACGAGAAGATAATTGGATAACCGGAAATCTCTCTCCTTCTTCTTCTGAAAGGGAGGCTGTGGAATCCGAAACATTCAGCAACGGAGAGGATAAAGGTTCAAGCATATCAATTCAAATTATTCCAATGAAAATATAATCATCCACGGTCGGCAGGCTGTTTCATCCGCATTGCTTTCAGAAAGAAGCAGAAAGAACGGCAGACCGATGATGTGATACAGTATTATTTATGAACAACGTATTTGTATATTGCGAAATAGAAGAAACAACCGTACAGGAAGTTTCGCAGGAATTGCTTACGAAAGGCCGTAAGCTCGCCAATGAATTAGGCGTAGAACTCCACGCAATCGTTGCCGGAAGCGGCATCAAGGGCAAGGTGGAAGACCAGATTCTTCCTTATGGAGTGGATAAATTATTTGTGTTCGACGGCGAAGGGCTCTTCCCTTACACGTCAGCCCCTCACACAGACATTCTCGTGAATCTCTTTAATGAAGAGAAACCGCAGATTGCCTTGATGGGTGCTACTGTTATTGGGCGCGACCTCGGGCCTCGTGTTTCATCCTCATTGACGTCTGGGCTTACCGCCGACTGTACTCAACTTGAAATCGGAGATTACGATGACAAGAAGGCTGGCAAGCACTATGAGAATATGCTCTACCAGATTCGCCCTGCATTCGGCGGCAACATCGTGGCTACCATCGTGAATCCCGAAAACCGTCCTCAGATGGCTACGGTGCGTTCGGGCGTGATGCAGAAGGCTGTCTACGACGGCAAGGCAAAGAACGAAGTGGTTTATCCGGAAGTAAGCAAGTATGTAGACGAGCTTTCCTATGCCGTAAAGGTAATTGAACGCCGCGTTGAGCCGGCACAGAACAACCTGAAGGGTGCTCCTATCGTCGTAGCCGGTGGCTATGGTGTCGGTTCCAAGGAGAATTTCGATCTGCTGTTCCAGTTGGCAAAAGAGCTCCACGGAGAGGTGGGTGCGTCTCGTGCGGCAGTCGATGCAGGTTGGGTAGACAACGACCGTCAGGTAGGTCAGACTGGTGTTACCGTTCATCCGAAGGTTTATATCGCCTGTGGCATTTCCGGACAGATTCAGCATATCGCCGGAATGCAGGATGCAGGTATCATTATCTCCATCAACAACGACCCTGATGCGCCTATCAATCAGATTGCAGACTACGTAATCAACGGTACTGTTGAGGAAGTTGTGCCGAAGTTAATTAAATATTATAAGGAGAACAGCAAGTAAAATGCAAAAGGTTAGTCTTCTTATTGCGGGAAGTATGGGCAGCATCGTGTCAATGATGTCGGCCAAGCATCCTGAACTGGTAGGGATTCTGCCCTTGATTTTATTAAGCTGCGCCTTGTACATTCTTCATAAAGAAACAAAAAAGAAATAAAGATTATGGCAAATTATTATAGCGACCAACCGGAGATTGAGTTCCACCTCAATCATCCTTTGATGAAGCGCATCGTTGAGTTGAAGGAAAGAAACTATAAAGATGCTGCGACATACGACGATGCTCCCGTCAATTACGAGGACGCAATCGAAAACTATAAGCGTGTCCTCGATATCTGTGGCGACGTTACGGCAAACATCATCGAGCCGAACGCCGAATCCGTAGACTTGGAAGGACCACACCTCATTGACAGCCGTATGCACTATGCGAGCAAGACATACGAAAACATCGAGGCAACACGCAAGGCCGGACTCTGGGGCGTAAGTATGCCGCGCCAGTACGGAGGCTTGAATCTGCCGAACGTGGTGTTCTCTATGCTCTCGGAAATGATTTCTTCAGCCGACGCCGGTTTCCAGAACATCTGGTCGTTGCAGTCCTGTATCGACACGCTCTACGAGTTCGGAACCGACGAACAGCGTGCAAAGTTCATCCCACGCATCTGCGAAGGCGAAATGATGTCAATGGACCTGACAGAGCCTGATGCAGGTTCCGATTTGCAGCGCGTTATGCTCAAGGCTACATTCGACGAGAAGGAGAACTGCTGGCGGCTGAACGGTGTGAAGCGTTTCATCACCAACGGCGACTCAGACCTCCACTTGGTGCTCGCCCGTTCCGAAGAAGGCACACGCGACGGCCGCGGTCTTTCGATGTTCATCTACGACAAGCGCGACGGCGGCGTCGATGTCCGCCACATAGAACATAAGTTGGGTATCCACGGCTCGCCTACCTGTGAATTGGTTTACAAGAATGCCAAGGCCGAACTTTGCGGCAATACACGTATGGGACTTATCAAGTACGTGATGGCATTGATGAACGGTGCCCGACTGGGTATCGCCGCTCAGAGTGTCGGCGTAGCGCGAGAGGCTTACGTTGAAGGCCTGAACTACGCCATGGACCGTGCCCAGTTCGGCAAGAAAATCATCACTTTCCCTGCTGTCTACGATATGCTTTCACGTATGAAGGCGAAGCTCGACGCCGGCCGTTCGCTGCTCTATCAGACAGCACGCTACGTAGACATCTACAAGGCACTCGAAGACATTGCGCGCGACGAGAAACTCTCTGCCGAAGACCGTCAGGAAATGAAGAAGTACACACGTCTTGCCGATGCCTTCACACCATTGTCAAAGGGAATCAACTCCGAATATGCCAACCAGAATGCCTACGATGCCATCTCCATCCACGGTGGTTCAGGCTTCATTATGGAGTACAAGAGCCAGCGTCTCTTTCGCGATGCACGCATCTTCTCCATCTATGAGGGTACGACACAGCTTCAGGTGGTTGCAGCAATCCGATACATTACCAACGGCACCTATCTTTCCATTATGAAGGAAATGCTCGAAGGCGAGGTTTCCGACGAAATGAAGTCTTTGCAGGCTCGTGTTGCCAAACTCGTAGAACGCTATGAGGAAGCCCTCGAGAAGGTTAAGGCAGACGACAATCAGGACGAACAGGACTTCCTTGCACGCCGTCTCTACAATATGACGGCAGGCATCATCGAGTCGCTTCTCCTTATTGAGGACGCAAGCAAGGCTCCCGAACTGTTCGCAAAGTCTGCCAACGTATTCGTCCGTATGACGGAAGAAGAAGTTATCGGCAGCACTGCCTACGTCAAGGCATTCAATGCGGAAGACCTTGCACACTTCAAGGCAGTTGAAGACGAGGCTGCTGAAGCATAAAATTCAATATCACTATACAGAAAACGGCATTCAGAACCACAATCTGAATGCCGTTTGTATATTTTATATACGAAATCGAAAAACAATATCCAATTTTAGGAGCGATTTGCAAGCGAATAAACAAATCGCTTAGCGAAGATATTTATTCATTTATTCTCTTGTATCTCTTCAATCATCCTTCTCCTAAACTCAGAAATACAACCTGTAATTTCAGACCGATGAAGATGCGTTTTCCAAACGTGCGAAGAATGCATCGCAATCTTCGCAAAAACGCAACGCAATCTTGCGAAGAATGGAACGCAATCTTGCGAAGATTGAAAATCAGTCTTAAGGTCAGGAAAAGGCTATATCGAATAGAAGGTAATGGATTGATAAGCACATACCTTATTTATATATGCCTATGCGTTCGGATTTATCTGAAGGCGGGATAAAATACAGTATCAACTTGCCTGACAATTGCCAGACGTTTTCAGGCGTATAATTCCGTGAATCTTTCGCCAAGTTGGAATCCTTCTTCGTATAACGCTTCGAGCTTCTGCACGTCTTTCTCCATTCTCCCAACCACAATCGGGTTTTCAGGACGGATAACAAGAATATCGCCCTTTGCTTCCAAAGCATCAATCAAGTCCAACTGCTCGTTGTAGGCTTTCAACCGTCGGCTCAACAACACTCTCAGACGTGGATAGTTGCGGTACACAAACTTAGGTTGTTTCAGATCCCTGCCGTTGTCCCGCCAGCCTTTGTTGCGCGTGCAGACTACGATATTCTTTTCGTGCCCTGTCTCTATCGCCCTGAGAACCGGAATGGAATCGGCAATTCCGCCGTCGAGCATCGGTGTGCCGTCGATATTCACAATCTTGCTGACATAAGGCAGACTGCTCGAAGCGCGTACAAGTTCGTTCAGCCGATGAGCATCGCCAGAGGTTTCCTGCAAGTATTCGCTTCTGCCTGTTTCGCAATTCGTTGTAACCATCTCGAAAACGTCGCCCTTCCGCATATTCTCAAAGAAAGTATCGTAATCGAACGGAATGATTTCATAAGGAAAACGCTTGTAGAGCAATTCGGGGTCAAAGATACATCCCTGCGTAACCAGATGCCGGACACCAATATAATTATATTTAGCCAACAGGTCGATATTGGAAGCTCTGGCTCTGCGGGGCTGTCGGCTCATATAGGAAAGTCCGTTGCAGGCTCCTGCCGATACTGCAACCACGTAATGGAAATAAAGGTTATGTTTCATAAAAGCGTCAAGCACACCTGCCGTAAAAACGCCTCTCATACCTCCTCCTTCTAACACAAGTCCCGTATTTCTATTAATTTCCATAAAAAAAGTCATTAATTTGACTACAAAGATAGGGAATTTATGGGAATTTTCATTATCTTTGCAGCATTACCAATAAAATTTAAGCCGATATGTTTAGCAAAGAAACGTACATTGGTCGTCGTGCTGAGCTCAAGAAGCTCGTAAAAGACGGCATTATCATTTTGTTTGGCAACAATGAATCGCCGGCAAACTGCCCTGCTAACGGCTATTCTCCTTTCCGTCAGGACTCTTCTTTCCTCTATTATTTCGGACAGAAGCGCGACGGACTCGTGGGAGTGATTGATATCGATGAAGACACTGAAAAGCTGATTGGTGATGACATTGATATTGATGATATAGTCTGGTTTGGCAGTGTCGATGCCGTGAAAGATCTTGCAGCTCAGGTGGGCGTGAGGGAATCAGCACCTATGAAGGAGCTGAAGAACATTTGCGACAGAGCAATGCAGTCGAAGCGTAAGATTCACTTCTTGCCTCCCTACCGCCACGACATCAAGATTCAGATAATGGATCTTCTTGGCATTCATCCCAACGAGCAGAAAGAGGCTGCCAGCCTTGAACTGATCAACGCTGTGGTAAAGATGCGCTCCGTAAAGACTCAGGAGGAAATTGAAGAATTGGAACGCGCCGCAGTAATTGGCTACAAGATGCACACGACCGCTATGCGACTGGCAAAGCCGGGCGTAACGGAGAAGTTCATCGCTGGTCAGCTCGAAGGCATCGCAAACTCATACGGTTCTATGATTTCGTTCCCTATCATACTCTCTCAGCACGGAGAGATTATGCACGGCAATCCATCTATGGCAGATTTGGAGGACGGTCGTTTGGTACTTTGCGACTGTGGTGCTGAAACCATCAACCATTACTGCTCGGACAACACACGTACATATCCCGTGAACGGCAAGTTCACCCAACGTCAGTTGGATATATACAAGGCTGTGGAGGAAGCTCACGATGCAGCACTCGAATTGTCTAAACCAGGAATGAAGTATGCCGACGTGCATTTTGCAGTATGTCGTATCATTTTCGAGAGAATGAAGGAACTCGGCTTGGCTAAGGGCAACACCGACGACGCTGTTGCTGCCGGTGCTCACGCTATGTTCCTGCCTCACGGTCTCGGCCATATGATGGGTATGGATGTTCACGATATGGAAGCATTGGGACAGATTCACGTTGGTTTTGATGCTGAAACTCGTCCTAACCTCGACCAGTTCGGTACAAACTGCCTGAGAATGGGTCGCCGTTTGGAGGAAGGTTTCGTTGTAACCGACGAGCCGGGTATCTATTTCATCCCTGCACTCATCGACGAATGGCGTGAGAAGAAGCACTGTGCCGACTTCCTCAACTTCGATAAGCTCGATACATATAAGGATTTCGGTGGTATTCGTATCGAAGACGATATCCTTATCACTAAGGACGGATGCCGTTTCATTGGCAAGGACCTGATTCCTTATCATCCGAATGATGTGGAAGCATTTATGAACGCATAGTAAAAGTGAAATAAATAAAAAACAATAATAATTAAACTTTTAACCAATTTGTACATCTATTTATTTAGACGGCAAATTTATTTAAGAATTATGAAAAAAATCTTAGCACTTGCGCTTCTCGCTACAATAGCTACCGGCGCAACAGCAGCACCAAAGAAGAAGGCTGCAAAAGAAAACAACGAACCTGTATTTACTGTTGTGAAGGAGAATCCTATCACAAGTATCAAGAATCAGAACCGTTCAGGTACTTGTTGGGACTACTCTACATTGGGCTACTTTGAGGCTGAAATCCTGAAGAAGAGTGGCAAAACTTACGACCTTTGCGAGAGTTTCGTTGCCAACAAGACTTATATGGACCGCGCTACAACCGTTGTACGTATGCACGGCGACGCTCAATTCTCACAAGGTGGTTCTTGCTACGACCCTCTCTATTGCTTGATGAACTACGGTATCTGCCCAGAAGGCGCAATGCCTTTCCCGGGTTCATTGACAGGCGACTCTCTGTTCAACTTCAATGAGTTCTTCTCTGTAATGGAACCATACGTTGAAGCTGTTGCTACAAACAAGGCAAGCAAGATTTCCAGCCAGTGGAAAGTCGGTCTTCAGGGTATTTTGGATTCATATCTCGGCAAATGTCCTGAGAAGTTCACATACGAAGGCAAGGAATATACACCAAAGTCATTCGCTGCCAGCCTCGGTTTGAACTGGGATGATTATGTAACAGTTACATCTTACACACATCATCCTTTCTATTCAACATTCGCTGTTGAGGTACAGGACAACTGGCGTATGCCACAGTCTCACAACGTTCCTATGAATGAAATGATGGAAATCATCGACAATGCTGTTATGAACGGCTATTGCGTAGCTTGGGGTGGCGACGTTAGTGAACCCGGTTTCACACGCGACGGTCTTGCATATATGGTAGACGGTAAGAAGGCTCAGAGCATGCAGGGCAGCGATATGGCACGTTGGTTGGGTCTTTCATCTGCAAAGCAGAAAGACCTTATCGCAGAAATGGGTGCAAAGGTTCCTGAAATCACTCCTACACAGCAGCTTCGTCAGGAGCGTTACGACAACTGGGAGCTTACAGACGACCACGGTATGCTTATCTTCGGTATCGCTAAAGACCAGAACGGCAAGGAATACTATATGGTAAAGAACTCTTGGGGCGAAACAGGCAAGTACAAGGGTATCTGGTATATGACAAAGACATTCATTGCTGCCAACACAATGGACTATATGGTAAACAAGAATGCAATTCCTGCTAACATCCGTCAGAAGATGGGCATCTAATAAAAGAATATAAACAGCCTGACTATTATCGGGCAAATGCCGGCTAATAGTTAGATAGAATTAAAAAAGCGTAAGTTTTTCAGACTTACGCTTTTTTTTCGTACCTTTACAAGCAGAAATAAAAACAATTAAAATGCATTTTAAATGGAACTACACACCATCTACATCTGAACAGACAAATGCAGCTAATGAGCTTGGAGAGAAACTCAACATAAGTCCGACCCTCGCTTCGCTCCTCATAAAGCGTGGCATCACTACCGAAAGTGCGGCGAAGAGATTCTTCCGTCCACAGCTATCCGACCTCATCAATCCTTTCCTAATGAAGGATATGGACGTGGCCGTTGACAGGCTGAATGATGCCATGGGACGAAAAGAGCGCATTATGGTGTATGGCGACTACGATGTAGACGGCTGTACGGCAGTAGCATTGGTGTATAAATTTCTGCGACAGTTCTATTCCAACATAGATTATTACATTCCCGACCGATACGAAGAAGGCTATGGAGTAAGCAAAAAAGGAATAGACTTTGCAAAGGAAACCGGTGTAAAACTCATCATTATACTTGATTGCGGCATTAAGGCTATCAAGGAAATAGCCTATGCCAAGGAGCTTGGTATAGACTTTATCATTTGCGACCACCACGTCCCCGACGAGGATATGCCACCGGCAGTCGCCATTCTCAACCCAAGACGTTCCGACGACCCTTATCCTTTCAAGAATCTTTGCGGCTGTGGCGTCGGTTTTAAGTTTATGCAAGCGTTTGCAAAGAACAATAATATTCCCTTCTCGCGCCTCATTCCTCTACTCGATTTCTGTGCCGTGAGCATTGCAGCCGACCTTGTTCCAGTAGTGGACGAGAATCGCATTCTCGCCTTTCACGGTCTCAAACAGCTCAATCAGAACCCAAGCGTAGGCCTGAAAGCCATCATAGACATCTGTGGACTCAACGGACGGGAACTGTCGATGAGCGATATTATCTTCAAGATAGGCCCACGAATCAATGCAAGCGGACGAATGGAGAACGGCCGAGAGAGCGTTGATCTCCTTGTGGAACGCGATTTGGCAACGGCACTTGTCGCAGCAAAACACATCGACGAATACAATGAGAAGCGAAAGGATGTGGACCGTCAGATGACCGAAGAGGCCAATCAGATTGTAGAACGCCTTGAAAATCAGAAGCACCAGACGAGCATCGTGCTCTACGACGAGCATTGGAAGAAAGGCGTTATCGGTATTGTGGCTTCAAGACTGACGGAAATCTACTATCGTCCTACGATTGTCATCACACGAGATGAAGACTTTGCAACAGGTTCTGCACGCAGCGTGGCAGGCTTCGACCTGTATTCGGCTATCAAGAGTTGCAGCGATCTGCTCCAAAACTTCGGCGGACACACCTACGCAGCAGGTCTGACACTGAAATGGGACAATGTAAAGGAGTTCAGAATACGCTTCCAGAAATATGTTGATGAGCATATTCTCCCCGAGCAGACCGAGGCTTCGCTCGACATCGATGCAGTAATCGACTTCAAGGACATTACAAAGAAACTCCACAACGACCTGAAGAGGTTCGCCCCCTTCGGTCCCAGCAATCCCAAACCTCTGTTCTGCACAAAGGACGTATTCGATTTCGGCACAAGCAAGGTTGTCGGCCGTGAGCAGGAACACATCAAACTGGAATTGGTAGATTCCAAATCAAACAACGTGATGAACGGAATAGCTTTCGGACAGAGCCAGTCTGCACGCTACATCAAGTCGAAACGTTCCTTCGATATCGTCTACACCATAGAAGACAACGTGTTTAAGCGTGGTGCAGTACAGCTTCAGATAGAAGGTATCCGTCCGTCAGAAGAAGAATAGAACTTCATCATCGAGCAATCTCTATATAATGACATACAAGGAAATCCTTCATAAATATTGGGGATATCCCGACTTCCGAGGCATTCAGGCTGAAGTAATAGAAAGCATCGGAGCAGGGAAAGATACGCTCGGACTGATGCCCACGGGGGGCGGTAAGTCGCTCACATTCCAAGTGCCGGCTATGGCAACGGAAGGTGTGTGTATCGTCATCACACCACTGATATCATTGATGAAGGATCAGGTGGACCATCTCAAGCGACAAGGCATTAAGGCTGCCGCCATTTATTCAGGAATGTCGCGCGATGAGATTGTAACAACATTGGAGAACTGTATTTTCGGAGGTATAAAACTTTTATATATATCGCCCGAACGACTTTCATCCGACCTCTTTCAAATCAAGGTTAAACGTATGAAAGTGAGCTTCATCACCGTCGATGAAGCCCACTGCATCAGCCAATGGGGCTACGATTTCCGTCCCTCCTACCTTGAAATTATCAAAATTCGCGAGATACTTCCGAACATTCCTATCCTCGCCCTTACCGCAACAGCCACTCCGGAAGTAGTCAAGGACATACAAACACAATTAGGATTCAGGGAAGAAAATGCGTTTAGAATGAGTTTTGAGCGCAAGAATCTTGCGTATGTGCTCCGTGAGACAGAGGATAAAATGGAAGAAATGGTGCATATCCTCAAATCCGTCGGAGGAACGGCAATCGTGTACTGCCGCAGCAGACAGCGAACGAAAGAAGTAGCTAAATACTTGATACATAAACAAATATCCTCCACTTGGTATCACGCTGGTTTGGAACCTACCGTGAAGGACCAGCGACAGAACGACTGGCAGGAAGACAAAGTGCGTGTGATGGTGGCAACAAACGCCTTCGGAATGGGCATCGACAAGCCCGACGTGCGTATTGTCATCCATATTGACGCGCCGAGTTCGCCCGAAGCCTACTTTCAGGAAGCCGGCCGTGGCGGACGAGACGGCAGGAAAGCCTACGCTATCTTGCTCTATACGAGAAACCACGACGAGCGAAATCTCAGAAAAAGAATCGAAGATACATTCCCGTCAAGAGAATATATACAGAATGTTTACGAGCACTTAGCCTACTTCTATCAGATAGGCGTAGGAAGCGGAATGGATGCGACCTATGAATTTCCGATAGACAAATTCTGTGTTGCCTTCAAGCATTTCCCAATTCAGGTAAATGCCGCCCTGCTCATCATACAACGGGCAGGATACTTGGAATACGTGCAGGACCCCGATACCAAAGCCAGGGTTCGTTTTATTCTCAGCCGCAACGAGTTATACCGTCTCGACAACTCCACACCGAACGAGAACAATGTCATTACAGCTTTACTGAGAAACTACGGCGGACTCTTCACCGACTATTGCTATATAGACGAAAGCTACATAGCCCAAGAAGCAGGTCTGGACAGAAACCAAACCTATATGGTTCTGCAGAATCTCAGCAAGAAACGCATCATCAATTTCATTCCAAGAAAGAACATCCCACTCATCAGATACACGTTGGACCGGGTGGACGGAGAGCAGCTCTGCATTCCAAAAGAAGTATATGAAGACAGGAAAGAAAAGTTCGAGGAACGCATTCTCGCAATGATCAATTACTGCCAGAACAATCGTGTTTGCCGAAGCAGACAGCTTTTGCGCTATTTCGGAGAAACAGAATCAACGGATTGCGGGCATTGCGACGTCTGCCTGAACCATAAAGCCGAAGAAAAGAATACCACCTCTTTAATCAAAAAAGCCATCCTCAACATATTGAATGATGGCAAAAAGCACCATATCACAGAATTAAAGGAAATACCGACCGACACTTCCACCACGAATATAGACTATTTAAGCCAGACTCTGCAAGATTTATTGGCAGAAGAAGAAATTATGATGGATGGCAGCTTTGTTTTCAGAACAAAATAATCTCAACACTCAGTTGCAGACAATGCAAAATAAAAAGAAAGCTCTCTTCAATTAGAGAGCTTCCTTTACAAAATTATGTACGAGAAAAAATTAGTTGCTTTCAGGCAAAGTCAGCAAACTGTTTCAGCTGCACGCCACATCTTCACATCGTGAACCTTGCAGTCTTATCGTTCGCATCAGTCAGTTATGAGTTCCTTGCAATAGAAATCCGCACCTCCACATCATTTCCATCAACAAACAGCCCCTTGTCATAATTATCCTGACAATCTTTTACCTTTTATCCAACTTATACCTAATCATTAACTTTACTTCTTATCTTGTTTTGTTTCTTAATGCAAAGATAACGATTTAAAATTAAACTACAAAATTTTCTTTAAATATTTTATACAAACAATGAAAATTATTCCATTTTATTTATTTGAATAATATTCTGCTTCTACATACCTCGACCTCTTCGCCATCGGAATTAGTCTTGGTTATTCGTACAGAAAAGTCCGTAAGCCCATCAGTTACTGCATTTTCACTCCTGTAAAAACTAAGATTGTCGCCCTGATGCGACTCAGCAATATATGCAATTTCAAATCTTTTCACTCTGTGCGCCTTATACCAATCCAAATCCCATAAATCCATCACGTGCTCAATGTATTTCACGGAATTGATATGCCCATTGATATCCACATCATTATAATAGGTGGGAATCGTGCGTACCAGTTCAGCATCACCACCCATCTTCACGCGTGATGATTTTTCTATCGGACATTCGTGCTCCGTTTCCACATACTCCTTTATCAGTCCGTCGCGAATGGCAAAGATATCAGTCGGCTGACGCGTTTCCGTATCAATCATTGCCCATACACTCTTACCATAACCATAAACAATTCCGTCTTCTCCAATCACTTTGAAATTACGGCTTGTGAAGAATTTCATTACTCCATCCACCCAGCTCTCAACGTTGAACCTTGTGTACATCTCGGGCATTTCATCCATTTCAATAGCCAAACGGCTCAATACCCACGTTTTGTTGATAGTGTTCAGATAGTCCATTCCGTATCCACGCTCACTGCTATGATAGTCGGCTGCGTTCAGCAGATGGTTGCCCAGATGCCCAATAAACAATCGTTTTGAAAAATCACAGTGAAAAGGTTCAGCTAAAAAAAGATAGCTGCCAATGTTTGATAGTTTTTCCATCATTCTCATACATTTTAGAAAGTTTGCCTTGATTGGCATTCCTATTCATTATTAATAACCGAAATTATGTCAGATTATTACTATTATTGCTCAAAAATTTGATGTCAAATTCGCCGGAACTGCTCCTTACATCTATCATTGCATATAAGAATGTTGTTCACTTTCTAAATAGCTGAAAATCAATAGACATTCTTTCTGTTTTCAAACGTGCGAAGAATGCGTTTCAATCTTCGCAAGAATGGAAAGCAAATGTGCGAAGATTGCAATGCATTCTTCGCAAAAACGGACACAAGGATGTAAGCAAATGACTATCAATCATTTATAAATATTAAAACATAGCAATATCAGAGCATAATGAATTGCAGTCTGAAATGAAATCAATGACTCTTGAGTGCTTTTGAGAATCTCCTCGTACTGTAATTATTTTGCGTGCTTTATTGCTTAGAAAAGGAAATAATTTTTCTCTCCTTATCAATTCATTATACAAGAATATTTCGTATCTTTGCAGACGAAACATCGAGAGTCGTCGCTTTAGACGCACCAACCGAGCAAAACATAAAGATAGCTACGGTGGTAAAGAGATGTGTAAGTTTAACTTAAAAAAATATCTTTATGAAAATCAGATTCATTTCTATGAAGGCCGGCTTCTATGCAATGTATGCTACCGGCAGGTATTATCTCTATTTGCGCAGGCGCAGCAACGAAGAACTCGCTGCGATTGTTCAGCGTGAACGTAATGTGCGAGGATGGTGCAGTCAGCGCAGTTATTATCTTGCAGCATTGCGCAGAGTCTGCAAAAGGCGAGGAATAGCATATTGTTGGTAATTCCCTTCTTGAAAAAAAGGATAATAAAAACGCTCCCAAACCTGCGAGTGTCAGGTTTGGGAGCGTTAGTATAAAATGTTTTTCGTCCTCTCTGGCTACCAAGTGAATGGGTATTTTTCTACTCCAGCTGAAAACAATGTAGGATAACCTGCCGCATTCAAAGTCCACTCAAACAGAGATGTGTCCTGATATTTCTCGCTAACGAGACGCACGGGCAAATGTTTGGTAGCCTTACCCAACAGTCCGGCATAGTAGGCGTATCTCATTTCGTCCATATCAATACCCAAAGTTTCATCGAAAAGCATAATACAGCCTTTGTTTATAATAGGCGTGGAAATTGTATTCGAGGTGTAATAAACCTTATACAGGCTGCTTTCTTCAGGTTCGCTGGCAGAAACTGTTTTTGTTTCTACGATATCTCCGTCTTGATATTTAATAGTAGTAGTCTCTTTGCCTCCTTCTATGCGCAGCATAGTCAGCAGCTGGCCGTCGCTGTTGTATGTAAAATCCCATAATTCTCTTTCCATTCCCTCTAAATTATATTCTTCCTCCTCGCAACGGCTGACAAATCCGTCTTTGTTGAGGTACAAATTGCAGACGAGCTTCTCCTTTCCATCTCCAACCGTCATTATTACATCATAAGCAGGTGCTGTGCCACGTGTTGTTGCTTCATTATATTTGAAGGTAACGATTCCTTCTTCGGATTTGAGCGAGACTACCTGTCCTTTCTCATTTGTCTGAATGCTCATCTCGGCTGCTGTTTTGGGAAGTCCTCCTGTAAATACATTTTTAGGATTTATAGCAGTAAAAGGCTGCACGTTTGGAGTGTCATTATTGTCGCTGCTGCAAGAGCTAAATGTCGTTGTTGCGCTCAGTATCATTGTAGTAAGGCACGTGATGGTTAATATTTTCTTCATTGATTCTGTTTTTTATGCGTTTATGATTAACTTTTTTTCAGCCCTTAAAAATTTTTGAATGAGACAAATAAAAAGCGTGGACTGATAACTTCGTTAATGTTCTTGAGGTATCGCCAAACACCATTGCCACTTCAACAAGTAAAAGCCCACGCCGTTTGACGTGAGCATCAACTTTTACTCTCGTGCCTCTATAAATTTTGGCGAATTTCAAGAACAAGAATGCAAGCTAACGCTTTCTATCTATTATGTCTTTTTCTGTTTTACCTGTTCATAGGCTATTATGTATTAATCGAATGCAAATATAATGCTTTTCTTTTAAGAGGGCAAAAGATTAAAGAGCAAATGATAGCGAAAGCGAGAATATATCGTAAACTTTATTTCAAACGGCAAGTGTATGGAGGGGAATTATTTAGCAAGAACTGCCGTTGTTGATGCTCCGACATTGCCAGAGGCATTGACATTCTTCGCTCTCATAGAAATAATTAATGAGAAAAAGGGATTGGAATAAGAAGTTTGTTGTACCTTTGCACCGTTAATCAATCCCCCTGCCGACGGCACGGAAGTGAACGGACGGGGAAGATGCTTTACAATAAAAAACTTGGATGCAGGGCATCCTGCAAAAAACTTATCTTATGGACGGAATCGTAAGTTTGCTTACCACACCCGGAATCGGACAGTCTATCTTCGTACTGGCACTTGTCATTACGGTCGGCATTCTGCTGAGCAAAATCAAGGTGGGAGGATTCTCGCTGGGCGTTACTTGGGTGTTGTTCTCAGGCATTCTCGCCGGACACCTCGGCTTGCAGATCGACCCGATGGTGCTCTCATTCGTGAAAGAAAGCGGTATGGTGCTCTTCATCTTCGGTATCGGAATGATAGTGGGGCCAGGATTCTTCTCAACGTTCAAGCAGGGAGGTGTCCAGCTCAATCTTCTCTCGCTCCTTTCCATCGGACTGGCACTCCTGATGACCTATCTCATCTTCTCTCTTTCGTGCACTCCGATAGACACGATGGTGGGCATATTGGCCGGAGCCGTTACGAATACGCCTTCGCTCGGTGCGGCGCAGGAAGCGGCAAAGGGAATATCGGGCAGCATTTCGTCTGACATCGGTATCGGTTATGCACTGGCTTATCCGGTGGCCATTCTCGGACTGATACTCACAACGGGCTGCCTGAAGTGGGTGTTGAGAGTGAAGGTGGACGAGGAATCGCAGCGCATTGAAGACCGGGAGAAGGCACAGGGCAAGGAGGCATTGGTGTATTCCATAGAAGTATCGAACCCCAGCGTTTACGGACTCGACATAGCACACGTAAAACTGTTGCTCGACAAGCACGATTTCCTTGTATCGAGAATTATGCACAAGAAAACCTCGGAGATAGAAATGGCGCATCCGAAGTCGGTTATCGAGGAAGGCGACAAGATTATGGTGATTTCCGAACATCACGAAATGGAAATGATATGCGCTTTCATCGGGCACAGAATCGAAATGACGGATGCCCTGTGGGGAAAACTCGACAGAAGACTCATCTCGAAAAGATGCCTCGTAACACAGGGAACGGTAAACGGAAAGAGCATTGAGGAACTGAAGTTCCGTTCCATCTATCACGTGAACATCTCGCGTGTGCTGCGTGCCGGCGTGCATCTTATCGGAAAGCCCGACTTGCTTTTGCAGACGGGTGACACCGTAGTGCTCGTAGGCGAGGAGGAAAACGTGAAGCGCGTGGAAAAGATACTGGGCAACTCGGTTTCCACGCTCAAGAAACCTAACCTGATGGTGCTTTCGGTCGTGATTCTGATAGGTATTCTTGTGGGAAGCATCGAATTCCCACTCGGAAATATGCCGATGCCGGCCAAGTTGGGATTCTCCGGAGGAACGCTTGTGGTGGCAATCCTCATCAGCAACTTCGGAACCCGGTTCCGTCTGAACACGCACAACACGCAGAGTGTGAACCTTATGCTGAAGGAATTTGGCATTACGCTCTTCCTTGCGTGCGTGGGATTGAGCGTGGGAGGAAGTTTCGTGAGCAAGCTGCTCGACGGCGGTTATCTCTGGATGGCCTATGCTGCCCTGATAATGCTCATTCCTCTCTGGGCAACTTGCATTCTCGGTCGCTATTGGCTGAAGCTCGACTACTTCACTCTGCTCGGTTACATAGCCGGCAATATGACCTTCGCCCCTGCCTTGTCGCTCACGCCTGATGCGTCGAAGAACAATATTCCCGCCATCAAGTACGCCACGGTCTATCCGCTCACGATGTTCCTCCGCGTAATGTTGGCTCAGTGGATGATTCTTCTGTTTGCATAAGAAGGAACAGGCTGATATGCCCCATCCTTTCTTACTTTATGGATTAGAAACAATACAAACGCTCCCAAACCTCACACTCACAGGTTTGGGAGCGTTTTCTGTTATACTCTTCAGATGGCATAACCTAAGCAAACACTATCACGGAGATACCGAAATGGCGAATGGAACTATTGACAAATTTATTATTCAACGGTTTTTCGGAATATCTCTTAGCCTATTGCCGTCATACGATAGCCGAGCGTCTTCAACTCTACGGCTATTCCGAAGAGATACATCTGATGGAGAGCACCGAGGAAGGCGTGGAAAGCATCATTGGTGCTCGGCTCTATGCGCAGTCTTCTGATCTGACTGTAAGTGCGCGAGGCACATTCGCCCACAAGCAGCTCGAGAGCTTTCGACTCCTCAGCGGTAAGCTGAAGAACCTTCCCGCGAATGTAGTCGTCCAAATGGTCGTAATCCGTCTTGCCGAGGAGATAAGTATAGAGATTCTCCACTTTGCCATAGACCTCCCAATCCTCGTCCCAATACTTGGCGAGAGCCATTCCGGTATACATCATCCATCCGAGCGCAACGGTAGGATAGCTGTTGTACTCGCGCATTCCGTCGGGAAGATACGCCTGTCCTATCTTCAACCAGAGAGCCTCCAAGTCGGGAGCTTCCGGCAGGCGTTCGTCCACCTTGCCGTGCGAGAGCAGATATTCCTTCAGGTCGTTCTTGAAAATCTGTTTGTATTGTTGCTGTGTCATATTTCTTTTTATATATTTATGAGATTAAACGAATTGAGTGAGAGAAGCACCTCATAAGCGAATGAAAGGAATAAAGGGGGAATCATCATTCAAGAGCGACGATAATTACCCATCACCTATTTCGTCATTGCAAAATTAATTCTTTTTCTTCATAAACGTCCTGTTGGTTCGATTAATTTCATCCCTACCTTTGAAGATTCCAAATCGAAGTGCAAAAAAGAGTAGCCCTCGCCGAGAGATGCAGACGTTCTCGAAGCGTAGCGAGAGGTTGTGTGCATCTCTCGGCGAGGAAAAAGCAACAACCGGCAATACAAATTAAAAAAGGGAGACCGAAGTCTCCCCAAGATTAACTAACTTTGTATTGTTTATGTACCATCAATTAATCTCGGAGCAAAGGTCGCAAATTTTCGCCTTACTTCAAAAGAAAACCGCAAGAAAAGATATTGCCGCCATCGTCGGCATCAGTCAGGCAACACTCTCACGTGAAATCAAACGCAACAGCACGCCCTCGGGAAAGTATATCTGGACGAAGGCGCACGACATGGCCATGGAGCGCAGGAGGCGAACGGTGAGCAACTCCAGGCTCTCCGACGAATTGGTCTGGAGAATCAAGGAATATATCGTTAATGACCAATGGTCTCCAAGACAAATATCGGGGTATCTGCGTGTGAATGAGGGGATAAGGGTGTCCCATCAGTCCATCTACAACATCATCCACGATGACCCGACAGGGAAACTTGCCGGGCACACAAGACATCAGATGAAATACAGGCATCACCCCAAGGGTGGGCATCTTCCTGTCAAGGACAGGGTGAGCATCCATGAGAGAAGCAAGGAAGTGGACGGGAAGAGATTTGGAGACTTTGAGATGGACCTGATCGTCGACCCTGCCCAAAGGGCCATACTCACACTGGTGGAGAAATCCACCAATATGTTGCTTATGCGGAAACTGCCATTTGGGAAGCAGTCGAAGCCTCTGGCAAAAGCAGTCAGGAGACTGCTGCTGCCATACAAGGACAGACTGAAGACCATTACCACTGACAACGGACCTGAGTTTGCCGCACATAAGGATATCACGAAATGGTTGGGCGTGCCTGTGTACTTTGCAGATCCATATTGTCCATGGCAAAAGGGAGCCATTGAGAATACAAACAAGTTAATCAGACAATATATACCTAAAAAGGATTCCTTTGAGAACTATACGGACAAGAGGATTATGGCCATACAGAAGAAATTGAATGAAAGACCAAGGGAAAAATTAAACTTTTCCACACCAAAGTGCGAGTTCTTCAAACATGTGTTGTAATTTTGCACTTGCTGGTTGACTCTACACCTTTTTGCTCTCTTAATACTGCCTGCTTGAATCTCCAAAGAAATTTCATCATTGATTCAGCAGAATATCTCTTATTTTACGGAGATAATATACACGCTTTGCAAATGACCGAAGATTGCATTCCATTCTTCGCAAGATTGCATTGCGTTTTTGCGAAGAATGGGACGCAATCTTCGCAAGAATGGAAATGAGGAAAAAGATAATTGATTTTCAGATACTTACGGGTCGTATATTTTAGATGTATAAAGATGAATCACTTGAGGACTTACGGATGGGAAAACTGATGTCTCTGGGTTCGGAATCAGCTTGAACTTGGAGCGATATTTGCGCTTTTGCAGAAAAAACATTGAATATCGGAATGAAACTAAGCAAAATTTTGCTACTTTTGCAGAGAGGGCAGACCTACAAATGTGTTTTAAGACAAACTAAAATATATATTAAGATGATTAACGGCAATATTGATGAGCTGATTCGCGATGCGATGGTGGCTAAGAAAACAGAGAAACGCGACGTGCTCCGTCTGATAAAGACAGAGTTCCTGAAGTTCAAGACTTCCAAGGAGGGCGCAGGCAAGGAGATGGATGAGGAGACGGAATTTTCCATTCTCAAGAAAATGGTGGCGCAGCGCAAGGATGCCATCGACCAGTATGAGAAAGCCGGGCGTGGGGAATTGGCTGAAAATGAGAAAAAGGAACTTGACATTATCAGCCTGTATCTCCCTGCCGTTCCTACTGAAGAGGAAGTTACTGCGTGTGCAAAGGAAGCGATTGCAGCCAATCCGGGCGCGAATATGGGCATTATCATCAAGGCTGTGAAGGCACAGTTGCCTATGGCAGACGGCAAGAGCCTTGCAGCGATTGTGCGTGGCTTGCTGTAAAGTATGCTTATAAGATAGGTGTAAGACTGAAAAAGAAAAGAGAGTGAACGCCATTCGTACACTCTCTTTTTACTGTTGGTGACTCCGTTGGGATTCAAACCCAAGACCTTCAGAACCGGAAACGAAGTCCTTTAAGAGTGTAAACGCTTTATTTACAGGCGTTTGTAAAACATATAAGCTCCAATGTTGAAACATTGCTAAAACTAATTTAAACCCTCTAATTTTTTCTGCAATAGTTTCCTGTCCTCCAAAAGCATATCCATAAGTTTTTCCTTGAGTTCCTGCGCCTTGGTAAACTGCTTCTGATACACCTCCATCTGGTCCTGCATCCTGTCAATCTGATGCTGCAATCCTAAAATGACGGATTTCAGGCCTTTGATTACTTCGTCTTGACTGGAATGTATCTCCATATTTACGGCATTTTTGTCGGTATAGTTATTGAGTATATCACGCCCTGCGTTTCCCTCGTTACTGTTATTGGAATCGCTGATATTTCCTTGTTCAGCAACCAATTCTTGATTATTTCCCATCTATGAAATATTAAATTAAACAATTCTTTGGCTCACTATTCGAATAGCCTGCCATATTCCTCTTATCTCGTTTCTTTCCACATCCACTTGCCCGTAAACAGGGTTGTCTGCTTTAAGTGTGAGTATATTTTTGCTAAATAAGCTATTTTTTAAGATTCGCTTTATGGTTAGAGTTTTTCCATAGATGACGAATACAACTCCTGATGCTTCCTCCCATTTTGTCTCAGGTATTATTTTTGCAAGAACTTTAGACCTATCCGGAATGTTCGGTATCATGCTGTCTCCGTCTATTTGAAACACTTTGTATTCAGCTTCATTAAGTTGCTCCCCATCTTCTGCCATTACTCCGTATGTCTCCATTTCATAAGCATTGTCGTAGAGACTTTCAATGAAAGAAGCCTTTGCATCCACCGGAACATAAGGTATATTTGCAAGTTCCTCACGCAGATACGGCTTAACAGCCTTTGCTGTACTTATACCGGATGTTCCTGTCGTCCTGTTGTTTGAGTTGGTTACATTTCCTCCTGCGACAATGGACTGGTTATTGTCGCCTGTAGTGAACATGGAGCCTTCGCCTATTAACAAATAGGATGGGTTTACTTTCTTGTAATGCTTACAAAATGGCTCAAGTATCTTAGACGAGGCGTCTTTTGTTTCTCCATTTCGCAATTTTGTCATCATATTTTTTGTTATCTCGGGAACATCTGTATAAACCCGATAATCTGACAATCCCAAGGCTTCCATAACCTCGAATAATCTGTCCTTTTTTGTCTTTTCCATAAAAAATCCTCCAAAATATTTGTTTGGTATCTAAAAAGATAGTATCTTTGCGTTGCATTTGTGAGAGAAATGCAAATGACATCGCTAAATTTTCCCTTTCGGGAGTTTAGATATTTCACCTCTGTAAGGCTCTCACACTTGCAGAGGTTTTTTGTTTTTTATACAACCGACCTTGATTTGCAGGAGGAGACGAGCGAAGTACCGCCACGGCCTGCATCTTAGCAAGTGGGACACACGGCAAACATCAAGACTTGAGTCCGGATGATGGTGGGACACCGACAATGGTGGAAAGCCGGGCGACCGTTACGGAATTGTCCTCCGTGGTGGTGGGGCTACTCAGCGACGACAACCGTCAAGCAGACAACCTCAGAGCCTTCCCGATGAGCAATCACGGGTAAGGGCAAACTCTGGGGACTCGCTCCTCTTCCCGTTAGCAGTTTAATCTTTATTATAGTTTATATTATGTCAGAAATAGTTTATTGTAGTGAAGACCACCAAGTTTTAACCAATAGTTTGTTGGTTGCAGAGAAGTTTGGGAAGTCGCACGACAATGTCTTGAAAGCCATTCGCAGCATCCTTACAGGGGGTGTCCTCAAAAATAACGAGACCCCTATGTTTGAAGAAGCGACTTATGTTAGTGTGCAGAATGGACAGGAATATCCGATGTTTGTAATGAATCGTGATGGGTTTACCCTCCTTGCTATGGGATTCACAGGGAAAAAGGCGATGAAGTTCAAACTTGACTATATCGCAGCCTTCAACAAGATGGAAACTGCCCTCAAAGGACAACAGGAGAAGCCACAGCAGCTTACTGGTGCCGAGTATCTGCTGAAACAGGCTCAGCTTATGGTGGAGCAGGAACACAGACTGAAGGTACTGGAGAACCGTATGGACGCACTCGACAGGGAGCGGGCGGAGAATGGCCGGAAACTTCTCACGGTAACGATTTCAGAGGAGGAAGTCGTGGAGCCGTCTTTGAGGGACAAAATCCGTCAGCTCGTGAACAGATACGCAGCAGCCACGAACACCATGCAGAGGGACGTGTGGCACAAGGTGTACGAGCGTCTGTATTATTGCTACCATATCTCCATAAGAGCCTACAAGAAAGCGAAAGGAGAGACAAACCTCGATGTAGCCGAGCGTAATCACTTCCTTGAGAAGATTTACGCTATCGTTTCAGACCTTGTTAGGGAGGTAAGAGCTGTGTAGGAACTGCTTTGGTCGGTTGTATCAGTATTTCAAAGAACGATTAAATATATTGCTATGAAACGAATATTTAAAAAAATTAGAGATTATAGGAGAAAAAGATTATTTACGAAAATCTACTTTTCAATCCTAAATCATCCCAAAACAGCCCCATACGATGCATTTAGATTAGCGACAGAGCATTTCCATGACATGATGGTGGTGTTACATTCCGACAAGGCTTGACAATGGTACATGCTTACCATTTCTATTTATGTATGGAGGCACGATGGTTATTGTAAATTCAACAGAAGTAACAGACTGGGATAGTGCGCCTTTTGAGGATTCGTGTCCTACGGACAGCTTGCCCAAGAAAACGCCTATCCCCGTCTTTCCTCCATTTGACGAAGATTCCGTGAGGGCAACGTTGAATTTCACGTTGGTGGCCGGATAATCTTTTCCGTCGTGGCGGTAGGTTTCCTTATTGCAGACCTTAACATCCAGCATTGGGTTTATTAGTGCACCACTGCTTTCACATCTTTCCTGCGCATCTTTCACGCCCTCACATATCTGCGTTAGGGTTTCGCTTACAAACTCTTTTAAATCCATATTCTTTCCCTCTCTATATAAGGTGTAATTGTAAATAAACCTTTTGTCAGGTTAAATATGTGTTAATAGTATCGTAAAAGATACCAAGATGTTTGTTTGGTATCTAAAAAGAAACTATCTTTGCAAACGTAATTTGTTTACGTTCACGGCAAAGATAATTAAATAATCTGAACCTCGCAAGCGTTTACGGTGTTTTTTGAAATTGTGAAAACAGAGAGGCGCGGAAAATGAGAGGCTGCGGGCGAGACTGACAATCCACGACCCCGCAGATGGCAGAAGTAGGCGCAGAACGACGCTGACAGTCAAGAAAAACCTCAATACTTGATTGAGTAGGCAGGCTTGGGGTCTGTCTCGCTAAAGCGAAAAATATAACCCACGCTGCACGTCAGGGTGCTGCAATCGAATTGGGCGTGGGTGCGATTTTAAGTTAAAGATTACGATTATGAAAAAGTTTATAGAAGAATTTGGAAAGCAGCTAAAAGAAGCTATCGAGCAAGCTGCGCACGACAGCTATTATGAGAATGACAAGTATTACTTCGATGGCTGTTCTTGCCTGATAGATTTGCTGGACGACGACCAGATAGAGGTCGGCTGCGACAAGCACGGCAGGCATGAGGTTAGGATTTACAAGGACACCGAACTTCCCAATCTTGAAGAGGCTATCGCCGACTATCTTGACGCCAACGCAGACCCTGAAGGGGCATGGCAAGAAGAGTATGACGGCGATATGTGGCGAGACGTGGATTATGGCTGCGACCCCGCATTTCCTCACAGAGGTGACTTTGAGCGATGGGCTTATGGAAGATAATATGACAAACCTTAAGAACTGGCTCGCAAAGACAAACGAGCCGTTCTCTCTCCTTGGGGGCGAGAACTTCACGAATAAAGAGGTAATACTTGCGCACGTCGGCATCATCATTATGGTTGCAACGTGCTGCCTCGCAGAGTGGATAAACAATTTTTAAATCATACAATTATGGAAATCAAGACAAAATTCAACGTGGGCGACCACGTTACAGGTATCAGCAGCAAGCATCTGCTTGTTGCCTTTGATATTGCGAAAATCGTAGTGTCAGCCAAGGCGGACAGCGTAGAGGTTGAATACTATCCGTCCGATGGTAAGGGTGGGTATGAGTTCACGAGTTTTGCGGAAAAATATTGCTTCGCCACGAAGGACGAGGCACTTGCCTATATTCAAGGCGAATAATCGTAGTAAGTTTAATTTAAATCACCCGTCCCGTCCGTGAGGATAGGGCGGTAATTGGTGGCATGGCGGAATTGGTAGACGCATCCTCAAATTGAGGAAGGCATATAGCGTGAGAGTGGCCATGTTAAACGCTTTGTAAGTCCATGCAGGTTCGACTCCTGCTGCCACCACGAATCAAAATTCAAAAAACAAGATGGAAAGGATATTAAAGGAAAAGAAGTACAGCTATGCCGGATTATTCAAGCATGTAGGCAGGGGTAATAGATTGCACGTTCCATTGGACTGTTATACTGCAAGTGGTGTGCAAGTGGAATGTTCACGACAAAACAAGTATGCGGGCTGCGACCCGATGAACAACAAGTTTGCAACCACAACGACAGAAAAAAACGGTTATATTACCATTATTCAAAGGTACTGATATGAGTATAGAGGAGATTGGCGGTATCATAGCCGATTTCGTCCGAGTGGGTTACAATACAGCCGTAGCTGATTATGACCCGCCACAGGACAGATTAAGGCAATCCGAAGTCAAGAAATGGCTTAAATTTCGCCATGTAGAATTTAAGGCATTTCAGGAATTGGAAAAGAAAGGCTTGATACACGCAAGGCGTTCGGGCAATGCCGTAAACTCTCCTTTGGTCTATTCAAAGGCAGAGATACAGAAAGCACTAGCGATTATGAGAGTAGATAGATTATTTGTAAACGATAAAATAAAGGAATTATGACACTAATCAGAAAAGCATCGGAATTAAGTATTCCGAACACAATCAAGATGATGATTTACGGACAAGCTGGTATGGGTAAGAGTACGTTGGCACTATCAACTCCTAAGCCGTTGCTGCTGGACTTCGACAATGGCGTTAAGCGTATCAATATGTCCCATTTGGAGGGTGTTGATACTGTGCAGGTAAGCAGTTGGCAAGATGTGAAAGATGTACTGCAAGAAGATTTGTCCGCATATCAGACAATCGTCATAGACACGATAGGAAAGATGATGGATTTCATCATTACCTATAAGTGTGGAACAAGACAACCTCAAATCAGAGATTGGGGAGGTATCAATCAGGAGTTTTCTTGGCTTACTCGCACCGTTGGAAGCCTAAATAAAAACGTTGTCTTTGTTGCTCACCGTGATACCCGCAAGGAGGGTGATGATACGGTGTTTATCCCTGCTTTGCGTGAAAAGTCCTACAACGCTATTGTAACAGAACTTGATTTGCTTGGCTACCTCGAAATGAAAAATGAGAACGGACGTCAGATGCGTACTATTACATTTGACCCAACAAGCCGTAATGACGGAAAGAATACCTGTAATCTTCCGGGCGTGATGAATATTCCTACTATTATTGATGCACAGGGTAAGCCGACAATAAAAAATGACTTTATAGAAAAACAAGTCATAGTACCTTATCTTGGTATGCTCTCCGCAAAGGAAGAGGAGATAAAGAAGTACAACAACCTATTGGCCGAGATAGAGGAGGGTATTTCGCAGATTACAGATGCACAAGATGCCGAATATTTTTCAGAGCATATCAATGACTATCAACATATCGGCAGCTCGTTGATGAAAGCACGCTCCTTGTTTTCTGCAAAATTGAAAGAACTGGGCATTGTTTACAACAAAGAAACAAAGTCTTATGAAAGCAAATCAGCCTAAATACAATATCTATCCGACATTGCTTGATTCTTATCATCAATACGTGGATAGCGACATCATCTATGAGAAGTATTGGGGATTCAGCGAGAATCCCCCTCATACTTCTGAAGAGTTCCACAATATACAGTTCCAGTCGCTTATTGACCGCATCAACAGAGTACCTTATGATAATGAAGCCGTCGCAAAAGGAACGGCTTTCAATGAGGTTATAGATTGTATGATTGAGCATCGGAAATCTGAAAAGGTGGAAATAGAAAAAGCCTACGAACAGATTGCTAATGGTGCTTGCGACCCATGTACAGGCAAACCGATTTATTGTGATGTAACAAATACAAGAAAATTTATAGGTCTGAACGCAAAATATAACGGACATGAGTTTTTCTTTCCTATCGGTATATGCAGAGAGTTTGCGAACTACTACAAAGGGGCTGTAACGCAGAAATACGTTGAGGGTATTCTTCCTACAGTCTTTGGCGATGTTAAACTCTATGGATTCATAGACGAACTTATGCCATTATCCGTTCACGACATCAAAACCGCAAGCCAATATAGCGTAGGGAAGTACAAACGAAATAATCAGCATTTGGTTTATCCTTTCTGTCTTATGCAGATGGGTAGTGATGTGAGAACTTTCGAGTATAATGTTGCGGTGATAGGAAAGTACAACTGTGAATCATTCACAGAAACGTATGGGTTCAATCCAAATCGTGATATTCCTATACTCCAACAAAGGTGTGAGGATTTCATACGATTTGTGAATGATAACAGGAATCTGATAACAGACAAGAAACTATTTAACGAATCATAATGGCAGCAAACACCAAATCGGGAGTTGTCCTCGCAGTAGGACAACCACAGCAGATTACATCTCAAAGAAGTGGGAAAACATTTACCAAGCGTACACTCTATTTGGATTGTACGACATTCGACCCGTACACAGGGCAACGTTCTCAATACGAAAACAAACTGGCATTTGAGTTTATGGAGAGTAAAACGGCTCTGCTTGACAATATCAAGCCCGGGCAAGTGGTAACGGTTTCCTTTGACCTGCAAGGCACAGAGATTACAGACCAGGCTGGGCAGACCAAGCACTTTATCCATGTGCGACCGTTCGGCATTGAGGTAAGGCAGGTTCAGCAGCCACAGGCACCACAGCAGCCACAGGCACCACAACAGCCAGCTCCACAAGGCGGTTACGTTCCCCAACCTGTACCACAGTATCAACCACAGTATCAACCACAGTATCAACCACAGCCACAGGTGCAACAGTTTCCACCGCAGACAGATGCAAGTGGTGAGCCTTTTCCATTTTAGCCTATGACGTATGACACATCCAATCCACTCGACAAAGCCAACTTCCTGCTCCGTGCAAAGAAGTTGGCAGAGAGTGGGAAAATCGTTGAGCTGACAGAGAAGAAACCACGTAGGACATTGCAGAGCAATAAATATCTACACGTTATTCTCGCCTATTTCGGAACACAGACAGGAAACACGCTTGAATGGGTTAAGCAGCAATACTATAAGAAACTCGTTAATCCCGACTTGTTTATCCGAGAAAAGGAAGACAAGTATTTAGGTAGGGTAAAGGTGCTTAGAAGTAGTGCCGACCTTGATACGGCAGAAATGAGCTTATCCATTGACCGATTTAGAAATTGGGCAGCGCAGGAAGCTGGGATATACATACCATCGGCAGATGAAGCAATACTAATTCAGCAGATGGAAATAGAGATTGAACGCAACAAAGAATTTTTATAAAAGATGAATAACAAATGACAGATATAAACAAAATACTCGATGTGTTGTATGCTTTCAAATTAGGGCTACCGATAGTGTTCAAAGATTACTATAGCAGTTGGTGGGAGGTCAAGAAAGACCATGTTTTTGATTTCCACAATCAGTATCTAATAGTTTATTCCGGTAATGTTAAAGAAAGATTGAAAGAACTCAATAGGAGATAATCCTCCGTGAGGGCTTCATAATCGGAATTTTATAAGTTCAGTGGGGAAGCGTCCCCACACTTTGGAGTATAGTGTAATGGTAGCACAGCACAAACAGGGACGATACCAAACGCCAATCTGTTTTAAGTTGTAACGGTGGCAGGTGAAACGGGATTAAGCAGTTGCGGTTCGAGTCCGCATACTCCGACTAATTATTTATCAAATGGAAATCAAAGGTAAAATATATTGTTTTTTCGAGCAATCGGGAACTTTCAAGAATGAGTTTCGCAAGCTCGGTTATCAAGCAGAAGATTATGACATACAGAACGAATTTGGCGAGACAGACCATGTAATGGACTTGTTTGCGGAAATTGAGAAATGCTACGATGGTGAAGCAAGCGTGTTTGACAATATAACGCCAAACGACTTGATTATGGCTTTCTTTCCCTGTATATACTTCTGCCAAGACAGTATGATAGAAATGACGGCTTATTCTGTAAATTACAGAAAGCTGACATTCAGAGATATGGCAGACAAAATACTGAAACGTTCTGAAGATAGAGAATATTTCTACAAGTTACTGATCAAAATATTCTCTATTGTTAAGATACGTGGGCTAAAAATGATAGTTGAAAATCCATGGACTCAACCCGGCTACTTGAATAATAATTTTTTGTTCAAGCCTACGATAATAGACAGAAACAGAATGTTAAGAGGTGACTACTACGTGAAGCCAACTGCATACTGGTTCGTCAACTGTGAGCCGACTTATGGACGCTCCTTTCAAAAAGACAAGAAACAAAAGACTATAATGTCAGCAAAGTCTTCAAAGAAAACCGGAATATGCAGCATGGAGCGCTCTTTGATATCACCGGATTACGTAAGGAATTTCATCTGTGATTTCATCATCGGAAAGAAACAAAAGATAACAGAACAAACACTATTCTAAAATGCCGTATTACATCAAAAAGAAGAAATCAGACAAGCCGAAGAAACGGCAGACAAGCCAAGCAACATTGGTTAAGAAACTGGATAAGGTGTTCAGCCAATACATAAGGCTAAGGGATGCTTTTCCTAACGGCACGTTTCGTTGTCCAACTTGTGGCAGAATACTCCCTTTTGCAAAGGGTGATTGTTCCCACCTATATAGCCGCAGACACATGGCAACACGATTTGACGAGGATAATTGCGTAATGGAATGTGCCTACGACAATAGATTTAATTCCGAACATCTTATAAAATTAAATCAATATGTGTTGAATAGGATAGGAGATACAAGATATAAAATGTTAAGCGTTAAGGCGCATAGTACGAAAAAATGGTCTTGTTGGGAATTAGAGGAATTGATTAAATACTACTCTATACTGGTGAGTAAATTACAAAGCGAGAAAAATATCAAATGATTTTGCGATTTCAGAATAAAGTCGTATCTTTGCAATGTTCAACGCCAAAGAACATTTACAAGACAATCGGAACGTGGGTATATTTTTATATCCTTATTAGAAGCTATTTCTGCAAAGATATAGGCTATCAGTTTCCACTGGATACTCACATTTCGATGTTAGTATTTGTTCTTTGGCGAGAATGGAGACTTGATAGCCTTCTTTTATGCACTCAAATTTCATTCAGAAATGCCAAAGAACAATGAAATTAGAGAGGGTAAGAAGAATAGTATTGCCCTAACTACGTCTAACGGTACGACAACCGAACAAACAGAAATCTGGAAAGATATAACTGGATATGAGGGGTTATATCAAGTAAGTAATCTTGGGAGAGTAAGGTCTTTGTCGAGAGTGGTTAAATTCGGTAACCAAAAAAGGGTTATTGCAGAAAAGATTATGTCCCCAAGAAATCATACAAGAACTAATAACTCATACCAAACGATTATTTTGTATAAAGGAAAGCAAAAATACAAAACTTTCTACGTTCATAGGCTGGTTGCAAAAATGTTTGTAAAAGGCTTCTTTGATGGTGCTGACGTTAATCATATAGATGGAAATAAAGGCAATAATAAAGCATCAAATCTTGAATGGTGTACAAGAAAAGAAAATATAAATCATGCCGCTAAAGTTCTTGGTGTGATACGCGGAGATTATTCTTTTCACAAAAGATGGAACTCAAAACCGATAGTACAACTGGATATGAAAGGTAATAAAATCGCAGATTGGACTTCGGCTTTTGAATGTATGCGAAAGACTGGTATTCCTGAAGCTAATATAAGACGATGTATGACGGCAAGAGGTCTCCATATCACACGTGGATATAAATGGTATTTTGCTGCTGAATACTATTCAACTTCTGATAAAAGTGTTTTTGAAGAAATAAAAATAAAGCCTAATCCTCGCTCTATCCATATTATAGCAAGAGATGTGAAGAGCAATGTATGCAAAGAATACATAAGCATAAGACGTCTTGCGCTTGAATTGGGGTGTTGTAATGAAACTATCAGAAAATACAAGGATAGTGGCAAAGTATATAAAGGTAAGGAAATAAAATCATGTTAATCAAGTATTATTCGGTTTTGGTTAAGAAACTAAGTGAGGAGAAAGGGATAAAGGTATGAATGATTTAGAAATAGAAAAAATCAATGATTTGCTTTTACAGCATTTCAATATTTTCCATGCCGATTTAATTACACGTGCCATTCAGGACAAATCGCTTGATAGGTATGATTTTATTCGTGGGTGTGTTGACATCATCCAATCCAAAGAAACAGATGATAATGAGTTTATACCTAAAGGATGGGAAGAAATATGAACATACAATTACGAGAATATCAACAGCAAGCGGTCGATAAGGCAGTAGCCTTTCTGACCGACAACAAGGCAAAATACAACGGCATTATAGTCTGTCCGACAGGTGGAGGAAAGAGTTGGATTATAGCATCAATAGCCGAAAGGTTGAATAGTAATGTGCTTATCTTCTGCCCCAGTCGTGAAATACTACAACAAAATTTCGAGAAGATGAGCGCAATCAATCCTTTTGGCTGCACAATCTTCTCTGCATCGTTCAACTCAAAGGAGGTGGGGAAGATAACGTTTGCAACGATAGGCAGCGCAAAATCACACCCCGAACTATTTCAACGGTTCACATACATCATCGTGGACGAATGTCACCAGTGCAACCCGAAGCAAGGAATGTACAAAGATTTCTTTGAAGCGTTGGAACAGACGAAGATTTTAGGACTAAGCGCAACACCATACCGTCTTTCTTCCTATATGGGTGGTTCAATGCTGAAGTTCATCACTCGCACCCGACCTCACATCTTTTCAAAGGTCATCTATCAAGTGCAAATTTCAACCTTGCTTGATATGGGCTTTCTCTCCAATATTGAGTATTATCAATTATCTCCTACTGGTTGGAACGAGGGTAATCTGAAGCTCAACACCACAGGTGCTGATTATACCGATAAGTCTGTGATAAGGGAGTATCAGCGTATAGACTTCTATTTCTACCTTGTAAGCATCGTGAAAAGACTTCTGAAACCCAAGCGTGGTGGTGCGAGAAAAGGAATACTGGTGTTTACCCGATTTGTCAAGGAAGCCCAACGGCTGGCTGACAGCATACCTAATTGTGCCGTTGTTTCTGGAGATACCCCCAAAGCGGAACGAGACAGGATATTGACTGACTTCAAGAGTGGAAAGATACAAGTAGTTGCTAATGCGAATGTCCTCACTACGGGCTTCGACTACCCTCAACTTGACACGGTGGTTATGGCACGCCCTACAATGTCGCTTGCTATGTACTATCAGATAGTAGGCAGGGAGATACGGCCATATAAAGGAAAACAAGCGTGGTTTATAGACCTCTGTGGTAATATCAACCGCTTCGGCAAGGTTGAGGACTTGAAACTTGTCGATACCAACGGCAAAGGCAAGTGGGCGGTGTTCAGCAACGGAAAACAATTAACTAATGTATTATTTCAATGAAGAAACCAGCAATCATCACTCATCACTCATCACTCATCACTCATTCCTGCTACCAATGTAATAATGCCTATTTGATGCGCTCCGCTCCTCACAATCCAGTTATTTCTGAATGTACAATAACTCACGAGAGGGAGGTGGCAAGCAAGATGATTAGATGCCGGCACTTCAAGCAGAGAATGGGAGAGGCAGAGATAAACCCGATGACACCGTATAAATTGAAATGATATGAGCAGATTAGATATATTAAAATCCTCATTGAAAACGAAAGAGGAAAGGTTTAATAACAAATTATCCGAGCATTTTAATGATGTCAAGCAAGCTAACGGACAGCCTTTGAACGATAAGCGGTGCGGTCAATCTACAATGCGTAGATGGGACAGACAGAACAACGCATTGAATAACCTCCAAGATGAGATTGCAAAGACAAAGAAAGCCATCGAACGAGAGGAAAGCAAGATAAATGGTGTTGAGTACATCACCTCATTGCTACCTGTTGAAATAGTTTCGTTGGTTGAAGACGGAACGTTAATTCAATGGCGCAAATATCCTCATATTTTCTTTGTGGATGGAGTGGATAAGGCGCGCCTGATTTGGGACTTGAAAAAGAAACAAATTGCTCATAAATTCACTTCGTCAATACAGGACAAGGAGCTGTATAAGAAATTTGCAAGGGTATTCAATTCTCTTGCAAGTAAACTTAACAAAACATGATAAAACTCGATGACAAGTTTACAGAGCAATTCTCCCCCAACGAGCAGCTTGTAATGTTACGGTTACTCGTTGGGGCTGACGAAGACGGAATAACGAGGATAAGTTACAGAGCCTTTGCAAAGTCGTGTGGAATGACTTTACAAGTATGCCGTACAACGCTATCAAGCCTAATCAAAAAAGGAGAGATAGAAATGGAAACTAACACAGCACTTAACACACGAGCTAACACAGCAAGCACCTTTGTAATCATCTGTAATTACGATACTTATAGAGTTGGAAAGAAAAAACTAACACACAACCTAACACAGCAGCCAACACAGAGAGTAATCGGTGTTTTACAGGCTAAGTGCAAGGAGCGTGAAAAGGCCTTTGAAAACAGCCTTATCCCCTTTGTCGTTTCTCGTGGCGGTATTTACCAACCACAGATGATTAGGGCTTTCTTCAACTACTGGACTGAAAGGAACAAGTCGGGAACGAAGATGCGCTTTGAACTCGAAAAGACTTGGGAGACATCAAAACGGCTCATAATATGGGCAAAAAACGATAAACAATTTAACAAGAATGGAAATAACGGAAGCAATACGCAGCGTGCGCTCGAAGCAGGCGCAACAGCCCTCGGCAGAATGCTCGCAGACATTGACGGTAAGAGCTGACACCTTTAGGGAGCATATTCTGCAAGTCTACACGCCCTCGTTACAGGAGACGCTTTGCACTGACTCGCAGGAGTGCTTCTTTGGCAATCACCCTACACTCGCAACACTAAACAAGACCTACGGCAGCAGGGCAGGCGCAATATGGCTCGTGCCGCAGATTACTGACTGCGTGTCGTTCACAAACAACAAAGGAACTCTTAACGACAGGCAGACGGAATCACTCGCCTCGCTGATAGCCTCCGAATACTATTATTTGAAAGTGTCTGAACTGATGCTTTTCTTTCGCAGGTTCAAATTGGGGAAGTACAAAGAGATTTACGGTAATTTTTCGCCAATGGTAATTACCCTGTCCATCCGAGAGTTCATTATCGAGCGAAATAACGCTTATTTTAAGCATAAATCCAAAATTGAGGAGGAGAAAAGAAGCAAGGATAAAAATAGCAGTATGTCTTATCAAGAATATCTGAAAGCAAAAAACAGAAAATAATTATGAGCAAAAAAATATTTTACCTATATCCCTTGCCACGAATGCAGGTGGTACGGCGGATATGAGGGAGATAACTTTTGGTGTAATAATTCAGGTTGCATCGATTATCAACAGTTTTATAGAATATAGAAAATAAATAATTATGGAAAAGAAGTACAAATTGAGAACCGACCTTACAAAGGTCGTTGATGGAGTTACGCTCTATGCAATAGAAGCATTAGTAAGTTTTGGAAACGTTAATGCCGGAGATATTGGAGGTTATGTACGGAGTGAACTGAATCTTAGTCAGAACGGCGATGCTTGGGTGTGTGCCAATGCAGAGGTGTATGGCAATGCAGAGGTGTATGGCAATGCTCGGGTGTATGGCAATGCTCGGGTGTATGGCAATGCTCGGGTGTATGGCAATGCAGAGGTGTGTGGCGATGCTCGGGTGTGTGCCAATGCTCGGGTGTGCGGCGATGCTCGGGTGTGCGGCGATGCTTGGGTGTGTGCCAATGCAGAGGTGTATGGCAATGCAGAGGTGTATGGCAATGCTCGGGTGTGTGGCGATGCTCGGGTGTATGGCAATGCTCGGGTGTATGGCAATGCTCGGGTGTGTGCCAATGCAGAGGTGTATGGCAATGCAGAGGTGTATGGCAATGCAGAGGTGTATGGCAATGCTCGGGTAAAATGCTACTTTGATTTCTATGTGTCAAAGAATATCTGGTCAAGCGGACGCTACTTCACTTATACCCGTTCTAATAAGATGTGGACAGTAGGCTGTTTTCACGGTACTGGAGAGGAACTTATCGCTAAGGCATACAAGGACAGTAAGGTAAGTGGCAGGGAGTACAAGCGCATCGTTGATTACGTGGAAGCGATGTATGCCGACTTGGAGAATGGAAAAAAGGAATAGATAAATCAACAGAGGGGGCGCACTGATAAAGGTAAATTACCAGTGAGAAGTGCACCCCCTTTTACAATTACGATACGAATATGAACGGAATTACGATAGAAGACAGACACTACATCTTCACGACCGAAAGCGTTGGAATTTAATATTTAGCTAATATTATAGGAAATGAAAGCAAGAATTAAAGCAACAGGTGAAGAAGTAAAACAAATCGAAAATACGAACACAAAAAGGGGGGATTGTGCAAGATGCCCTCACTCCTCTTTTGGTAAGTACGCATTTTTCTGCAACTACTACAAATTGGAAGTAGGGCAATTTGAACCTACATGTAATAACCCTGATTTAATGAAATAACAGACTATGACACGAGAAGAAATAATAAATCAAGGCAGACCAACAGAGCCTAATTGCTTTGAAACGGACAGAGAGGAACAATGGTACAATGTAGGTCTATATGACGGTGCAACCGCAAGCCCTTGGCACTCGGTCGCCGACGGGGATTTGCCGAAATTAGATACTGTCGTGCTTATCAACACTAAGGAATATGGCGTAATCACAGCTCGCTATGATAAAGGGTGGGTAGGAGTAGAAGTTTCTTTGTTCTATTCGGCAGATTGTGCGAGGACTGCTAATGAGGTTAATTATTGGATGGAGATACCGCAACTCCCAAAAGAAAGCGAGGTGAAAGATGAATAAAATAGTGCAATTGAGCGAATATGATTATTCGCAACTATATGAGAAAGCCAAGTTGAACGATAAAGAAATAAAACGCTTGGCAGAGACATATTACCAAGAAAGAGGTGTGTTCAGAATTGATTTAAAAACGGGCTTCCAAGACAGATATAACGGTGATACGGTTTATTATACAACTTCTTTCTCAACAGAAAACGGATTGTATAAGAATGATGGATTTAAGCCTATTCTTAGCGAAAAAGGCCGTCGAAAAATAGAAAGAATTGTAAAAAATCTATGTGATGAGACTTTCGATGCAAAATTTGGTGACGCTATAAAATTCAAAAATGCGTATGCTAATGCTTTAGACAGATTAAAATTTCTAAAATGGATATGCTACACCATTGCTTTTAGTGGTTGGGGAGTGGCAGCAGCAGTGTTAATATTAAAATAAATATTATGAAAGCAAGAATAAAAGAAACAGGAGAGGTGCTTAGAGTACTTGATTTAGACAGCGAGAGAATACTTGTTAAATATGGAAGTGAAGTAAAATCTCTTCGTATACACGAGGTTGATTTAATCGCTGAAAGTGTGAATGATTACCCTAAGGTAGAACCTAATTGGGAGCAACGCAGGTTTGAGATAGCGAAAGATGTGCTATCGGCTTCATTCTCAACGCCGATGGAGAATGTGAGCATAGTATCTTATATCAAAGACTGCGTGCAAATAGCTGATATACTGATTGAAGAACTGAAAGGAGGCAAGCAATGAGCTTATTGTCAGAAATAAGAGCAAAACTACTCTGTTGCCATGAATGGGAACAGGTATACAGAACGAGTGTCTATGAATATGGAGATAGCAAATTTCCATACAAGATTACGAAAACATTTGTTTGTCGCAAGTGTGGAAAATTTAAGAAAATAAATATATGAAAGTCAGAATTGTTCAAGCAGGAATATGCTCCTGTGAAGTGGAAGTAAAGCGCGCATGGTATTTACCGTGGCAGACAGTATATGACGGTTGTCTTCCTTGGCGCGGTTCTTATGAGGAGGCAAAAGAAATAAAAGCTAAAATATTGGAGGATTATGAGTAAGAAAATAATGTTTAACGATAAGTTCTGCCTCACCCAAGCGGTGCTTGACGGAACAAAGACAATGACACGGAGGATAGAGAAGCCTACGAAAATGGCTGCTGGTTACACAATAGGAGATGTGCGCCGTTTCTTCTGTGGCTGTACGGGTGGGAACAAACGTTTCTTTGGCCTTGTGAATAAAAAAGGTGACACCATAGGCATACTCTTTCCACGCTATCAAGTCGGCGAGGTTGTGGCGATAGCACAATGTTATCTTGACATTGGTAATCCACAATTCGATAAGTTTGGGCATGATGTCCCGGGAAACACAAATAAGATGTTCGTGAAAGTTTCCCTAATGCCCCACCACATCAGGATTACCAATGTGCGCATGGAATGCTTGCAGGATATATCTGACGAAAATTGTATGAGAGAAGGTATTAAGTTCGTTGGAGAATTAAGAGCTGACGGATATAATGATTACTATTTTTCTTGCCGACCAACTCCCAAACATTCTGACAACAATATGATAGGATATTTTACTTCTCCTCGTGAAGCCTATGCAGCCCTCATTGACAAAGTAAGCGGCAAGGGTACATTTGAGCGCAATCCGTTTGTGGTGGTGTATCAATTTGAAAAGATAGATTGACTATGACAACAGAGCAATACAACGCTCTCGAAGAAGAGCTTAGGAAAAAAGGATATGGGAAATTCAAGTCCTCATATCAGCACGAAGACTTCGGATGGTACAAGACGGTACTACCCAGCAATTCCCGTGAAGACAGCCCACCCTATCAGATAGAATTTGCCGTGTATGACTATACTGAACAGAAGAATATACGGCGTCTTGACGACTGCCATAACTATGACGTGAAAGTATTTTTATTCATAGAAGGGAGTGCTTTGGGTCTGTCTTGCAGATGGCTGTCAGTAGAGGAAATTGAAAAAAAAGCTGAATCGTTATACAGAACCTTTGAGAAAAACATAAGGACGCCCATTCGGGACAGATGGATTTAAGAAAGAAAATTATGAAAACAGTATTTTACATCATCATTTTTGTCGTGTTTCTGCTTATCGCAGGCCGCACGACCGTCAGCTTCTCTTCCTTTCACTTCCACATAGAGAGGCCGTTTGCCCTCATCGGTTCCCTGTTTATGGGAATTGCCGTCGCCTGCCTGTGCCATGACGCCTATCAGAACGGCTACAAGAAAGGCTATGGCGATGCTCCGGAAGCGAGGGAACTCGATGAGAAACTCGACAAGTACATAGACGAATTGACGGCTTTTTACGACAAACATCAATAATATGGAAACGACAGAATGTATCTTAGGCTGCGTAACGACTATATGCCTTGCGTGGGTAATTGTAACGATATTAAAGCACATATAAAATGAAGGTAGAATTACAGTCAGGCGACCGAATCCGGATTCCCGATGGATGCAAGGCCACCGTCAGCGACAACGAGGTTGTTGTTGAGAAAAAAAAGGAGTTCAGCAACGGAGACGTACTGATGAGCCACGAAAATGGTGTCTCCGTCATATTCAGGGAATATTCGGACGGAGGAACTTTTTCCTCTCACTACGATAACAGAAGAGGAAGAGGGATGGATATATTATGGAGGTCTGACGCTTTCCGGCATGCCACCGAAGAAGAAAAGCAGCTCCTCTTCGACAGGATGAAAGAGGAAGGTCTTTGGTGGGATGCGGAGAAAATGGAAGTGAGGACGATTGAGGACCGCGAACCCATAATAATATCCATGTCCCCGGAGCTAATCTCCTTTTTAGGATATGAAAAAGGCATTTTAACTCTTTTTTCCTTCAAGTCGATAGAGACGTATCGCAAGTGCAAGGAGGAACTGAGAGCGTTATTCAGAAAATATATCGAAAATGACACGGACAGCAACGACGATAGAACAGGGCAGAAAACTCCTTGAGCAGGGAGTAAGTCCCGAGACTGCCGATATGTGCTACGTGAACGGAATCCTTGAGGAGGACGAATGGGCTTTCTTCCGCAAGCACTACGACGGGGAGATATTCCCCGCATGGTCTGCCGACGCACTGGCTGGACTGATGCGCAATGCCCCCGAAAAGATTACTTATAATCTTTTTGGCGAAGCTGAATATGAAGAGAAGAAGCCTATAAAGGCAGCAAAGCGGTCAGATATTGTAAACTGGCAAGACATCAGCTCATCATGGACCGACACAAAACCCTCGGAAATGACCTTCGTGGATTGTTTCTGTGGTGCCGGAGGACTTAGCAAAGGCCTCGAAATGGCAGGGTTGCAAGGCATTTGTGGTCTCGACTGGTTCAAGGAAGCAGGAATGACTTATCACAGAAACTTCCATCACCCGTTCGTATTGGGAGATATTACCACACAGAAAGCGAAAAATGAATTTTATTCCACCGTGGAACAACAGCTGAACGGCAGAAAGCTCAGCTTAGTGGCAGGCGGGTTTCCCTGTCAAGGCTTCAGTATGGCTGGCAACAGAATTGTGGACGACCCGAGAAATTCGCTTTACAGAGAACTGCTGGAAGTAGTGAAGAATCTGAATCCTGACTATGTACTATGCGAAAATGTGAAGGGGCTGCGCAGTATGCTCGGAGGAAAGGTGGAAGAAAAAATCCTTTCAGACTTCAAGGAAATCGGTTACGAAATGCACGTAACCACACTATGCGCTGCCGACTACTATGTGCCGCAAAAGCGTGAACGTGTTATCTTCATCGGAAACAAGATTGGAAAGAAAATTTATTACCCGAAACCGATACTCACACCCGACAAATACGTTACCACCGGACAAGCCATTGAAGACCTTATGACGTTGCCCTCTACACCGGAATTCAATCACGTGCCTACACGACATCGTCCCGACATGGCTGAAAGAATGGCTGCGCTGCCCGAAGGACAGAGTCTCTACAAGGGTTATTCGGATGCGTGGAAGAAATGCCCGTGGAACGAGGCTTCGTGTACCATCAAAGAGAATCACGGCGGCGTGAACATCCACCCGAAACTGCCGAGAGTTTTGACTGCAAGAGAGATGGCACGATTGCAGTCTTTCCCTGATGATTTCATTTTTGAAGGCACGAAAAACAAACAGTTGGTACAAATCGGGAATGCCGTACCACCATTGTTGGCAAAAGCTATTGGCTTGGCCATCCGTTATTCGGCGGGAGACCTTACTGGAGAAAAGGAATATAAAAGATAAACCAGATTTAAAATGAAAGAATCCAAATACGCAAAGAAGAAAAGATGTCCCCGCTGCGGGGAGACGAAGTACAAGAGAGAGTTCTACAAGGGCAAGAACAGATACTCGAAATACTGCAAGGAGTGTGAGAGGAAAATCGGTCGTGAGTGGTATGCGTCCAAAAGAAAAAAGCCCGACGGCATTTTCTTCTACCCACAGTTCGGACGGACTTGCTCAAAGCAGGGAGGGACGGTGCGGATATACTGGAGCGACACAATGCTCCGCACGCTCAGGGAGCATTTCAGCGATACCAAGAACGCCGACCTTGCCGTGGAACTCGGAGTGTCCCAACGGACGGTTGTAAGGAAAGCGCGCAAACTCGGACTTGAGAAGAATTCCAAGTTCACTCGTGCGCTCAATGAGCGGAACCTGAAGCTGATGCAAGCCATCAACAGATGCGTCCGGAACAGAGGAATGATAAAGAAGGGCGAGCACCGTTCGCCTGAAACGGAATTTAAAGCAAAAGGAATATGAACAGAGAACAGTACGAAAGAATGCACGCAATGTACGGAGAGGATTACATCAAGAGATTCTTCCCCCGCTTATACAGGAACTACATCAACCAATACAAGCGAGAGAAATGAAGACATACACCACACTTGGAAAACTCCCCTCCGGAGGCATCGGGACGGGAGACCTTGCCAACCAGACGACCATGACGGAGGAGAAGAGGAGGACGTTCAACAGGGTATCGGTACTCTTCCACACGATAGTGTGCGCAGCCAACGACGTGGCGCACACCGAAATGCTCGACACCGTGAGGCTCCTGCAGAAAACGAAGCATTACAGGCACGAGGTCAAGAAAGCCTGCAAGGATGCTCTGAAGAGGTACGGAGACTACGACAGGAGGAGCTTGGAAGACATGCGCTCGGAGGAGGTGGACAAGAGGCAGCTCTACATGGACTTCCTCGATGCCGTGAACGAGAGGCTCAAGCCTCATGTCTTCAAGCTGTATATGGCCGTCAAGCAGGCACTCGACAAGAGGAACGTGGAAGAGTCAGCCCTGAAGGCGCACGTCATCTGCGCCGACCAGCTGCTGAAATACTCCGTCTTCCTCTTCGACAAGTTTTTCGAGGAGACACCCCCGATACCTCCTGTGGATCTGAGGATGACCTTCCTCCCCGCACGGCTGCATCCTGTCCTCAGTGCGTGGTCGGTAATAACCGACAGGCTCTGCCGGGACTGCGACATAGACCTTGACGAGGAGCCGGACTGCAAGCTCGCATTCGACATCATCGAGTACAATATCACCAAGGAGCGGTACATCAACGAAAGCGGGATGGAGGCGGTGTCACTCAACGAGGAACTGGTAAGGGAGCTTGATGCGAAACCCTGAAACTTCAGCCCCCATCCATACTCACGCACGGATGGGGGCTTCTTCATAACCAAAAACTAACCTGAACAAAAAATCTGATACAAAAACAAATATAAAAAAATCAAATTCGGCCGCGCACGGCTCTCACTATCCACCGTATGACGAAGAGGACGAATATCAGGCTGACGCCGATGGCGACACCTCCGACGTCCATCTTGAGCCGCTCCCACCTGTTCAGCTTCCTCTCCACCACCTTAGGCACTTCCTTATACTTAGACCTGAGTGCCTGAAGGGAGTCGGCCTTCGCCTTGTAGAAGTCCCTCTCGTTCCTGATGCCGCTGAACTCCCTCTCGCTGCGTCCGACAAATTCACGGTGCCACGTGTCCCTGCCTATCTCCTCCCCTCTCTCATTGACCCTGATTCTCACGGAATCCCTTATCCGTATTGAATCCCTGAAGCCGTAAAGATACCTCGTCTCGAATACGTTCCTCGTCGCCACGCTGTCCGTCCGTGCCTTGTACACGGTGTCGGTGGTGCGTGTCTCGACAGGGACGTATTTCGTCCCGCACCCGGAGAGCACCGTGATGACTGCGCAGATTACGATGCCCCATACATATCCCTTTATTTTATTCATAGTCCGTTATTCCACCATTATGTAAATACCCTCGTTCCTCGCCTCGGCATCCCTCATCAGGGCGTCAAGGCGCTCAAACTCCGTGCGCGACTCGGTGAGCATCCCCACCTTGGCGTTCCTCCCCACGAGGATGCAGCCCTCGGTGTCCCTCGCCGTGTTGCCGGGGTGTATGCGTATCGCCTCGAACCCCTTGACACCGCAGAGCAGGGGCATCCGTCTCCTGAACATCGGCGAGAAGGTGTATATCACCCGGTATCTTCCCGTTGGAATCGCCGTGATTCCCTTTTTCTTCACGTTCCTTACCTCGGCCTCCGTCATCAGGGAACTCAGCCCCCTGTCGGTGTCCTCGAGCGTGTCGCAGAAACGCTTTCCGTCCACGTACAGACGCCCTACCGTGTAGGTGTCCCTCCTTGCAATTCTCTTCACTCTCAGTTCCATTTTGTTTTCCTTTCCTTTTTATGGTTTGCATGTAAAATCAACGTTGAACTCACGAAGTGAGCCGCTCGCTGAAATCTATCTTGATTCTCTCATACACGGACTTCACTCTCATATAGGCTTTCTCCTCTATGAAGCTCTCCTTGTAGACCTCCGTCTCCACGGCGTCAGCCACCCAGTCTATCCATTCCTCCCTCGTGTAGAACCTCAGCTTGTGCCCTCCGTAAGTATAGAGGTCGAAGAGCGTGTTCCTCTCGTCGTGCAGGGTTTTCAGGAGCTGACGGATTTTTCTCCTCGTGGCTTCCCTGTCGGAAATGTGGTTTTCCGTCTTTACCTGCCTGATTACCCTTATCACGTCGTGCACGGAGAGGTTGAAGACTATGTTCGCCGTGTTCCTTATCCGGAGGATGGTCTCCGGCATCAGCCCCTCGGATATGTCCTGAAGTATGACTTTCTGGCTCTTCGTCTCCGAAAGCAGCTCGTCCATCATTTCAACGTTCCTGTCAAGCATCCTGTCTATCATTGACTTGAACCACCTGAAGCAGGCGATGCACAAGCCGGCTGACAGTACAAGGAAGAACCCTGCCGTCACCGCCATCATCCCGAGGTCGCTCACGGCTCTTGCCGTGTCCAGACTTTCCTTTACCATTTGCGCCGTCGTTTTAAATTAAAGTACCTTCTCCACGTATTCTCCTACGAGGTGTTTCAAGTCAAACGTGCAGTTGGGCAGGGACATCGTGCAGAGGTAGAGCTGTCCGTCGTCCTTGTAGTAGCGTCCCTGCACGAGAGCCATTCCGTACTGGAACTCTATCGCATCGGAGGAATTCCTTCCCCTGTCGTGAGTCCCCACTTGATCGTAAAGCTGGAGGGTGTAGATACTCGGCTGCCGCTCCTCAGCCACGGTATGGTCCCGCATTACCTTATAGAGGCAGCCGTTGAACCAGAGTCTCTCGCCCGTCTTCACCTGCCGTCCTATCCTCGACTTCCACGTCGGGAAGACGGCTGCGATTTTAACGGCATCCCCGTCGCTGATGGCGTCCGTCCTGATGTGCTTCTTTACTGCCTCGAGCACCTCGGCTGCCGTGGGTTCCTCGGCCACGGGCACGTAGATCTCTGGGATGTACTCCTCGTAGCCCGCACGGAGAAGCATCTCCTCGGTGGGGTTGGTAATGGTCATTCCCTCGAACTGTATGGAAATGCCGTCGTAGACTGTTCCGTCCTGTTTTCTGTACTGTTTCATATTGCTTGTTGTTTTTAAGATGTTAAATGGGAGATGTTAAATGGGAGATGGGAGAGTTTTCCCGTTTCCCTTTTCATATTTCATAAATCGTGTTTGAATATACTTCGACCGTTGCTGGCAGTCCGTCGAGCAGCACGAGTATCCTCCGCTTGAAGGAGCCTTGGTTGAAGTTTACCTTGACGGCGTAGAATCTCTCGTATCTGCTGTAATCCTGTGGCACTGCGCCTATCAGTCCCCAAGTGTAACTTGTCTCGGCGAAAAATCCCCTTGCGTTGGGCGTTGATGCCACGTTGCCTATTCTCGGGAAGTACCTGCCGTTTGCCCCGATTGCCTGCGACGGAGTATCTGCCCAGAGTCCCCTCACAACCTCGTTGCCCACCCTTCCGGCAGTGTACTGGTAGAGTATCACGTCCCTGAGGGCGTTGCCGGGGTGGCTGCCCTTCCGGGCGAAGAGCGTGCGCATCAGGCTGCCGTTGGACACGATGTCCTCCATCTTGGCGACGGGATAGACCGTGGGGTTTATCTCTGCGAAGGGCTTCTCGAGAAACTTCTCCTCGGTGATGTCCCTCGCGCTCATCCCGTCGGGTCCGAGGGTGTAGAGGAGCTTTCCGGAGTTGTCGTAGTAGGCGAGCACGACGAGACCGTTCACGAGTCCGAACCTTATGTTTACCTTTCCCTGTGGGTTGAGCACCTCGAGGACGCCGTTCTCGGCCCTGACGGAGCCGCGTCCCTGATTGAGGGTCTCGAGCGTCCGCGCCCTGATGAGCTTCGCGTTTACCATTCCGTGCTCATCCACGAGAAGGTTGTCCTCGCCCCTCGAGTTCCTTATCACGAAGTTGTCGGTGGTGGCTATGAATTTCTCAAGGTCGATGTCAAGGCCCGACCGTTTGAGTGCCTCCCTCGTGTCTGGGTCTTTCCACGCCGTGGCCACGGTTCCTTCCTCGAGCTGGATGTCCCTGATCCTGACCTCGCCGTTGCGCACGAGCCGGATGGAAACCTCAAGATACGGGCAGGTAGTGTCGGGCACTTGTATCTGGAACGTGTATTGATTCCATTCGGAATTGGACAGCAGCTCGAATGACTGTTCGGGCAGCCATTGCACGCGGGTGTTCATCGTCCTGTTCAGGCAGGCGTTGATTCTCATCCCCCTGTCGGGCGTGGTGGCGAGCTGGGCGCGGAATGACAGGGTGTAGACGCCCCTGCCGTTGATGCGTCCGACGAAGAAAAGCCCGCCCTGCGTGTCGGCCGTCTGCCCCGCCGCTTTGATGTAGGCGCAGCGATAGCCGGCTGTCAGTTCGATTCTCTTCTCGCTCAGCGTTCCTCCCCAGATGGTCGTCGTGTCGGTCTCGATGGTGAGGTTCTCGCTTCTCAGGCTTGCCCCCTTGAGCAGGTTGATGCCCGAGAACCTGCGCTGCGTCAGCTCAACGGAAATTCTGTCGGCCTGCTGTCGGATTTGGCTCACGGAGGTGGTGAGGGACGCATTCTCGCTCTCAACCTTTTCCACGCGCTGCCGTATCTGCCCGTTCTCGGCCGTGATGCTTGTGAGCACGGCCTGCGTATTGACCGTGAAGACGAGCTGCTTCTCGAAGGTGTTTCCATCCGCGGTGACACGGAGGTTCACGTAGCCGGTGGGGACGGACATCCCGTCCCTCCGGGCGAGGGTGGTTATGATGACCTTTCCGCTCTCGAAGCGCGCCGTGCAGCCCTCGAGGCGTGTGATGCTCACGGACGTGGGCTGGATTACGGACGAGCCTCTGCGCACCGTGAGCGCGGCGGGCTTCCCACTCGGATTGACGGCTGTGCCGTTGATGTCGGTCTCGAAGACTATTTCCGAGGGAGTGAGGTCCACGGAGTAGGCGTCCGTGCCGTTGTTTCCGTCTTTTATGAAAGCCGTCGTTTTCAGCGTGATGTCGCTTCCGTTTTTCCCCACCACTTCACCAAACAGCATACATTCAGCGTTTCCCCTGTCGGTTACAATGCCTTCGAGATAGGCCGTGTCTCCAGTGTTGAAATCCCTGACGTTGGCGATGGCGTTCCATGTTTCCCTGCGCCCGGACTGTGCATAGACTTCCCATTTCGCACTGTCATATTTACGGACGTGCGTGTCGAGTTTCCTCACGGCAGAAGATTTCCCGTCCCTGCCGTCGTGTATCGAAGTGATTGTTATCTGTCCTCTTGCAAGTATCATATTGATGTGAAATGTGAGAGGGGAAATGGAAGATGTGGAAAACTTTCCCATTTCCCGTCCCTTCTTACTTCTTCGTTATCTCGCACACGAAGGTGGCCTTGCCGCTGATGTCGGCCGCCCCCACGGTGAGGGGGTTGCCGGCCTTGGAGGGCGACGTGGTTCCGTTGAAGTTGGAGGGCTTTCCGGAGGCGTCGAGCTTCATCCACGCGTAGGTGAACTTACGGCTCGGCTCGGGCGTTGCCTCGTCCTCCACCTTCGTTCCTCCCTGCCATACGCGGGCGTTTACGGTGGTGGAGCCAGTGCCGTTCACTATCTTGTCGCCCGTGGGGCAGTAGAGTTCGAGCACGTAGGGGTCGGTGAGGTCCTGGAAGGTAACGATCTCCTCCGCCGTCGCCGCCGCGTCGCTGCCCCCGGCGTCGGTGGCCACGCACTTGAAGGTCTGAAAGTTGAGCACGTCGTCGGGCTTCACGGTGAGAACCGCCCCGTTGGAGCGTCCCGACGCCACTGGCTTCCACACACCTGTCCTGATGTCGAACTGCGTCCACGCATAGCTCACGTTGGTAGTGTCGGGCGTTCCCCCGCGCACGGCCTGCGCCTTTACCGTGAGGTCGCCCGCTACGGACTTGTCGAAGATGTTGCCCTTGGGGCAGGTGAGCACCACTTGGAAGAGTGCGCCCGATGACTCGTTGCGCACGACCGTGAACGAGCCTCCGATCTTGGAGACGATGTTGTCCTCGTCGGCGTAGTCGGCTTCGAAGGTTACGTTGAGGTTGCCCGTGAGGTTTACCTTGACGGTCAGCCTGCCGTCCGCCCCGACCACGTATGAGGTGTTGGAGTTCGACGCCGTGAAGGCCGTGCCGTTGATGGTGTACCTCACGTTCGTACAGCGCGCCAGATGGTCGTTGGGGTCGCCCGTCTCGTACACCCTCGGGGTTATGACGTTGTTCGCCGACGGGTACGCCGGGCTGAACTTGTGGGTGTCGGGGTTGTAGTGCTGCGAGAACCCCTGCGACGCCGTGAAGTAGACCTGCACGGACTTGGCGTCGTTGAGGTCCACGATCGTGATTTGATTTCTTGCTGTTGTTGCCATTGCTTTATAATTTTAAATGTGAGATGTTGGATGTGAGATGTTGGATGTGAGAGTTTTCCCATTTCACATTTCCCATTTCCCATTTCCCGTTTCCCATCTCACATCGTGAGTATGCAGTCGAACGTGGCACGCTTGAAAACGTCCTGCGCGCTCACGGTAAGCGTCCGTCCGAATCCCCTGTGCCGTCTGTTCCATTCCGTGTCGTACTCCGGGTTGCCGCTGTCCCTTGTCCACGAGAAGTCCCCGGGCTTGAACCTTTCCGTTATGTCCTCGTTGCCTTTCCACACGTATGCCGTGAGCGTTGTCGATCCCTGTCCGTTGCGGATGATGTTGCCTCCCAATATCTGGACGGATACCGGACTTTCTCCTTTTGCCACCTGCCGTTTCCACTGGCTGCTGCTTTCGGACGGCTCCTCCGTGGCGAGCTGCCCCTTTGGGACGGTGCAGAGCCACGTGGAGCCGTCGTGGGTAACGCTGTCGTAGTGCCCGTACCGTCCGTCGGGCTGCCAGTCGCCGAGGTAGGTCACCATCGGGGAGGTTGCACCCGAGCTGCTCTGCACTGTCAGGTATTGGGACGAGATTACACATCCCTTTGGAGATAAATGTATCACACGGTGGGATGAGAGGTCGTAGCCGTTCACTCCGTCGTACATACTTATCGCGGGAGCTTCCGTTCCCTCGGTCAGGATCATTATCAGACTCTGACGCTCCCCGTCCGTCTGAGAACCCTCCTGAACGATGCTGTCTCCGGCCTGTGGAATATCCATTGCTCCCTCGTCGTAGCCTATGCAGCTTATACGTCTTCCCCCATATTCCACCTCCACGGAGAGTGAGTTCGAGAGGTCTATGTAGTTCAGCGTCTTTCCGTCCACTTCCTCCGTGCCCGTGCCCACGCACAGCCTCCAGTAGTGCCTGTTGCCCACGTTCTCATAGACGCCCTCCTTGATGTTGAACGTCTGGCAGCGAACTTGGTCTCCTATCTTGAACTTGTTTATGGTCCGGGTCGTTCCGTCGTCGGCTATCATATAGCAGCGGTAGGCGAAAGGCTCGCCGTCGGTCGGCTTCCCCTGACTGTCTGTCGCCGCGACCCTGTATATCTTCCCGCCTGCGCCGGAGAACACGAAGTTGCCGCCCACGTATGAGAGTTCCCTGATCTCGAGCGACTGGAACACGGCCTTTACCCTCGCCGAGAGGAAATCCGTCTCTATGTGTCCCCGTCCCTTCTCGTCCGTCCAGAAGCCGAAATCCCTGCCGTTGATGCCCTGCTGGAACGATTTCCCGAAGATGCTTGATAATACGGCCTTTCCCTGTGCGGTAATGGAGTAGTCCTTACCGAGGATGACGCCCTTGAGGAAAGTGATGAGATCACGGGCGGTGTCAGGAGCGTTCTTACGGAGGAAACGGTCATCAACGTAGTTTCTCACTATGCTGTATGCCTGCTCTCCGTTGATTCCCCCTCCGCTGAAATTGCCAGAGAGGATGTTGCTCACATCCTCCTTCAACTGCGAGATTGTTCCCTTGATGGCTTGGTTTCCGAGTGTTATCTCCTGTATAATAGGATAGTCGAGTTTCGTTACGAGCTTGATAACTCGTGTGGAGAGCTTATAGCCAAAGCCGTCATCATAGGTTACTTTCTGCCCGATATGGAGGTTAGGATTCTTCCTTGCGAACTCTACGGGATTGGAACGAGTTGTATAGTTGTTCTTGTCCTTTGTCCTGTCTTCTATGGTCTTGATGGTGCGTGCAGCGAGTTCCTCCTGTGCGAGCTTTGTCTCGTACTCGCCCATTACGATGTTGAACAGCACAACGATGTTGCAGGTGAGGTCTGGAAGAGCCTTGCCGTGCGGTATCAGTCCGTCTTCCTCATTGGTAGGGATAATAGTGTCGCCGCTCTGATACATCTTAATCTTGTAGTCGCCCTTAAGCACGGACACTCCACTGTCTCCCTCGGATGAATTGGCCGAGATTGAGTGGCTGTTTTCCTCGTGGTAGTACAACTCGAAGCCGTCCTGTCCACTCGGCTGTCCGACCAAAGACTGTGTGAGGGCGTCATACTTGTTGTTCGTGGTATGCGTGTTTACCTTGAACGTCCCTTTTAACTCATAGCCCTGCAAGACCTGTTTCTTCCTGTCGAGGTCGTAGTCATACCAGTAGTGGGTAATACCGTTGTCGGTGGTGGTGTTTACGAGTGTCTTTCTCGTGTCCTTTGTCGTGGTGCAGTATGCAAGGCGCATATACCACACTGTGTATATCTTCTTGTTCCCCTTGCTATCCAGTTCATACTCGCCCGTGGTGTCGTTCTTCAGATACCTTGTGCGCTTGCGGATATTGTAGGCGTAAAGGTCGATATGAGGAAATATGTCATCAAAGGAGAGGGCAAGTGTCTGCTTGATAGCGTTGCTTGCCTCAAACTGTGCCTTTGTGATAACCTTTCCATCTGTACCGATGTAAATGCAGCCGTCAGGGTACTTGGTGGTATCAAGCCCCAAACGTGCGAGGGTAGCAACGTTTCCTGTTCCTACCTGCGCCTTGCGGCTCATGTTCTTTGTCGAACCCTGCGGATAGAAGCAGTTGTAGTAATCTTCCTTACTCTCGCTTACCGATGCTGTCTGGATATTATCGTGGACTTTGAGCAAAGGAACTTCCTCGCCTAAGTTGATGGCTATCTGCCCGAAATAAAGGCAGCGATGCTCCCATGACAGATGCCACTCGCAGCTGTTGTCCTTGCAAGCCTGTGCGATAGAGGAAAGAACGGAGAGTATGTCATTTGAAGATACGGAGAAACTAACAGAGCCGTCCACCGTGCCGCAAAGGGTGTAGGTAAATTTCTTGTTATCGTCTGTGATGTTAAAGGCTTCATTGATAGCCTTGCAGACGTATTCAAGTGCCGTAACCGTCAGCCCATCAAACGACCATTCCTGTTGTTTTAAGTCGTTCTCCACATACAGAAACGGCACACGACTAAGCCACATCAAAGGATGATGGAAACTTATATCATACTTAAAACCCTTATCTGTCTCTGAAGGGGTGTAGGCATTGAGTAAGCGGTATTTCAGTCCGTCTTCAAATGGGACAATATACGACCCGGCAGGAATAGTGAGTTTTACATCACTTTCCCACGAGAGTTTCACGAAGTCTGACTTGCTCAACTCTTGCTCATGCTCGGCACTCTCTGTAAGGATTGCGTCAAGCAGCTTCTTACCGTCTATGTCGTAGATAACCATATAGGCAAAGATAGCAAGAAGAGATAGGACAAGAGAAATTAGAGAAAATAGAAAAGCCACAACGATTTTGTTGTGGCAAATTAGCTATTCAGGGTCTATACCAGCCGTGTATGACAGGTATTCAGCCATCATTTGCTCGGCTTCCTCTTTCGATACGGGATTGTCTAACCAGTCGGGATAATCATCTTCATTAATGGACATTATTTTGTGGTGGGGTGGTTAGCCCCACCGTTACCTTTATTTCAGTTTATTTTCAAGGTCTGAAATTCGCTTGTAAAACCCTGCTGTATGTGGTGATGCACCTAATTTCAGAACCGTAAAATCCACGTGAATGGTAATCATGTCGGAAGTGCAATCATAACCGTTTCTTATAAAGGGCAAAACGTTGATTTACCTGTTGTTGTAAAGCCTATTACCAATTATATAGGTATGCCCGTGATTGATTTCGGAGTAGATTTACCAACAATAAAAGGAAAGGAGACATCAATGTATAATGCTTCATACGACAATAGAATCGATTACGTAGACCAAACGCTGACATACCCCGTCTATCATCGTTACTATTTTGAAAATGGTAAATTGCAAAATGTTCTTTCAGAAATTGATATTCCAAGTATAACGGGGGGATATGGTACTTTTTTCATACAGGTTACAAAAAGTTTACGAGAAAGATATACATATTTAGATTCATACAAGGGGCAATATCAAACTATCTATCTTTTTACTTTTAAGAATAAGTATTACATTGGAGCACGAGATGCTGGTGGAAATGGTGGTTGGTACGTGTATTATGCAAAAACATTAGACGAAATAAAAGAAAAACTTGATATTCATCCATCTATTTCTATTTAAGAAAGATGTAAGGGTAGCCATTAAGACTACCCTTTATTTATGCTGCCTTGTTTTCTCGGATAAGGTCGAAGATTCTATGTAACTTGTTGATTCAAAAGCTAAACGCATTTTTGCGTTGAGTATTTTACAATCGATTCTTCGGATTCGGCTCAACAAAAGCCAACCCAATTTTTGCAAATGTCCTTTCCGTGTTCCGTGCAAAGGTGCAGCTCTTTCCCGTGTATTTAAGATGATACACATCGGGGCTGTCGGCAGGTACTTGTATTGTAACGTTCCCTGCTCGCATGACTTCCTTAAATGCCTTGTTCTTTATCGTGAAATCGGCTGCGCTATTTCCTTGCATCGTGAAGTTGAGCGTAAGGCTCCGCTCGTTCACTTTGGGAATGACATCAGCGTACTGCACACCGTCCTTTGTCCGGTCGTTGTTGGTGATGTACTCTTTCAACGTATCATAGCTGTTAATCGTATCAAGGAAGTTATCCCCCATTCTCACGCCCCACTCTTCCAGAGCGTCCTTTCCGTTAATCAGTAATTCTGCCATTGTTACATATCCTTAATTTGTTTCTTAATATCCGACACGTCGCTGCTCATAGACTTGATAGCCTTGCTCATAGCAGTGGTGTCCTCGTGTATGCCCTGCAACTCAATATAGGAGTTTGCCTGTATTGTCCTCAACTCGTCTGCAATATTCTTTGTCTCCATCTGCACGGCCTTGAAATCATCTATCTTCGCATTCGTAAGGGTTATGATGTCCTTTATCTGGTCTCGTGTGATATTCCCTGCCGTAGTGAGCGCAACGATGTTGCTCGCCTGCTCGTAGGTAATTTCCGTAACACCGTTAGCTGTTGCTTTCTGCGACTGGCTGCCGCTTCCAAGTCCGAGTTCTCCGAAGATGGCGTTCCGTGCATCAATCCCCATCTTTACGATGTCGTTCCAACTCTCAAAATCAACGCTCTTTCCTGTTTCCTTGTCCACGTATGAGCCGCCCGTCTCCTTGAGTTTCCTGATTTCCTCGGGGTCGAGCTTCTTGTCCGATTCCATATAACCGGCAAAAGCCTTGTACCATTTCTCTATCAACGGCTTGTACTGGTTCGAGACAAGCGCACCTATGACAGCCTTGCGCATATACCCCTCAAAACTCTCGGCGAAACTCTCGGCGTCCGATTCCATATCAAGGAGCGCATTCTCGAAATCGCCCACGATGCTGTCGAATGACGAGGATGTGAGCTTCTCCAACACCTGCGTCTCGAGTTCCTCAAGCTGCTTGTGATAGCCTATGTACTCGTCCATAAACTGGGCGGCGTCCTTGTATCCGTCATCCGCAAGCGACTTTATCCTCGAGTATATCTCCGGAAGCTCTCTTGCGACCCTCGCCATTTCCTCGCTCGTGAGGTTGAAGAAGTTGCCGGCGTTTCCTACTTTCTTTCCGAGAAGGCTGCTTATCTGCTGCCAGTAGTCAGTTCCCCTAAGGTCTCTGTCTATCGCCGAAGCTGAGGAGTGCTTTCCTCCGAATCCCTTCTTGTGCGAGCCTGCCGAGCGTTCCATCATTTCCTGTGTATTGCTCTCGGCCTGCGCAAGCCGCTTCTTCTGCTCCTCGTATATTTCCTGAGCATTCGCAACTGCGCCTTTCTTCATTTCATCGGAAAGCGCATCTATGGAGTTCATAAGAGCCTCGTTCGATGAGGTAAGCCGTTCGATGTCTTTTTCAAGATTCCTGTCGCTGTCAGCCCCACCTCCGAAGAGATTCAGCCCCGCATTGACTATATTGCCGATTGCGCTGACGCCCTTTGCGGCGGCACCCACGAAATTACCGCTCTCGAAATCCTTTATTGCCCCGAGCGCATCGTTGGAGGCATTTGCCATATCCTCGACCCCCTTGAAAAATGCACTGTCTCCGTCCACTCCGAGATTTGAAAGGAGGTTCGGCATTTCCTGAATGTTGGCGTTGATTTTTTCAAAACTCTCTATGAATCCTTGCAGTTTTTTGGAAATGTTATCGAGGAACTTGTTGAGCTTGCCCTGCGCATTGGCTGCATCGGTGTCCGCCTTAATCTTCTTCTTGTTTGCCGATACAAGGGCTATCTCGCTCTCTGCGAGTTTCTCCATAGCCTTACGCACGTTCCTGTATTGCTCGCTGTCCGTGCCGTACTTCCTCTCCACCTCACGAAGAATGGCGTCGGTGTTGGAAGCCGTGATGTCTCCGTCATACTTCACGCCCGTGCGTTCAATAGCCTGTCTTGCGTCATACTGCCTGCCGAACAGTCTCGTCTTGGCAGCTGCCTGACTGTTCATTGCATCGGTCTGCCGCTGTATGGCGTCTGCGGCTTCCATCTCGAGCTTTCTGCGCTCTCTTGCGTGCTCCGTGGTAAGGCTGAAGAATGGGTTCTGCCTGTCTTGTGCTTCGATGATAGCGTCGTTTACCTTTCCTATCTGCTCCACGGCAGACTTATAGCCCTCGATGTCGAGATTGTCGGAATTGAGCATTTCACGCAGCCTTGCCTTGATTTCCTCGAGCCTGTCTATCGTCTGATTTCCCAAGTCTCCGAAAACCTCTTCCCAGTTCAGTCCGTCTTTCTCGTTCTTTATATCGAAGTCGGACAAGGCTTTCATTTTCTGCGCATTGAGGGAGAGACGCTCGCCCTCTGTCCTTGCATCGGCTATCTTCCTCTCATACTCCTCTGCGATGGCAAGACGCTGCTGCTGTACCGAGCCGTACTCTTTCAGGTAGGCCGTGAGTGCGTCTCTCCGTTCCTCCATCCATTTTCCCTGTTGGCTCTCGTATTCACGGTCAGCCTTGCCAATCATCGCCTGAATGTAGCTTTCCTCGTTCTCGCCGAGTTTCACGGCCTTGTAACCTTTCTTTCCCTCCTCGGTGTCGGAATAGACCTTAGTCTTGTCGGTGTTGTTCAGATCCCAGTCTTTCTTGTTCTCCTCGTACTTAGCCTTTTGCATTTCATCAGCCTGCTTCCGTATCTGTCGGATGGTCTTGTCATACTGGAGTTGGTATTCAGCCCGTTCTCTCTCTCCTGCGTCGGTTATGGATGCTATTCTCTCTTCCTCTTTCGCCTCTGCTGCCCTGATAAGGTCGTCGTCCGCCTTTATCTCGGCCTCGATGTTTCTCTCGAAGAGGGTTTCACGCTTGCGTGCAGCTTCCTCGGCTTGACGTTGGCGTTCCCGAGCTTCCTGTTCTGCCTTATGTCTTGCCTGCTCTGCCTTACGCTGCTTCTCGTTTGATTTATTTCTTGATGAATTGCGTGTTTCAATATTGCCACCCAATGCCCTGAATCTCGACTCTGCAACCTTTACAGCCTCCTCTGCCTCTTTTCTTTCCTTCGATGTGTGTGCCGATTTATTTCTATCTATCTCGTTGAGTTTCTTTTTAGCATTTAGATATTCCTTTGAGGCATTGGCATATTCGTCTTGTAAAGTAAGAGGTTTGTTCTTCTTCACACCCGAAAGGGTCTCAAGAGCCTTTCCCAACAATCCCTTTGCTCCATCATATTTTACCGAAAAGAACAGAGGAATGGTCGTAACACCAGTTATGGCCAAATTGTCCTTCATTGCCAATATGTCATTGAGAAGCGACTGTTTTTCCATAGCCTCAAGTTTCAACGACATATTTAAAGGGTCTTTTTCTTGTTCCTTCCTTAAGTCGTCCAATTCCTTTTCAGCATTACTAACAAATGTGTCTATCTGTGCTTTTGCATTGTCATAGTTGATACCATCATTACTGTCCTGTAAGCCTTCAATCATAGTCATAGCTTCAGAATAGAAATCAAGGATATGCTGCCTTGCCTCAACATTACCTTCGGCTTCCTTCAGCTTTATCTCGTAAGGTTTATTATTTTCCTCTATCTCTTTTCTGATAGTGTCCATCTGCCCTAACTTTCCGTTAAGAATATCAAGCTGAGCATTGACCTCATTTAGTTCGTTGGCAGTAGATGCCATATTCAGAGCATCTCCTTGAGTCAATGATTTGGAATTGGCATAAAGTTCTATTGTTCCCTGAAGTTCTTTCTGCTTTTCTGTCAAATCTTCAATTTCTTTTTGCACATTCTTGTACTCAATCTCATTCATACTTTTGTTGAGTTCCTTTTGTGCTTCAGAAGTTTCAAGTGCTGCAATCTGCTGCTGCGTGTACTTTTCCGTCAGTTCAGGAGCTATTTCCTTGAGTTCTTTATATGCACTCAAAGTATCATATTCTGTTGAATTTTGATCCTTAATAATACCTATAAGGTCATTTATTTTTTCTTTTCGCTCATCAAGTATTTTTTTCTGCTCCTCCATAGCCTCATTGGTCTTCCTGACTGCTCTCTCCTTGGCAGATTCAGATGTAACAAGTTTATAAGAAGCATAAGCCACTCCAACTATTGCGGCAGCTATCCAAAACACGGGACTTGCAAGCATTGTGGTATTGAGTGCCGCCGTTTTTGCTTTCAGAATATCTGTTATCGTTCCAAGTAATGTGGTATGTTTTATCGAAGAAAGACGATTCAAGGCTTGTATTTTCTCGAGTGCAATATTCGCCACCAATGCAGCCCTGTAAACTCCGTAAACGGTTGCCACTCCCATTATGATTCCTCCGACGGTCTCGTAGTTCTCCACGAGATAAGTACCAGCCTTGACGGCAGACATAACTACCCCCTCGCCCTTTGAGCCTATCTCGTTGAACATATTATCGAAGCTCTCTTGCAGCATGGAAATCTGTCCGTTGAGCGTCTTTGCGCCCTCTGATGCCATGCCGTAAAACTTGCCACCTGCTGATGTTACGGATATGAAAGCGTCCTGTACCATCTTAGAAGTGATAGCACCCTTAGACATTTCTTCTTTCAATTCACCTATGGATTTGCCAGTCTTGCGTGAAATTTCCTCCAACGGATTGAATCCGGCATTGACCATTTGCATAAGGTCTTGCCCCATCAATTTTCCTGCGCTGCTCATCTGCGAGAAAGCGAGTGCAAGGGAATTGAATTTGCCAGTATCACCCATTGAAATATCCCCGATGGCTTTCAAGTAGTCGATTGACTTCTCCGCCTCGATACCGAAAGAGGTCATCATCTGCACCGCACCGACCATGTCCTTTGTGTTCAAAGGCGATGCAAGGGCGTACTCTTTGATTTGCCCCATTATTTTATCCAATCTTTCTTGGCTTCCACCCAGCAACACTTTGAGTGATGTTTCCATACTCTCAAACTCGGCACGAACGGAGATAATACGGCTTGCAAGTTCTTTCAGCCCTATGCCACCCATAACGGTAGCTGCAATTCCTTTCATCTTGGAGGAAAGCAAGTTCATTGTCTGCGCCGTTCCTCCTCCTTCCTGCCGGAATGCCTTGTACTCATCATTCAGCCTTTTTACGAATAGGCGTGCGGTTGCCTGCTCTTGGGTAAGGCTGAATAAGGCGGCTTTCTCCTCTTCAAGCGCACGTTTGGCGGCTTTCCATTCGGCAAGTTTTCCGTCTGCCGACATTGGGCTGTACTTCTTTGCATCACGGTAGGCTTCTCCCAACCGCTTTACATCAGCTGCAACATCTTTGACTACCGCTTTCTGTGCGATAATCTTCTCCGTGAAGTCATTGACACCCTGCGAGGCTGCAAAGATTTTCTGCTTGAAATCGGTCTCCATTGTGGCGGAAGCCTGCGCAATCCTACCTGTTACGTTGCCTAACTCCTTGGAGGTCTGCTGTAACTTGTTATTAAGATTGTTGAAAGCAGTAGGATTCTGAATAGCATCAGTACCTTTAATCTCCTGCTTCAACTTTGCAATTTCATCTCTGAGTTTCTGAACTTTCTCCCACTCAGCATTTATACGGAATGATAACTGCGGCATATCTAATTCTAATTTTATAATGTATATTTCCCAAAAATACCCATTATAAATTAGAAGCGTGTATATCATTTTCCATTATAAGCCACAACGTTTTTATTGTGGCAAAAAGGCACAAAAAAGGGCTGCTTACCAAATGGTAGGCAGCCCTTTGAATATTGTATGTCGAATCATATCACCTTGTAATGGCTCTCTGTGCTGTTATAATCAATCTGCTCGGTGAGCAAGTCCATGATAAGTTGATTTATCGCCACGTAGGCATTGGACAGTTTATCATCGAACTGCTCATTGTGGCAGAAGATTTTATCGTGAACCTTACCTAATTTGTTGAAACACTCGTCCAAATTCTTCTTGCAGTCGAACAATGCTGCCGTTTCTTTGCTTAGCACGATGGTACGTGCCGTTTTAATATCTTCTGTTGCCATAATATTCAATCGTTTATAATCGTTAGTGAAAGTTTAATCTGTAATAAGTTTATGCTGCGTTCATAATATGATGCAGAAACGCTCTGCCTTTCTCTGTCCAAACGGTGGTGGTGTTCGTGCCTATACTGCCGTCATTGCGTGTAAATTGGTGCGTGCGTGGCTTTGTGTAGCCCTTGCCGCAATACTTTGCCGTGAGTAGCCACTGCCCCGACTGCTTGAACATGATACCCTTTTCTTTGAGTATCTTGTGCAGTTGCTCTGCCTCTCGCAAGCCGAGTTCTTTGCTCATCTGTGTAGATGTGTAGGTATTCACTGATTGCAGCACCTCATCTACATACTGAACTTTGGGGGCTTGCTGCTTTATCTCTTGCTCTTGCAGGGCTATGCGCTCTTTGGCTTGCTCTAACATCTGCTGGTGCTTGGTGATGGTCTGCTGCGCAACCTGCAACGCTCTTGCCATAATAAGTTCGGGCGTGTCCTCTTGGGTGGTGGCAATGTAGCCGCCTGTCTTGCGGATAGAGGGCAGTACTTCTGATGTTACCCATTTGCGAAATTGTCGTGCTTCGGGCTTACGACTATCGAGTATCACATCATACAAACCGTCTTCATTCACAAACAACGCTTGTTGAGTTCTTCCGAGGCTGTCTGTGATGGGGTGTTTTGAAACAACCTCATCGTTAAGTCGTTAATTTACAAACTTTGTCGTAAGTCCTAAAGCCTTGCACACATCTAACAAACAAAACAAAGGATTGTCTGCACTGCCAGCAGTTCGGATTGCGCCAAATTGCGGATTGTTGAAAACTTGGATAGCGTTTTTGTTGCTGTTAGCAAAAGATTGATTACCTTTGCTGTCGAAATTCTGAATTGTATTATTCGTGTTCATTGTTTCACGTTGGGCGGTGCTGTAACACTGCCCTTTTTGTTTATAAAAACAGGGGCAAAGATTAAAGGTGTCTAAAGTGGTAACATACACCTAAAATCAATACCCCTAAATTTCTTCTCTATCGCTTGTTACCACACGAGCGACTTTCTGATACAAAGGTAGATATTAAACAGATACGTTGCAACCCCTTGATTTGTAGCGCATTTTTACTTGTTCGCTTCAAAATCCACAAGTGGACTTTTTGTAAGGGATATTTAACTATTTCAATACCTACCTTTAAGATAAATTATGCCATTCTAATAAGGTTTACAATCTTGAAACAACGATAACTTTGCTTTTCGCTATCATAATACACTTGTACGCTGTCATTCTTCTTACGGTTCTCGCCCGAAGTGGCAGGTATCAAGTCTTCTCTAAGAGTACCCCAAGCGGTTCTTATCTCGCCCGAAAGTTTCTCGTAATAGAATTTCACTACACCTTTCTTCATTGCCTTGCGTAACTTGAAGAGTGTCCAGACTTTGTGCATTGCTTCTGAAAGACTGATGCCGTAGGTCTTAACCAGTTGCCAACTCTTCTTCATCAACTCGCTTAATTCACTTCTAAATGTTGTTGCCATAATCAAGTCGCTTAACCGTGATGCGTAGGGCTGAAATAATCGTTTGTTTCTAAATCATATTGCAAAGGTAAATAGAATTATTTACATAAATAAGGAAAAGGGTAATAAAATTATTGCTATTAACATTATTTAGTAAATAGTTCTATTTACATTATGTATAAATGCCTATCTTTGCAATATGAGGATAAAGGAAATACTAAAAGAAAAGAATATGACGCTTCAGGAACTTGCAGACAAGATGGATGTAAGTCGCCAAGCGTTGAGCCGCCAAGTAGGAGGGAAGTTGCTTGTCGAAAAAGCAGAAGAGATTGCTTGTATGCTTGATGTCCCTATGTGGCAGTTGTTCGCTTCATCCGAAGAAGTGGCAGGGAGTGCAAACTTCGTGGCTCTAATTAAGGATGGTAAGAATATCTATCATGCCGATAGTTGGAAAGACTTGGAAGAACTTGTAAACAATAGGAAATAATGGGAATACTATTTCGCAAGCGTATTAAAATAGTTAAAGGCGTACACTTGAATGTAAGCAAAAGTGGCACAAGTCTATCTGTTGGACCACGAGGAGCAAAGGTTACAATAGGAAAGAAAGGTATTTATACAAATGTAGGAATACCGGGAACTGGATTATATGCAAGACAAAAGATAAGTGGTGCAAAAAATATTCCATATAGAGATCTGAAAAGGCAACAAGAAAATGAAACTATAAATGCAAATCCTTTACGCTTTCTTGTTATTTTCGTTTCGCTTTTTCTATCTGTCATTTTACCAACATTCGGCAATGCTTCTTGGTGGTGGTTTCCTTTGTTGTCAATAGGTGGTATAATTATAGGCTTGTGTATTCCTAACCCTAAAGAAAAACATTCTGTTGACATTGTAAATGACGAACCGTTACAAAATGACATTGTGGAGAAAGAATATGAAAAACCAACTTTAAAATTAAAAGAGGGAGATATATCTAAGGTGCAAAATATAATCAAGTTACTAAATTTTGACCCATGTTTTTTAGATGCTGCACGTCTTGTCATTTCCACGCGGCAATGTTCTACAAGTACAATACAAAGGAGATTTAGTATTGGATATAATCGGGCAGGGAGAATAATTGACCAACTTGAACAAATTGGAGTTGTAGGAATTGCGACTGGCTCTACTCCAAGAGAGGTCTTGCTTTCAGATGAAAATGCACTTATGGAAGTAATATCTAATTTAGATGTTGCGAAATTTAAGAAACCAATACAAACAGAACCTTTCACGGAAACAAATCATTTTGAGGAATGTTCACGCTTGATTGGTCTTGGAATTAACTTAGAAAAGGAAAAGATGATAGATGAAGCTATAAATGTTTATGAAAAGGCGATTATTCCACAATTACCTGTAAAACACCCATACGAAAGATTGGCAATCTTATACAGAAAACGCAAGGACTATGTAAATGAAATTAGAGTTATAAAGATTGCTATTAGTGTTTTTATGAAAGAGAATGAAAGAAGAGCAGATGTTGCGTGTAATACAGATAGTTCTCTCCACGATATGGTTATGCAGGCACTTGAAACTAACGAGAGTATAAGATATGAAGATGGGAAATGGGCTTTTGTTCAATATGATGTTATGGAATTTATAACTCGCTTAGAAAAAGCAAAGAAATTATTAAATAATCAAAATAACTAAAGGTATGGGTGACTTAAATCTATTCGCAATCTTGCTGATAATCTTTGGCATATTGCAGATTATCCTATTTTTCAAGTTATGGATAATGACAAATGATGTGAGGAAATTGACGGAGCATATTTGCTTTGAAACACCTAATATATCCGACGTTAAAAAAGACGTTGTGGATAATGAAATTAAAGATAAGAGAAAAGAATATGACCCAAGACTTGATGCTGTAAAACCGGGAGATAAAGTTGAGTCTATTTTTGACGGTCGTGAGTTGATAGTAGATTCAATAAAAGATGATAAGTTCTTTTGTAAGACTGGTTCTTTTTCAGGATATAGATATTTTGAGAAAAATGAAGTAAAATACATTGAAAAGGGTAGCCGTTAATTTTGGCTACCCTCTTTTTTATTTCAGCTCGTCAAACTTGCCCCCGAACATCTCGCTGTCCGATACTTCTCTCTCGACCTCCCCGAAAGCCTCGTGCTGTTTGTCTTTCTGCATGATGACAAGGTTACGGTAAGGAATAATATTAACTACTTCATCATACGTCAGATGCAAGCTATCCACGAATGACGCTATTTGCCCCAAAAGGGTGCGGTTTCCGACTATCTCGGACTTGCTGCCAGCAGGCTTGCGTTCCTCGTCAAACTGGCAGCTTTCAAGAAAGGGTTGATACCCACCAAATCAAAAGCGGAAGAAAGCGCATCTACGACCTCTTCAAAAGTACCCTCTTGTAATTCCTCGCTAAGGGACAAATCGCCTTTCACAAACCACGAGAGAGCCTGTGCGTATGCTTTACAGTCCTTTGCTGATAGGAACATCTCCTTTAATGTCCCTTTGTCTTCTAAATCCAAATTACTGATACAAGAGATAGCCCCTGCCATCTTCTTGATTGTCGGAGGTTTAACAGGGTAGGCTTTGTTGTTCACATATACAAGGATGTAATCTGCACCGATAATTGCATCAGAAATCAATTTACTTGCTTTGCTCATAATGAAAATAATTAAAAGGGGGTGGAGGTGGTCTAATGCCACGTTCCACCCCGATGTTATCCTAAAATCTTCTTAGCTTAACCCACCTTTGAGCCATCGATGAGATACTCGCTTTGCAGTCCAGATACGCCCGTAGCCATAGCTGTGGCCGTGATGCCCAAGCCTACATTCTTGTTCTGTGTGTCTGCCTTTGCCTTGATAGAGGCTTTCGGGAACACGATGTAATTGCCAGTCTTGGTGAGACCGACAAAACATTTCTCGATAACAGGAATATCGGCAGGTGCTTCCCAACCAAGACCTGCATCGAGAGCCTTTCCACCTGCAAGGGCAACTCTGGTTTCAACATCGTACTCTCCAATAGTGATGGACATTGTTTTCTTGCCTTTCTTTTCTTGGTCGATGAAATAAGGCTCGCCCGTAAGTTCGTTGATATACTCGGTTTCCGTAGCATCTTCCTGCTCGTATCTCCACGTTCCCTCGTGAACGTTCTCAATCTTCTTAGCTGTTCCCAGCCAAGTTGTCAAAGCCTGCTTGGTAAGAGCCACTTTCATAACATCACCATAATAAACAGCTTTCAATCCGATAAATGGTTTCATACTCAAATAGTATTTAATACATTAAACAATAATCTTACATTAACAAAATGGCACTTCAAAGCAGTGTCCGCTTCAATAGTAATAGTGTCCACCTCATAGAGATACCTCGTGCCGTCGAAAGTGTCCGTTACGCTTCTGAACTTCTCCTTTGCCTTGCGCTCCAACGCTTTCAGACGTGGGTAGTTCGCTTCGGTGGGGCTAAGGTCGGGTACGCACAGATTGACCTCACAGAAGCTCTTCTCCCAATATGTCTCGGGTGTCTGCCCCTTGACATGGATAGTGATGCGCTCGCCTGTCAGTTCACCTGTTAGGGTCTTTCCAAACGGCACAATCTTTATCCCGAAATCCTTGCAGTCCCGGAAGAGAATATCCGCTATGTCGGTAGTTACTATCATTCAAACAATTCTTTTAGTTTCTTCTCGGCTCTCAATGCTGAACCGCTCAACACATCAAATCCCTTTGCCTCGACATAAGAAGCGTAGTCGGCTGTATTCTCCAATGTCAGTCCGTCTTTATCTACATCGTAGCCGTTAGACGTTCTCAAAGTGAGTGTGTGGTCTTGGTAGTTGCCGCTTTCCTCCGCATCCTTTACGGCTGCATCGCCAACATCAATCATAGCCTTTTCCACTTCCCACTCTCCCTCATCGAAGAACTCATCTACATCGGAGAAATCGCTATCTATAACCATAGTTCTGTATAATTAAAGAAATTCGTTCTCTTTGGAATGTAAACCTTTCCCTCGCCCCTTACGCTGTCGCCCTCAAGACACCTTACTTCTGTCCCTGCCTTGACATCTACCCTCATCTCACATACCACGTGATAGTTAGGTCGGTACACCTCGCCATTGGCAGACTTGAACTCCTTTGTGGTGTTGTCGTCGCATCTGCATCTGCAAAGCGTTACCCATTGCTCGCCACCAGTACCGGGGATAGAGTGTCCGAACTCATCCTCTTGAAACGGTGTTACTTGTTTTACCTGCAATATGTGTGGAGCGTACATCATAGGAAACGGATTTTGGGTTTGTTGTCGTTGAGTTCGTCTTTCAGTCCGTACTGTCTGCATAACATAGAGTAGTAACTCTTTATGCCGTCTATATTCCACGACATGGAGAAACCGCTCTCGTTGATTGAGGTCGCACGGAGCAAAAGGGAGGGGATGAAGCGAGCCATAGCCACCGACACAGAGCCGATACACTCTTGGCTTACCTCTTCCTCCAAATCCTTGTTGGCATTGAGGGACATATCCAACAAGTCAGCCTCCGACACCTGTATGCCGAAAGACTGAAACTTGTCTGATATGTATTCCTTGATGGTCATTAGCCTGCGTTTACCTTAGAGAGGTCAATGTTGGTAATGGTTGTCGGGTCTGCAATCTGTGGAATCCACTCTGCCGTGTACTCGAGATAGCGGCCGTTGTGGTCACGGTTGGAAGCCACCAGCATTTCTCCCTCACCTGAACGTGTATAGGTCATGCCCGGTACTGGGTCGGTAGCCTCGTAAGGAGTGTGGAAACGCATATAGCCCACCTTGTCCTGTGGAAGCAGGGTAATGTAGCCGTCTGCGTACACCTGTACGTTCTTGCCTGTCTGTTCCTTGACATAATCCTCCTTGATTTCGATGGCAGGGAGACCAATGCCAGTGAACAGCTGCGATGCGAGGTCAGAAGTAACCAAACCAGTGGAGAGGTACATCTGATTCTGTCCTAACTGCATCTTGAACATCTCGCCGAACTCCGAAGAACCGAGAATATTCTTCACGAATGTGCCACGGCTCATAATCATCTTCTGATACTTGCCATAGTCGGGAGCAATCTCGTTGAGCTTAGCCTGCAACCAAGAAACCATCTTCACCTTGCTGTCCACTACCACATCACTCTTTGCAGGAACAAGTGTGTTAAACGGCAACTCGATGTTAAGGAACTCGGTAGCACCCTGTTCGCTCTGTGCCTTGTCCTTGTTGCGGACAACAGCCTTACCAGTCATAAGGAGCGAACCCACAACCAAGTCCATACGCTTGTGAGCCGCCAACATTACCTGCCGATAGTCGTCATAGATGAAGGCGATAATGTCGTTCAGGGCGGAAACCTGCCCTGCGGCATTCGCTGCATTGTACTTGTCAATGAGGTCTCGCAAATCCTCAAGACGGTCTACGCTCATCTGATAGCGGTCGCCAAGGTAGGCTATCTCACCATATCCGCTGCCGATGTTCTGACGTTCACGGATAGGCTTCTCGCCAAACTGGGAGTTGATGCTACCTGCCATAACTCCACGAACGGAACCGATGTAGTCCTTGAACACTCGGGTAGTGGTACGACGGAAGTTGAGGTACTGCTGCCAATAGATAGCGTCCTTACGGGTCTGAAGGACACGGTTAATAACGGCACCCACAATAGCGGGTTCGTTGAACAAAGTCTGAATAGTCAATGTCATAATCTTGTCCTTTCTTTTTACTCGTTAAACTGGAAATGAGGAAGGTTGGCTTTGTCAGCCGCACAGAACGGCATAACCAACTTCTCGGGTTCAATTTCAAATGCACGCATCAGAAGTGCAACGCTGTTGATACCCTCCGTTACCTTATGGTTCTCATAGAGGGCGGAGTTAGCCACAATCTTAGGAGTTTTACCGTCTGCTGCTGATGCCTCAAACAGGGCGTCTCCTGCGTTTACCTTTGCGCCAAATGCTGCTGCGAGTGTTACCTCGTCATAATCTGCATTGGTGCGGTCGATAGACTGGATAGTCGCTCCTTTTGCGCCAGTACCCAATATCATTCCGTCTTTGAGATAAGGGTTCTTGACTACCTTGATTTTCGTTGCTGTGGTGTCTGCTGTCTCTACGACCAGCGCACGCACTGCTATTTTTGCGGACTTGGCTTTCAAATCCGCTGCGATGGGGAGGAAAGACGGAAGGTAACTGCCTACTGCCAGCCCTGCCACGTCGAGGATATAGTTACCACGACGGCGCACTCCGGTAGAGACATCGTAACGCTCTTCCTGCACCTCTTTGGGTTTCAAATTATAAACAAATCCTGCTGCCATAATTTTTACTTGTTATTCTGTTCTACAATCTCTTGAGTGCCTTTGTTGATTTGGTCGGCGATGGCACTCGCCTCGCTCTGGTGTTCGTGATTTCCCTCTTCGGGAGACTTGGCGAACTGAAAACCGCTGTTCTGCATCTCCTGCTTCAAGTCCGTGAAGTACTGATTAAGGTCTGCATCCTCAGCGATTACTTTGCCCTTGTAGGCAAATTCGGGAATACCAAACGACTTTGCCACCTCGTCAATCTGCTGGTTGCGTGCGTCCGCCTTTGTCTTTGCGTCCATTGCGTCCAGTCGGTCTGATAGTGGCTTGAGTGCCGTACCCAATGCTGCTGCAATCTGTGCAGCCAAATCCTGCGGCTCGTTAGGCTTAGGGTCTGTGGGTGGGTCTTGTGGCTTGGTTTCCTCTACTGGCTTACCGTCCTTGATGTTGTGCTTCTTCTCGTAATTCGTGATTGCGGTCTTCTGCGCTCCATCAGCCCGATAGTCGCCATAACTTGTCAATACGTCCTGAAAGGAGATACCCTCAACGATTGAGTTTACCTTACTCTCGTCCGTTACTCCCTCCGCTTTCTTGCTTGCGATACGCTGGAGGGTGGCATCCTCAACCCCTTGAAACTTGGTTTTGAGACCTGCCAAAATCTGTTCGTAAATGTTCATTTTCTTAAAGTGTTATCCTGAAACAATCTTTTGCCCAAAATTACACTTTATAATGTGGAAATCTGTGTTTTTCATCAGCGCATAAGCCACAACGCTTCGGTTGTGGCAAAATGACATAAAAAAGCCGCCCATACTCACGTACAGACGGCTCGAAAATGTGTAAACGATAAATATTCTTTGAAAAGAAGTTACTCCTCTTTCGGCTGTGCCAATGCAGCCTTTTCCTGTTGCTCCTCCTTGATTTGCAGCAACTCGTCTTGTAACTCGCCATAATTACTACAATAGGTTACTCCGTGTTCCTGCGACCACACGCCACCACTCACAGCAGCCGCAGCTGTATCTACTCTCTCACGCTCATTGTCAATCATAAACGGTACGATCTCCGTTTCCACGCCAATAGTATTACAAGCACTCTCCAAAGAAGAGTTAAGTGAGCCGATGGCAGAAACGAGGAAGTTCACACGTCTTTGGAAGAACGGTCCTAATTCCTCCGCATGGTTCTGTACTGCCATGTGGGCAGCCATAAACACGTATTTGAACGCTGTGCCACTCAATGCGTTACCTGTACCTTTCAACTGGTCAAAGGATATGCGAGGGGTATTGGTAAGGGCGTATATCTCATTAAAATAAGTTTCAATCTCCACCTTGATAGGGTCGCTTGCCTGATTCCAAGTGAGGTATTTAGCGTTAGCACCCTCTCCTGTTAGTTGCATCATTCGGTTTCTCACATCACCAGTCAGCAGCTCGGGATTGAGGTCGCCAAAGAGCATGAGCATAGGGAGATAGTGGTAATCCAAGCAATCGGCATAACCGCTTAGGGTCTTCTCCAGTCGCTCACGCTGTGGCTTAATCTTGCTGCAAAGAGATTCGCTACGGTGGGCATAGATTACAGGGAGCTTCTTAAATCCATGTTTAACTGAACGCTCGGCATTTTCAGTCCACGTCTTATCAAATTCCCACTGATATACCATAGTGTCGGTAACGGTCATAAACACGGTATGCTCGTTTCCGTCTAAGTCCTTACGCTTGTACTCACGAGAGAAAGCCACCATATCGCCGCTATCGTCATAGAACGGATAGAGGGTATCACCACGAAAGGGAGACCACAGCTGCGATTTCAGACGATACTCGGGGACTACATGCCCAAATATCCCTGCAATCTTTCTTTTCAGCCTTGCCCAGAAACTGTCATCTTTCACAGCATACCAATACTCCGCCACGTCTTGCTCGGACAGCCACGAACGGACTATTTTACGGTTCTGATATTTCAGTTTGCCTTTCTTGAACACCTGCTTGAGGGTCTCAAATACTCCACGTTCCTTGTCATCTTCGGGCGTACAATCGAGTTTTGGCTCTGTCCCCACGGTGAACGCTGTCTGAATGTTCACAATGTCCTGCTCGATAGGGAGGGCTATGCGGTTAGGCTCTTTGTAATCGTATTTGGCAGAGATTTTTATAGTTTTATTTGTTTCGGCGTCAAACTTCGTTTCCTCCATCTGAACAAGCACCTTAATCTTCGGGTACTTGGTTTCATCATTGATGTCGTGCCGTTTCGGCTCCCAGTCAGCAAGGTTTTTTCCGGTGTCAGGAGTTGCCGTGCGCCTGCCTTTCTTTAGGTAGGCTATCTTTTGGTCTATGTCCTCCATTGCGAGGATTTCCTGTAATGTCTTCGGTGTTGCCATATTGTTATCCTTTCTTTTTCCTTTTCATTGTCAGCGTTGCATTGAAAAACATTTTGAACATGTCATTGGATAGCGTGTCTAATATGAATTTCTGTTTTTTCTCATCAGAACTGTTATAGAGTTTTTGAAGCTCGGATATTTTCTTCTGTCTTCCCATCTTATTATCCTTTTTATCGGGCAAATGCTGCTGCGAGGTCGCCCTTTGGTTTCAAAATCTTACCTAACAAACAGCCAAGCACATAGTACCTAACAGCGTCTATGCCGTGATTCCATGCGTCTATTGGCTGATTGATATAATTACCGTCTTTGTCCTTGTCCCATACATAATTGCGGAACTCCTTACGGAGGTTATACGACCGCTCGGTAACAAAGATATTGTCGAAAGACAGCATTTTATCAATACCTGCAATAATAGAGTTTCCGCTCTTATCCACTGGGTATATTTTTATGCCTGCATTGTGTATCTCTTGTATCAGTCGAGGGTCGGCACTCTCGGAGAAAACCTTTAAGCCATCCACCTTGCGCAATTCTTTGATGATGTCGGTAGATAACATTCCAGTGTGGTAGAACAACTCATCGAGGTATAAGTCGTTGTCAATAATACCGCAAAGGATTCCTGCGCTGGGGTCGTGTGTGAAGCCGAAATCTTGCCCCAATGCAACCTTTTTACACCACTTCGGGAACTCTTTAACGACACCTATATGTTTGAAGACAGCACCCTCCGCAACGTCTGCCCACCTGCCCATGACGGTATGAGCGTATTTCTCGGGGTTGTTGGCTTTCATTTCCTCTACCTCCTTGATAAACTCTGGAGAAAGGTTTTCGATATTATCCAAGTAGGTAGTGTGAATGTGCAACACATTCGGGTGAGTGCTTATCTGAACGGGCACACCGTCATACATCACCTCCTTATGTGTATTCTCGATGAAACGCCTGTAAACCCAGTGGTTGTTGTCCGTGGGGTTCATCACGATGATGATTCGGTTCTGTATTCCTTTTTGACGGATAGAGAGCATGATAGTCTCAAACTCTTTCTCTGACACCCACTCCTCCGCTTCATCAACGACAAAGGTAGTAATGCCGTGAATGGATTTCAACTTTGCCGTTTGTGTACCGCTGGAAGTCTTAAGACCACGAAACATTACCTTGCTACCTGTCATTCGGTTAATAACCTCTGAACGGGTGGAACGGAAATACTTTTGTGTGCCGTCTAACTCTGCCTTTTCCAAGAACTCGGGGATAATGGAGATATTGGCAGAAACCATAGTATAGCGAGTATAGAGTATCTGATGCACTATTTTCTCCACTGGGGTCATTTCAAAGGTCAGCCGTTCGAGGAATGTAGAGGTACTGAACGACTTACCGCTACCACGACCTCCTGTAATGAGGATAATAAACTTATCCGTATTCTGGTACAGCGGATAATAGATTGGAAAGGTCTTAATCATTGCTAACCTCCTTTTCTATCCACTTGCCAATATCTACGCCGTGATTGATGTCTGTCGGAATGTCGATTGCTTCCTCGTCTTGTTTCCTCTCCACTTTGCGCCATTCGGGGTCGTGGTGGTACATCCACATGGCGAGGGCTTGCATATTCGGTGGAAGTTCTGTCTCGCCCTCCTGCACTACCGCCTTGTCAGTAAGGACAACCCAACCTGTACCGCCACACTTTGGGCATTTCTTGTCCTGCCCCATGCAGTAGCATTTATCCTGCACATACTTGACGATTTTCGATTTTGTCTTCTTTCCACCGAAAGCTCCTTTGAGGTAGGCGGAGCGTACAAGGGCATTGATACGGGTGCGACCATGCGCTAATACCCTATAAATTTCACTTCCTCTGCGTTTGTTTTCCTCTTCATTCCACCCTTGATAGTTGCCATTCTTCATAGCCCCAAACACGTCTGCTGCGAGGTCGAGTTCATTTGCTATCTCCTCATCCGTATAACCATTCATTGCAAGTGCTTCTATGCGCTTGAAGAAATCTATGTTGTCGTAGTCGTGTTTGGGTTTTGCCATAACTGTTTATATTTAATCCATCATTTCAAGGAGTTTCTCTCCCTTCATAAATTTATCTGATATATCAATTCCGAACAAATCACAGAAAGCCTGTTTGTTTTCAGAATTGGTAAAGGAAAGCATGATATATGCCTCTTCGTCTACCTGTCTTTTTTCGGCATTTTCTTTAACCTGTTCTTTTATATCCTTTACGTGCTGCTTCTTCTCTTCCGCTGTCTTTTCTAATGGTATTGGTTTCTCTTCTTCGGCAGGTGGGAGTATTAAATCGTCTATACTGTCCGTGACTGATTCAATGTCCGTATCAGTAAAAGAAAGAATATCCTTAATGTCGCTGTCAGAAAGTCCTACGTTATGAATGTCAATATCATTAGCGTATTTTGCAATGAGATCATAATCGGCTTTAGTATTCCCGACCGCCATATAGGTAAGCTGCTCTTTTTCTGTTTTGTCGTCCAACTCACACACCTCTACCTTGATGTCATAGTCTGTTTCCTTCCTTCCATCATACTTATACAACAAGTCCATAGCGTACACCCTGCGATGTCCGTCTATAAGGTTTCCCGTTATCCTGTTCCAAACAATACCACCGAGAAAGCCTATTTTTTGCAGGTTCTTCTTTTGCAACTTAATGGCTTCTTCCGTATGCCGCTTTGGGTTGAGCGGATTGAGATTTATCTGCGACCGCTTGATTACGGAGGTTTCACTTGTCTTTATTGTCATACTCAAAAATCAACCTTTCTACCAAAGGGAACTCTTTTAATATCTTCTGCAAATCTTGTGGGAAGTTCTCTCTCAACCACAGCAGATAATCCATATCGCTGATATTCGTCCCTGCCGATTGTGCGTTACCATACCTTTCGGGTTTGATTAGCCCCTCACGCTCGATATATGCCAGTACGTCCTTGTTCTTGTAGGGAGACAACGGATAACATTTCTTGGTTTTCCTGTTTATCGCCTCGTCCTCATACGTCCTTAGCATTGCTCGCCTGTAAAGGCTGTCCGACTTCTTGAATCCGAAGAAGGCCCACTCGATATCGTATCTCTCACGCACGATATCCGTTAGCTTCGCCATTGTCAGCTGCTTCTGCTTCTCATTCTTCGCACAACCCATATAGCCAACCTTGCGATAGGAGGCAAGGGCGAAGTGAGGAATCTGCACAAAGCGAACATTGGGGTATTTGTTCACGGCATAGCTGATGTACCTGTTGATATGCTGCAAGTCCTTCACGATATACATATATGCACACACCACCTCCTTAAAGCGTGGCGCAATCAAGTCCAAAAGGGCTATACTGTCCTTACCCGATGCCGAGTGGAACAATATAACCCTGTCGGTCTCTTCGGCTACCCTGTCTATGATTTCAGTTGCCCTAATCATAGATTAAGATGCTAAAGCCTTGATTTTCTTAAACACATAAGCCTTTCTATGAGCGGCCGTGTTTGACGCCCTTCTACGTGCATCTTCGTACTCTTTTCGGGAATAGTACTTGTTGCCCTTGGCGTCCGTGGCATAAGGTTCTCTTGACATAACTCAACCTTTTGAATGTAACTAATGTTATCGTGAATTATATGGCTTTACGCCCTACAATCTTTTTTATATGCAGGTAGAAAACAAGAGGTATCTCATCGGCTGGGGTGTCCTTGTATCTTTCAAGTTCGTCGTCCAACTCATGGAAATTGAAATCATCTTGCAAGCCGCCGATACCCTCTTTGTCGAGGATTAAGCTGCCTATCTCGTCTATCTGCACGTCAAGATACCACGAATAATTGTAATTGTGGAATCTGACAAATTGAATGTCCTTAAACGGCTCTTCTGCGTTCGGGTCGTTCGGGTCGAGTGCCTTACGCTTCTCTTTGTCGTAAAACAAGCCCATATAATGACTGTTGAAACTGCGTATCTCCATCTGCTTCTTACCGTCAATGATTGCCTCTGCGTTCTCTCTGCGCATTACGAGGTCGTATGCCTCGTACTCTTGACCATTTACTTTAATTTTCATATTGAAAAATTTGTGCACCTCAAAGGTACGGTTAAATATTATTATAAAAAAGAAATCCACCCTGTGATAAGCCACAACGAGCGGATTGTTGCAATTTACATGGGTTCTGACCACCAGCGTATATTTTTGTTTGGGTTATGCCCATTCGCCACTGCCACATCATACGCTTCTTCAATGGTACTCTTGCCTGTTTTGACAATCTTGCGCTCTAATCTTTCTTCGCCCCAAAGACTCTTTTTGCGAGCATAGAACTCTACTACAATCTGCGTCATATCTCTTTGTATTGTGAGGCGGTGGTTAGCCGCCTCGTTACCTTTATAAGTTCATAAATTTATCTCTCTCTCTGTAACTTCTTCAAGATTGAAGAAGTCTATCTTTGCCCGTCTTGCTCTTCTCACTCTCTTTGTCTCTTTCTCTTCTAATGTAGGCTCGTTGAGAGCTTTGTTAAAAATTGCAATAACTTCTGCATCTGAAAAAATGTCTGCGTTCATAATCGTAATGTTTAATTGTTACTACTTTTATTCTTAATCACGATGCAAAGATAACTATCATATTTGATTTAGTGCACATCAAAGATGCTTTTTAACCTAACTTTAACATTTGAATAAGTGTACACTAAAATATATTAAATAAAAGAGTAAAAGTGTACACCTTTGAAAGATAATGTTTATCTTTGCATCGTGATTTAGAAACAAAACGATTAGAACGGTGAGACACACCGCAACAACTGTAATTATTATGAAGAATTTAGTTATCGAATCAAACATCACGGCGAAGAATCAGAAGGGGTTAAGGCGCAGGTTCTCGACCAGATGAGCCGTTTCGGCTACAATGTCGTTGAAGATACCTATCGCATTACAGAGCCAGAGCAGCAGTTTGAGATTGACGGCGAAATGAACGGCGACTGGCAGACTACAATTAGCGTATCAATCGAATCTTTCGACGAAGAAGACGAAAGATATTACATTGTAAGAGTTTCTGAAGATTAATCATTAACCTAAATGCTGCGCTATCGGCATTACGGGCAAAGAATATGACACAGTTTGATTTTATAGAATTGGCGGCAGAGTGGTTAATAAAAGGATAATATGGTAGGAACAAAAGGCAAAAGTGGAGGTAGAAGAGTAGGTGCGGGAAGACCACCTCGCATAGGGAAAGACTATCACTACAAGGCAGACATAGACCTTGTAACAATTATTGATGCGCAACCCAACAAGAACAGGTTTATCAATGATGCCGTTCGGGAGAAAGCCATGAAAGATAATCTCTCTAACTTCTTCAACACTGCATTAAGCAGCTCGTCCACTCCCTGCCTGAAGTCGGAATAGGTGGTGTATAGCACCATCAGTTCCGTGCAGGTTCGGGAAATGCAGGTACTGTCAATCTTCATCGTTCTGCTGATGGCCTTGCGCATCCCCTGCGGCATCTTTCCTCCGAAGAATTTACAAGGCGAATACAGGTAAATGACTGCAAAGATAAATTCCTTGCGGTCATTTACTGTTATATTGCGCCCTTTCATTTCCTCGAACACCTCGTACATCTTCGGCATCAAGGATAAATCTTTCAATTTCGGTGATGTTGCCAGTTCATTTTCCACTATCGCCTGACGGAGTGCCGTGCGTGCTTTCTCTATTCTTCTGATAGTCTCGATTATCTGCTCCATTTTGTAGGTTTTCCTGCAAAAATATAGCAAAAATTATCGAAAAGCAAATTCTGCTTAGATAAATCTTGTTTCGTTATATCAAAATTACACGACAAATACAATATATTATGCTGTGTTACCTGCTGTGTTAGGTTGTGTGTTAGTTTTCTTTTCCCAACTCTATAAGTGTCATAATTGCAGATAATTACAAAGGTGCTTGCTGTGTTAGCTCGTGTGTTAAGTGCTGTGTTAGTTTTCATTTAGCACATAATCTAAAACTTTTACATTCGCATCATTTATTGCCTTGAAATCCTTTCTGATATACAATTCCGTGACTTTCAATGCAGGGTCTATATGGTTCAGCATGTCATTTACAACATACTTACTTATTCCTACGTCGTTCACGGCAATAGTAGCAAAGGAATGCCGTGCGGCATAGAACTGAAGCCGTTCTACACCTAATTCTTCTCCTATGCTCTTTAACCCGCTGTTTATTGCTTTATTAAATGATTCCATAGTTGAAAAACGCTTAAAGAAATTAAATACACGTCCTTCTCCTTGATACTTTTCCACTAAGGGGACAAGACTAGAATGTACGTCCACACGTATCTCTGCCTTATCGCTACGCCTATCCTTGGTCTTCATTCTATTGTACGTGATAGTCTTCCCATCAAAATCAGTGGCATTATAAAGGTCTGCCGAATTCATGCCCATTAGGCCGAAAGACAGCCTGAAGCAGTCAAGGGCGAGATTGCGCTTACTTAATTTTCCATTTCTCTGTATTTCCCTACTATAAGGTAGGGAAAATATTTTTCTTATCGTTTCCACGTCTAACGCACGCTTCTCCGCCACATTCTGCTCTACCGGCTTATACTTCCTTAGCGAGTGCTTGATACGGATAATATCGTTATCCTCATCGTTGTAGTAGTCTCTTGCTTCATTGAAGATACGGACGATACAGTTAGGGTATAGCGATTGTGCTCGTGGACGGCCTTTTAAGGCTTCCTCAAAGGCTTTCATTATCTTTACGGTAATTTCATCACATAGTATATTATCTCGTCCCATAAAGGCACAGAATGAATTAAGAGAGGTCTTGTAGTTCTTCATTCCCTTTATTTCGGTGTGCTTCGCCATCCATTTATGAGCAAAATCAGTAAAGGATACTCCATTATTTTCTTTCTTCTGTTTGAGATAAGAAATAATCGTGTCAATATCTATCTCGTTAAATTCCAAGTCTAATTCATTCACTCGTTCCCGATAGACTTTTATCAGGTCGTTACATCGGTCGAGAATGTCTGCGTTCTTTATTTTATAGGAAGCCGTTATGTCCTTTTTCGTTACGTACATAGTTGTGGAGAGGTATCTTACCTTTCTGTCGTGCGTGAACCGTATTACCACGTTCCACGTCTTATCTGACCGTTGCCTGTCCTTGAATATAGTCGCTTTGAATGTTGCCATAACTATTGCTAAAATTTTGCTAAAACAAATTGGAATTACTTTTGGCGTTTAAATGCCACTTTTAAACATTACGAATACTGATAAAGATAAAAAGGAACAAGTGAAAACCCTTTATTCATTGGGCTTACGCTTGTTCCGTGATGGTGACTCCGTTGGGATTCAAACCCAAGACCTTCAGAACCGGAAGCTAATAGCCAATTCTTATTATTGTGCTGTGGGTCAGTCCATTGGAAGCACTTGTAATTCTATTTTGAACCACATTTGAGCCACAACTGCAAAAAAATGCGTGTAAAGCTCGGTGGTTATGTGCTGCAAAAATAGCTATTTTCTTTGAAACTCTATCATCTTTGCGTAATTTATTTTTGTGTGTGGGTTATGGCTTACAACCTCAACTTCTATCGCTTTGCAACCCCAGCGGAAGAATAAGAAGCGTTTAGGTACTCTGTGAGCAATAATAGAAATAGTGTCGTTGCTCTCAAATGTACCTTGAAACCTATTATCAGCACCTATACACCCACTGGCATTTATCCAGCTATCGTTGTAGCTGAAACATTTGAGTGTATCTGTTATGCCTTTGGCTGGTAAAAATACAATACTGTCTTTTATAACAGTATCAATCTTCAAACTGGTAAGCGTTATGGTGCTGGTAGCTGATTTGAGGTTTTTAATTTTTAGCCCCAGCCTCTCTACCTCCTCTTTAAGGTAGCTATTGAGTTGCTTAAACTCTTTCCCTTTCAGAGATAGCTCAACAACCTTTGCAGCATTTTTACCATCTTGGGTTTTGTACAATTTAACCTCTTGCATAAGAGCGGTTTGGTTATTTGCCAACCTTTTGTTCTCCTCTTTCAGCTTGCTACACCTTTGTATAGCTCCAAATGCCAACGCAACAGCAGCAAGCAATAATACAATTAAATACCTTTTCATATCATACTAATGTAATCAAGGATTGCCTGCACGTGCGTTTCAACGATTTTCTGTTTCCCCTCATTAGAGAGTAGCAGTTTGCAATCCTGTTCGTTGTCCATAAATAAGTTTTCAGTTAGCACTGCTGGGCATTTGGTATCTCTACACATAGCAAGGTTTTGCACCCAGTATCTTTGGTTTGGAGAGCTAACACGCACCTTTAAGCCTTGCGCCTCTGCACTTGCGCTGAAAAGGGTTGCTAATGATTTGCTATTTTGTGAGGCGTTAAGCCCTACAAACACACTCCAGCCTCTTGCTTGCATAGGCTTCCCTGCATTTCCAGCAGCATTACAATGTATGCTTACAAGCAGGCAGTTTTTAGCTCCTACTTTTGCGCATAGCTTGTTCACCCTATTACATCGTTCTCGTAACGATATATCTGTATCTTCGGGTACAATGCGTACTGCATCAATGCCTCGCCCTACAAGTTCTTGCTCCAGTATTACGGCTATTTCTCGTGCATACCTCCACTCGAATAACTGTGAGCCATCAGCCCACACTGGGCTACGTTTGCCCAGTGTGTCCTTGCCGTGTCCATTATCAATTATTACTTTCATTTTTTGCCTCCTCTTCTTTTTGTTTTGCTTTCTTTTGCTCGTATTGCTCAATAATAGGTTTAATATGGCTGGGCATTGCTCGCTTAAATTCCAAACGTATAACAAGGTAAATAACCCATATTGCAAGGTTGTTAGGGTATGCAATAGTTAAATTGCGAAATGAGTGTTGTAGGTAAACGTATGCAAATACATAAGTTATGCTCTTTACAGCATACAAGGCTATTGCCTTATCTCCACACATAACCATTACAGAATGTATGAGGTAAATAATAGCAATGTAAAGCAACAATTCTTTTAATGCTCCTCTGAATTTCTTTTTATTAAAATTCTTGCAGGTGTGTATAACCACACCATCTGCACGCATACCACACCATATATTCCAGCTACTCATAATAATGAGAGCTAAAACAAACCCATTAGTAGGCGTAATCATACCTAATAGGGTGCTAATTACAGTAACGACTATAAGGCGTAACTGCTCATAATTAAGGATTGAATTCATACTTTATCTCCTTTGCTTCATATAACTACGTTTCTTCATTAAATAGAGGTTGTACGCATCTATATCATCTTGCGATATGGCTTCTTTTGCGCTGCGAAACTCAAAGCCAGCCATTTCTCTAATGAGTACTACCTTAATAATGGTATGGAAAGGAAAACGGATATTTGGGTGTTTTACAATGGCAAGCAGTTTCTTGCTGCTCGTCCAAAAAGCCGTTTCAGCCTCTCCCAAATCCCACTTAAATCGTATAAGAGTGCGTTTGCCATTTTCAGTATCAACATCTTCTGTAAAACCTGTACACCAAATAGGCTTATTTATTACAGTGTCTATACTGGGGTAATCTCCACTTGGCTTTTGTGGGTTTGCTCCGTCCCCTTGCAGTGGGAGGTCTGCAAAATCGTAAGTTTCCTCTGTCATATCTTACTCCATAGGAATGTTATTAGTTGCACAATCTGCATCAACCATAGCACGCAAAGCCTTACGCTCTGCAAGGAAATCAAGGTACGGCTGCTTCTTGCTTTCGTCCTCAATACCTGCTACTGCTGCGTTATAATCGTTGAGCAGTTTCTTCTCAAGGTTATCGCTATACTTAGCCATAATGAGAGTTTCCAATACAGTATTGGCAGTAACAGGGTAATAACACAAAAGGCTATCATACACATTAACCTTGTGCTTTTTACCTTGCTCATCATCTACTTGCTCGTAGTGCTGGTTGAAATTGTACAGCGTTGTACCTTTCGCTCTATCAATCACATCAAACGTGGGCTGCACGCTATCGCTATGCAAGCCTGTACTCAATCTTTTTTCTTCCATTTGTTTTATTCTTATCTGTTTTAATGTTAAACTTATTATCTCTTTATAATGCTTGTTTGAGCAATGTTGCAGCCAGCCAAAGTGTGCAGATAGCTTATGTCGCAACTCGCTTTCTGTCATCGCTCCATAACTATTTTGCAGCCTTTTCAACTTTCTCCAATAGGTGTACAAAATGCTTTTTCGTGCCAATATATTGTAATGGTTGCTTTTGTAACCTACAAAGTCTATACTGCGTGCATCTACTGGGAATATTTGCCAGTTTGCTTTTATAGTTAGCCTTAGCTTTGTTTGCAAGTACTCTCTTACTTGTTCAAGTATATAGTGCAGTTTTGCTTTACTATTAGCGAGTATTACAATATCGTCCATATACCTGTAATAATACCTTACACGCAACACCTCTTTAACCCAATGGTCAAATGGGCTTAAATACCAATTTGCAAAATGCTGGCTTGTTAAAAAGCCTATTGGTAAACCAATATCGCCCTCTGTACTATCTATTATAAGGTGCATAAGCCAAAGCAGCTTTTTATCCCCATAGCTTTTTGCTATTATATCTTTGAGTATGCTATGTACAATGCTATCGTAATAATGCCTTACATCTATTTTTAGGCAATACTTTGTACCTGCTTTATCTTTTTGTAACGCACGGTTCAAATCGGTTAGGCACTTATGTATTCCACGCCCTTTAATGCAAGCATAGGTATTGGCAATAAAAATCTTGCGCAAATCTTCCTCAATAACATCTATCAAGCAGTGGTGTACTATTCTATCGGGGTATAGCGGTGCTATTTTGAGGTTGCGTTGCTTCACATCAAAAATAGTTTTCTCTGTGTATTTTGATGGCTTGAATGTTTGATATTCCAGCATCTCCCATACATTTTTTATAGCATCACAATAGCACGTTTTAGTAATCTTTTACATCGTGTCTATTCATTTTGCCACGTATGGTATTATTCGTAGCTCTTAGCACGTTTAGAGGGTTGCATACCCTCCAATACCCATTCTCACTATTTGCATATATCTTATGTGCCATTGTTTTATAAGAGCTTTCGCACTTGTGGTAAACCACAATCTACCAGCACTTTATTTTAACCATATTCTTTTGCCAGCACCCTTGTATAAGGTGCTTTTGTGAGGCAAGGTTTACGGTGGTTGCAAAGATTCTCCTTAAAAGGGAAAACCGTAATTATGGTATAAGGGGAAACCCCAATTCGCATTCGTATTCGCACCTCGATTATTCGCATTCGCACAGCGAACACCCGCATTCTCCGAATTGTTCGCATTAGCAGAGGAGAGGAGTTCCCGAACCACCGTAACCGTATTATTATGAACTCACACAGAGCAATATTTTACTCAAACAAAACTAAATGCCATCGGAACTCGGAAATTCAAGGCACAAGGGGAAACCCCACGTCGCAACCGCACCCGTATCCGCACCTCGATGAAGCGCATACGCACAGCGAACACCCGCATGCTCCGAATAGTACGCACCAGCAGAGGAGAGGAGTTGATACCAGCCATCAGCATTGTTTGTGGCATTTACTGTCTGCCTCCAAAAATAGTCGCAATAATTCTTATTAGCAGCTCCACCTGTTACGCTACTTGGGAAAGAGTAGCCATTGGCAACTCCCATTTCAGAAATGTAGTTACTACCAGTAGGTAGCAATCCTAATTCTTGATAACCATCTACATTTTCCCCTGCGTGGTCGCTTGGAGTGGTAAACTTTGCAGGGTCACTACATAAATACAACTTACAAGCTCCACCATCTGCAAAAGGTGTATAGAATACCAGCACATCATCGTTATGCTCCCACAGGTATTGTTGCGGTTGCTCCCAGCCTCTGTAACTGGCTACTTTAATGGTTTTATCTACTCCGCTCTTCCACTCTTTAATTAGGTAATCAACAACTCCAGTATTGTTACCCAGCTTGGCAGTGATACCAGCAGGAATAAATGGCTGCCAGCCATTAAAACCTCCCCATTCTCCACCTACATAAGAGCCGTTGCCCAATCCTCCTTGCGCAAACCCATCTTCTGTTTTTTGAGCATTGTAAGGAGCTTGGCTATCAAGTTCTCCAAATTCAATAGCCATTAACCAGCTCATTTCTTCACGAAAACGCCAACCTCCACAATGCCAGTTGTCGCCCAAACTCTTGCACCGTGTCCGTATAGTAGCCTTGTTGGTGCTTGTTGCAGGCATACCCAGCACGCTTGTTGGCTTTCCATCGTTGCCAGTAACATTAGTACCGCCTCTGTAATCTGCTGCATTTGGGAGTAGGTCAAGCAGCCCTGTTTCAGCAACACGCTTTACAGAGCCGTTGCTTTCCCATTGTAGGAAAGATGCACAGGTGGGCTTATTGTTTGTGCGGTTGAATGTTGCCAGCCACGGACTACGAGATTTCTCTTTCATACGTGTAAATCCAGGCAATGCAACCTCACTAATGGCTACAAGGAGGTAATCCCCATCGAACTCAAACTTACGGTAATAATCGGGCTTGTAGAGTTGCACAATACCATCAACAGCATTAAGTTTTGCAGCTCCTCCTCCCTCTTTTAAGGTGCTATCGTTAGCCCCCAGCCAATAATTAACCGTTCCATCTTCATGTGCTACATAACGCCTAATACGTTTCTGTATAGGCAATGAGCGATGTAGGTCTAAGTTCCCCACACGCTCAACCTTACCATCTGCTACATTATGCCCTCCATTTTTGAGGTTAATGCGAATGCCATACCATAACTCTTGGTATGGAAATTTGGGTACTGTGTTCCCAACACCAATAAGTAATCCCATTTGGCTATTGTTTAATTATTATTTGTTTATTCTTCTACGCTTCAAAAATACGAAAAGCGTTAGTTATATTCACGCTTTGTTTGTCTAACTTTTGAAAGTATAGGCAATTATTGCCAGTTATTATCTCTAAAAGCTCCCACCAACAAACCAGCACCTAAATGATTTGTATTTATGCTTGGTGTTGTGAATGAAGAGGGAGTAGGCATTTGCACGACCTCTGCAATCTCTCCACCATTCCAAACAACTGCTCTACCATTGGAGAAGATTTTAACATTATTGCTGCTATCATTACCATTGATAATCATTATTCTTTGTGTTGCAGCAGCATTTAAGCAGTATTGAAATACAGAGCCACCTTGTATGTTAAAGATTATGGTATCAACAGGGAAACCGCTGTAATCGCCAGTTCGCCCATAGCAATCAACCTCATAATATCTTTCCCCATTACTACTGGTTTTAGATGCTAAACTTACATAGTTGCCATCTGTGTACACACCGTTTGGATAATAATAACCATAAGCTCCCTTGATAACTAACAAGTTTCTTTCTCTTGCTCCAAATGAGCCACGACACCAAATATCAGAGGAATAAAAGCGCAAGCTACGTCCGTCCTTAGTTCCTTGGTGCTGCATATCTCCACTAAAATACAGCTTCCCCTCACTGGAATTAAAGCCAATCTCTGCCTTTACATTACCGTTACTATCAAGAGCTTGTAAAACTCGGAAAGTACCTGTAACACCATCTAATTTTCCACTAAAAGTTCCATTTGTAGCATTTATAGTACCTGTAATCTCTGCGTTGAGTGCTTTCAGCTTTCCATTGTGATATATAATAGTCATACCCTCATTGTTTCCTGCCAATGCCTCTTGGTAAGTGCCTCCAAAATATGCAGCAATCTCATCTGTACTATTGAGCATAGCTTTTAAGCCTGCACTCTCAACCCAAGCATCACTTTTTTGTAATGCGCCCAGCTTTAAGAATGTGGATAGGATAAGCCCACCCTCAATTTGTGTGTAGTTTTGGGTAATGGCTTTTAATAAATCCTTGTTAGCCTTAATCATGCTCTGTACCTCTTGGTTGCTTGAGTTCCATTCGGGGGCTTTGTTCCCCTCAACTAAAACAAACTTTGTCATATATAAGTTTGCAAATTGCATATCAGCTGTATCGGTGCGGAAAAACAATTCTGTATCGGGTTGGCTATCTCCTGTTGCCACAAATGTATATACAACTCGTTTCCATTTTGTATCGGCTGTAAAATACTTATATGGTGCAACTCTCTTATCGCCTTTCGGATTCATAAAGCCCATATTAAGCTGTATTGGAGCATTTGCTTTTACCCAAAATGC